>CAYTJF010000319.1:0-5351 GCA_964437945.1 uncultured Granulosicoccaceae bacterium
TACAGCTGTGCAGACACATTCAAACACTATGTTAGTTTTTGACAAATTGATTAACAAGCAAACATGCCGCTCACGAAGCAAGTAATTGAAGAGTGCAAGACTCGATTCAATGCCCGCGAATAAGCCAATTTGGCTATCGCCTATAAGATGTAGATTGCCGATGTTATCGAAAATTTGGTAAGACTCGAATTCGTTTTTGCAGCGCAGATAACCTTCGTTCAGTAGTCATCGATCATATTAGCGTTATCGATGCTGCTACCGCATGGCCAGCCCCTTGATATAGTATATTCACAATAATTCCCAGGAACCTTCAAACAATGCACTTCTCTTCGCTTATAAGAATTATTGGTTTCGTATTGCTTTGGTGTTCGTCAGTAGCTTTAAGTGCAGGTCTTCCATCATCTACCGGTGAGGCTGATGCAACCTTAAGTCAAGTAGCAATACCAGAAGATTTATCCCCAGATGAAGTCACTGATTTTGTTGCACCACTGGGTGAAGAGCAAGTTCGCAATTTACTGATCGATAATTTGCGTTCAGACGCAGAGGATAGTCAACAAGTGGTACTGGAAGCGGTGCCTTCCATGCTGGAATTGTTAAAAGGCGTTGGTAATCCGGACACAGTACTGGGTGGCAGGTTAAAGGAGATTAGCGATTCAGCCAGCACCTATTTCGCAGACGTTTCTGACATTGTAAATAACATATCTGATGGACAAGGATACTGGGGACTCTTCAAAATTTTGGGTTTATTGGTACTGCTGATACTTGCATCGTGGACAATAGAATCGCTGTGTATGCGCAATCGGTACAATAAAAAATTTCCCGAATTTAATTCTTCTCAACAAGATGACTGGAAACTACGAATTAAATATCCGCTGTATTACTTACTTTTCCACGGTATTGGCCTGATTATATTTGCTATTGCCGGTCATGTGATGGCCAACATTCTGCTGGATCATTCCAGCAATTCCCATGCAGCGTTAACGCGTTTCTTTGATTTAACCGTTAAGGCCAGATTCCTGATGATTCTTTTTAAATTCCTTATGTATTCTCCACCCAGGGGGCTTCATCTTATTGACGAAAGAATTAACAAATCCATGTTGGAAATAAGCTTTATAAGCTTTTTAGCAATCTACTATCTGGTATTCCACGGAATCGTTATGACCCTGGTTCAATTCGGTCTGTCCAAAGATCACTCTATCTTGTCTATGGCGTTAACGTTCGGTTTGTTGATGAACCCGCTGATCATCGGTGGTGTTTGGTTAGCACGTAATGATATTGACCGCGTATTGTTTGGTTCGGCCGGACAGGCTGACACCACGTCCAAACCCTATCAGTTTGCTGCACGAGCAAAGATCTGGCCGACGGTTGTTAGTGTCTCGTTACTGATCGTTTTTTGTCTTTGGCAGATTATAACGATAGTCAATGGCAGACCATCGCATCTGGACGCACTTCAGCAAGCCTGGTGGATAATCATATTATTTCCCTGGGTTGATTTGATTGTGTCCTCTTTGCTGAACAGGCTGACAAGCTTACCCGTGTTTCAAAATGCCAGTTTCCAGAAACGCAGATCACGATTTATCTTTGTTATCCGCAACATAGTCAGATTGGTAATGATATCCATCTTGTTGATAGACATTGTTGGCGTGCTAAACATTCCCATTCTGAGTCAATTAGGTACTGGAGATCGAGAGTTTGTTTCCATTCTGGCCGATATTGGCGCCATATTAGTCTTTGGATTTATTGTTTGGGAGATCGTTCAACTGTGGATTGAACACAAACTGCCAGATAGTCCGGAGGACGGTGAGGTTGAAAGGGATGAAGGCGGCGGTGCAGGCGCATCGCGCAGTGAAACACTGCTGCCATTACTTAGTACTACCTTGTTAGTCGTTGTATTCCTTGCCGTGGTGATGTCGGTGTTGAGTACCTTGGGTGTTCAAATCGCACCATTACTGGCAGGCGCGGGCGTGGTGGGAATCGCTGTTGGGTTTGGCTCCCAAAAGCTTGTTCAGGACATTCTTTCCGGCGTTTTCTTTTTGGTTGATGACGCATTTCGAAAAGGCGAATACGTTGTATTGGCTGATATGGGAGGCACGGTTGAGAAATTGTCGGTTCGCTCTATGCAGTTGCGACATCACCAAGGGGCGGTTCAAACTATTCCTTACGGTGAAATACAAACGGTAAAAAATCACAGTCGCGACTGGACTACCATGAAGCTTGAATTACGGCTCGCCTATGATGTAGATCTGGAAAAAGTTCGCAAGATAATCAAGAGAATTGGTAAAGAGTTAATGGCTGATGAGGAACACGGCCGGCATTTTTTAGCACCTCTAAAGTCGCAAGGTGTTATGCGTGTCGAAGAATCTGCCTTAATTGTTCGAATGAAATTTACCGTTGTACCGGGCGAACAATGGGTCATTCGCCGAGTGGCCTATACGCGAGTTCGAGATGCGTTGGCTGCGGAAGGCATTGAATTTGCCCGTCGCGAAGTTAAAGTACGATTGCCTGAAGAGTTGGAAGATCTGCAAAAAAAGGATTTAGAACAAAAACTACTGCCTGAAGGGGATGACACCACAGGTGCTAAAAAGGATTCTGCTACACCTGCAGCGATGGCAGCTGCCGCGATATCAGCAACAGTTGCTCAAGAGTTGGAAGGTGATTCTGACCCTGTTGATGATCGATAACCGATCAATATGATGAAGCGAGCCGCTCAAAATAAATTGAGCTGGCTTATTTATTAGCCAACCGCTTCAAGAGGTTGAGTGTATGAAATTGGAGCAGTTTCGACATCTTCGAACACCACTTCTTCCCACGCAGATTGATTGACGAGCAGCTCACGAAGCAGGCGGTTGTTCAATGCATGACCAGATTTGTATGCGGTGAATGAGCCGATCAGGCTATGACCCAAAAGATAGAGATCGCCGACGGCATCGAGAATTTTGTGACGCACAAATTCGTTTTTGTATCGCAGACCATCTTCGTTCAAAACACGGTAGTCATCGATCACGATAGCGTTATCCATGCTGCCACCACGAGCCAGATCACGCTTGCGCAAGGCTTCAATGTCGCTCATAAAGCCAAAAGTTCTGGCTCGACTGATTTCTCGCACAAACGATGTGGTAGAGAAATCGACTTCAGAGGTTTGCGGTTCTCCGTTAAACAACGGGTGATCGAAATCGATAGTAAATTTCATTTTGAAGCCGTTGAAAGGCTCGAATCTGGCCCATTTATCGCCATCTCGCACTTCGATGACCTTCTTGATACGGGTAAATTTCTTTGCAGCACCCTGTTCAAGAATACCGGCAGACTGCACCAGAAATACAAATGGTGCAGCACTGCCGTCCATAATAGGTACTTCATCGGCGCTGACGTCGACAAAGCAATTATCTATGCCCAGACCTGCTAGAGCCGCCATTAAATGTTCAACGGTTGATACGCGAACACCGTCCTTGCCCAGTGACGTAGCAAGCTCGGTATCTTGCACATTCAACGGGTGGCCGGGGATAACAACGGGTGGATTGCAGTCGACTCTTCTAAAAACAACACCGGTGTCGATCGGCGCCGGGCTAAGGGTAAGGTAAACCTTTTTCCCTGTATGAAGCCCGATTCCGGTCGCCCGGATGGTGTTTTTTAGAGTTCTTTGTCTTATCACTGTTTGATCCTAACTGCGATTAATAACTAACCAATACATTATATAGCAGCTGATCCTTAATTCTGCCGATGAATAATGCTAGTGGTACGAGCTGTTACAAGGCTCAAACTGCGAGCCTTGCATAACCGCTGAATAATATCTGATCGCACAAATGCGCTCCACCTACCTTAAGCACTGGTAATCTCGTTCCAGGCTAATCAGCTTGCCTGCGCAGAAACGCTGGAATATCCAGGTAATCGTGCTCACCTGAACCACCTGACGATGGAATTCCACTACTGGCAGCAGTACCTTGGGCCGTTTTTCGAACAACCTGTGGTTTGTCGTAGTTGGGACCGGTACTATTACCGCTCCCATAAGCATGCGATGGTGCCGGAGTATACGGACGACCACCAGCATTACTCGGCGTGCCACCGTAGACCGGTTGTTGACCTGCCGTAGGTGCGTAGTTCTGCCGAGCTCCGCCAGTGCCAGTGGCCTGCATTGAACCAGTTGCTGCCTGTGCCGCTGTTTGTCCTGCTGTTTGTCTATTTGCCTGAGCGCGAACACCTCGAATAGCTTGTGATTGTGCTTGCTGGCCCAGGCCAGTAGCTACAACGGTTACATGAAGTTCGCCTTCCAGAGATTCGTCGATCGCGGTGCCGACGACGACAGTAGCATCATCTGCAGCAAATGAACGCACAACATTGCCCACTTCTTCAAACTCACCGATAGCCATGTCTAATCCTGCGGTGATATTCACAAGAATTCCGCGCGCCCCGGCCAGATCGATGTCTTCGAGCAGCGGACTGGCAATGGCCATTTCTGCAGCCTCGGTTGCACGTTCGTCACCGCGACCAATACCCGATCCCATCATTGCCAATCCCATCTCTGACATAACGGTTCGCACATCCGCGAAATCCACGTTGATCAGGCCAGGATTTGTGATCAGCTCAGCAATGCCTTGTACCGCGCCACGCAGCACATCGTTTGCCGCACGAAAAGCATCAAGCAGACTGATGTTCTTGCCAAGCACAGATAAAAGCTTCTCATTCGGGATGGTGATTAATGAATCAACATGAGAACGAAGCTCTTCAATACCAGCCTGTGCTATCTGCATCCGCTTGCCACCTTCAAAAGGAAATGGCTTGGTTACTACTGCAACAGTCAATACACCCATTTCACGGGCGATTTGTGCAACCACTGGAATTGCACCCGTACCGGTTCCACCCCCCATACCGGCTGTGATGAATAGCATATCTGTGCCTTCGATCAGGTCCTGAATTCGATCACGATCTTCCATCGCCGCCTGACGGCCAATCTCGGGGTTAGCACCAGCGCCAAGACCCTTGGTGATGCTTTGCCCGATGTGCAAAATGGTTTGTGCATGCATGGATTTCAAAGCCTGCGCATCGGTATTTGCACAGATAAAATCAACACATTCTATTCCAGATGCCACCATGTGCTGGACAGCGTTACTACCACCGCCGCCAACACCGATGAGTTTGATCACTGGTGCGTCGTTTATTGAATCAACGAGTTCAAACATAAGTTACGTCCTCTAGTCACTGTTTATAAAAAACCTATTAAATAAAGTTGCAATGATTCCAATTCAGCATTACTGCTGAATCGGTCCCCTAAAAATTGCGTTTAAACCACGCCGTCATTCTCGAGAGCAAACCGGCTTCGGATCGCGTATCAACGGTAGAATGATGCTGTGGGCTTA
>CAYTJF010000320.1:0-5305 GCA_964437945.1 uncultured Granulosicoccaceae bacterium
GACAGTTGTATCGCTTATCCACATACCTGCGTCGTCTAATGACTTGAATGATGAGGCTGGCAACTCGTACCGATACAGAATTTCAGAACTGACTTGAGACATCCATCTTTCTTCTATATAAGCGACCATTCGTGCTTTTGTGTCGCCTAAGTAACTTCTCACATCCTGGGAGTTAGTTTGTGCTGTGACCCATAGTAAAATACGTGGACAGTCTCTCGGAAAGAGGTACATAGGTTGGTGCCATTCATCTATGGCCCAAACTAGAGGGCCGTTAAGCCACTCAAAGCCAGCCGCTCGTTTTGAAGGTACTTTTACAGGTCGCGGAACAAACCGTTCAATCGAGTTTATATCGCTATAGTGGAAAAGTCTTGTGGACATATTGCATTATCGCTTAATAACATGACTATCTGCAAAGGGCACTGAAGAGTATTTTCTTTTCCAACTGATTTCCAATTTTCTCAAACTAAATCAAAGACCGCAAAGAGGACTTTGCTACCTTAAGTGAAAATATAAACTTAAGACATCACCTACATGCACTACTGCTGCAAAGTAATGCGGGCTATCGCTGTTTTATCTTGTCATGGTATCCACGTATTTATTAGGATGGTATCCGTGCATTAGCGGCTGGATGATCAGCGCTTGGGGTGGAATTGAACATTAGTAGAAAATGAATGTACGTAAGTATAGATGTTCCGATAAAGTCATCCCTGATTGACCTGTGGATGGAAGTATTATCGGATGACCCGTCGCACAACAAACCTGCGTTTGTTATCGACGCGAAACTCGCGGTAGATGACCTGATATTTGTAGCGGAGAAAGAAGGCAAACTAGTCGGTGCATGCATCGCTGGCTATGATGGACATCGTGGATGGTTGTATGCCGTTATGACAATCAAGGAAAAACGACGCAGTAGCACCGGTACCGCGTCAGTAAAATATGCAATGCAATCACTCAAAGATATTGGCTGTGTCAAAGTAAATCTACAAATTTGCGCAACAAATAAAGAAGTAGCAGCTTTTTTATGAGTCGTTAGGTTTTTTACCAGAGGAACGTTTGAGTATGGGCATTTTCGTTTAGTTACTCTATATCAAACGTGTTAGTCAGTTGTTTACTAGTTCCAACGGAGATTGTCGGTAATAGGTGGCCGTCGGCCATAAAAGCCTTCATTCACGAAATAGAAGCGATTCGTGTATCTCGATAGGCGTATCGCCACTCTTGCTCACTATCAGAATTCTCTTAAAATCTTTGCAGCAGCATATGCTATAGATTAGTGTAAGTGATTGATATTTAGTGTCTGTGTGAGCAAATTATGTTAGAAAGTACACTGTGGACGTAAATCGTGGGCGCTAACTATAACGATGAATGATAAGTCACCGGTTATATTTCTGCTAGGGCCAACCGCTTGCGGTAAAACCAGTTGCGCTATAAATGTAGCACACGGGCTTGATGCTGAAATTATCAGCGTGGACTCTGCCTTGGTATACAAGGGCATGAACATCGGGACAGCTAAGCCCGATATGTTGGAACGCGCCGGGATTGTACATCATCTAATTGACCTGTGTACCCCAGATGATGCTTATTCAGTTGCACGATTCTGCAACGATGCATTAGCGGTTATTGATGATGTGCACTCTCGAGGTAAGCAAGCCTTATTAACCGGTGGCACTATGCTGTACTTCAATGCGCTTGAACATGGCATCGCACCTTTGCCGAACGCCTCGCCAGAAGTGCGTAAAGCATTGAGTGCTGAAGCTGAACGCATTGGCTGGCAGGCCATGCATCGGCGACTTGAGTTGGTTGACAGTGCTGCTGCGGCTCGTATCCACCCAAACGATCCCCAGCGGCTGCAGAGGGCTCTGGAAGTGTATGAGATTACTGGCGTGGCATTATCTGAATTACAAAAGAATACCAAGCCGATGCTGTCAACACCGCCGATTAAATTTGCCTTACTACCAGATGACCGAGCCTGGTTGCATGAACGCATAGGCAAACGCTTTAGCCAAATGCTACAAAACGGTTTTCTTGATGAAGTTGCTGATTTGCGTCGAACTTACGATTTACATGCTGAACTACCATCAATGCGCAGTGTTGGTTATCGTCAAGCTTTGGCACACTTAGATGGTGCTGACGATGTAGACTCAATGACGTCCAAGGTAGAGGCGGCCACACGTCAACTGGCTAAACGTCAGATAACCTGGATTCGCGGCATGAGTAACCTTCACTCAATTAGCTGCGATACCTTGGATTTACAGAGCCAGACTGAGCTCATTTTGAGTATTATTCTTGAACAGGCTCACAATCAGTAACAACAAATTCGAAACGGTAAAAAGTATGCACATTCCAACACTTATAGAGCAGGTCGGTAAGACCCGACTGGTTCCTATTCAGCGTTTGGCCGCTAATGCAAACAATAACAAGGTGTACAGCAAACTTGAGGGAGATAATCCTGCTGGATCGGTTAAAGACCGTCCGGCAACGAACATGATCAGACAGGCGCAAGCCCGTGGCAGCATTAAGCCAGGAGACCTGCTAATCGAAGCCACCAGCGGCAATACTGGTATAGCATTAGCGATGGTTGCAGCTTCTATGGGTTATAGGCTGCGTTTAATTATGCCGGACAACATGACCGAAGAACGCCGGGCCTCCATGCGTGCATACGGTGCTGAGTTAGTGTCAGTGACTGAAGAGCAGGGTATGGAGTTTGCGCGTGATCAAGCGCTGGAAATGCAAGCAAGAGGTGAAGGATTGGTGCTGGATCAATTTGCCAATCCGGATAATCCAAAGGCTCACTATTTAAGCACAGGGCCTGAATTGTGGGAAGCAACGGAAGGAACGATCACACACTTTGTCAGTTCAATGGGTACAACAGGTACCATAATGGGGGTGTCGCGTTATCTGAAAGAGAAAAATCCTGACATACAAATCATTGGTGTACAGCCAGAAGATGGCTCCAGTATTGCAGGAATCCGCCGCTGGCCAAAGGCGTATTTGCCAAAAATTTATCAGCCTGAACGTGTCGACCGTATACTGGATGTGAGCCAGTCGGATGCAGAAGATATGGCGCGGCAACTGGCGTCGCGCGAAGGTATCATGTCTGGTGTTTCAACAGGCGGGGCCATGGTCGCAGCATTGCGACTACTGAATGTATTGAAAAACAGTGTCATCGTCACTATCGCATGTGATCGAGGCGATCGATATTTATCCACGGGATTATTCTCCGATAGAAAGACCGGGTAAACTTTTCAGAAAAAACTATTTGATTCACCCAATCGGTCGAAACCCATACTACTAAATCCGATTTGTCAGACCCTTTCAGGTAAATCTATTCAGGCACGGAAGTCTGAAAAATATCTCTCTGGTAGTCATACCTAAAAAGTACAACAGCCCCAACTTAATCATCCGAGCAAACAAAACCTGCAATAGCAAGCGACTCTGCTTTGACCTGGCGGTGTTGGAAGTTTGTGGCTGTTAAATACTGTATTTGATTTTGCACATTCGTGAAACAATTCAACTACGTACTATTACGACGTTAACACTGAGACATCTATTTACAAAAGCTTACCTATGTCGTGACCGGTTGTACAAAAATGGTTGGTCGCGTATGTCATACTGTGGATTGTTCGTCTCTGACGACATTTTTTGACCTGAATAAAATGGAAGCAGTAGCCATTTACGGATACGGATTAATCCGGCCAGTGCGTCGGTTTACAGCCCTCTTGGCACACGTTGTACTTTCTGTTGTAATTGTGTCTAGCGTTAGCGCTATGCCCGGTTTACAACCAACCGCCCATGCAGCGGTTTTCAATCCGTCCACACCTGCTGAGCTGGTAGACGCTTTTGCTACGGCGAGCACAAACGCTCAGGATGATATTGTTAATCTGGGCTGGAACACATTTGAGCTCACCGCAGAGCTTATTCTGAAACCGGACGACGGTCACAGTTTAGAGTTGCGCAACGGGACTCTGGAGCGTTCAGAAGAGTCTGCTTCGTTTCGACTTTTAAATTTGTTGGAAGTACCAGGCACGGCAGAACATGATGGCTTACCGGTCATCATAGACGGTGTTGAATTCAAAAATGGCCTTTTTATTAATAGTAATGACCTGAATGCTGGCAACAATGCCGGTGGTGGCGCACTGTTGAGCAATCGCAACACCTTCATCCGTAATTCACAATTTGCAGATAATCGAGTTTTGGGTAGAGGCTCTGGCGGCGCTATCAAACACAATAAATTGCTGGAAATTTCAAAAACACTTTTTGTCAACAACCGTACTTCGGCTGTCAATGATGTTCAGTTAGCGCAGGGCGGCGCTATAGCCGCCGATGCTGGAGCAAGATTATCCGTAGAGCATAGCTATTTTCAGAGTAACATTGCTGCTCGAGGTGGGGCTATATTCGCTTCGAACAAGGCGATTGATCTGAGCATCACGCGCAGTACGTTCGAAGACAATCGCGCTCAAACTAATGGTGGTGCGATCTGGTCTGACGTTGGCGAAGGCGGTGTTCGTATCAGTAACACCATCTTTACTGAAAACCGAGCTGCGAAGGGTGGTGGTGCATTATTTATTCGGCCAACACTTGCTAGAATTATATTGTTTCATTTAACCATATGGGGCAATGAGTCTGATCCTGGTTTGGGTGCCGGAATTCGTGTATCGGCGCCATTGGACGACAGCAGATTCTCCCTACAAAATTCAATCATTGCCAACAATATTGGTGGTAATTGCAGCGGTATCAGACAATCGAGTCTGTCGATCAGCAATAGCTCACACAACGTGCTTGACGATGACAGTTGCGGACAACTTGGCATCAACGAGCCCGCCGAAACAGAGCCATTATTGTCTGGAGAGCCCGATTACTACGGTGATACCATACCAGCATTGCCAATCGCAATCATAAGCCAGGCGCGTAACCTGGTACCCAGAGCCAATTGTTTACCCTTCGACTCGCGTGATATTCCGAGACTCGATAATGGTTTTATACCCGATGAACACTGTGATGCTGGTGCATATGAGTATTTACCGCAAGAGCATATCGACATGGATGGTGACAATGTACACAACCCTAACGACAACTGCGTAAGAGTGTCCAACCCATTGCAGTCAGATATCGACGCAGATGGTCGGGGCGATGAGTGCGATCGTCGTGATGATCGCGACAGCGATGATGATGTTGTATTGAACTTTCATGACAATTGCCCGACGAAGAGTAATTTTTTGCAACTCGATAGCGATGGTAATGGGATAGGGGATGCGTGTGAACAAACATCAGTGCGGTTAACGCTGGCTCCAATAATACGCTAGTTAGT
>CAYTJF010000321.1:0-5255 GCA_964437945.1 uncultured Granulosicoccaceae bacterium
CACTACTTACCGAGGTTAGGCAACCAAAGGGCTATGTCTGGCCAGATGATTAGCAGGCCAACAAGAAATATTGCACACCCCATAAAAGGCAGTGCCGCCACGTATATATCCCGCATCGTCGTACCCGGTGCAGACACGCCTTTCATCACAAACAACAGCAGACCAAATGGCGGTGTGGTGAAACTGATTTCGAGAGCCAACAAGGTAATTACGGCAAACCAGATTAAATCAAAATCCAGTGTGTGCGCCAGCGGAAAAAAGATCGGTACGGTCAGCAGCATCATTGATAATTGATCCATAAACATGCCCAGAATCAGCAGGATGCCAAACATGATCAGCAGCATCACTATTGGTGCAAGCTCAAAACCGGTTGCCCAGTTGATGAGTCCTGCACTGGCGCCTGAAAAAGCCAGTAACGACGAGAACGTGGCAGAACCGAATATGATCAACAAGGCCATTACCGTGACTCGTAAAGCTCCTTCTACTGAGGCGATGATATTTTTAACGGTAAGCTTTCGATAAGCTGCCGCCAGCAGAAGAACACCGACGCAACCAAATGCTGCAGACTCCGACGGCGTAGACCAGCCATTAAGTATAAATAATATAACGCCTATAACAACAGACATCATTGGCATAATATCGAATATAACCAGCTTGAATCGTGTCGCCCAGCTGACTTTTTCAACCTCGTATGCGGGGGCAGCGTCAGGGTCGATAAGACACATCACCAGAATCAATAACACGTAAAAAAGCGCCAGTAACAGTCCAGGCACAATGCCAGCGATCAACAGGCGGCCAACATCAAGGTTGGCGAGCGTTGCCAGCAGAACCGCCAGGGCAGAGGGGGGTATTAACATGGCAAGTCCGCCGGTGCCAAGAATAGGCCCGATAGCCATGTGTTTTTTGTAACCGCGTTTTTGCATCTCGGGAACCATCAGTGAACCGAGCAGCGCTGTTGATCCCATGGATGAACCGGACAAAGTTGCAAACGCAGTACCACCACCAACAGTAACAAACGACAGCCGACCGGGTATGCGCCCCATCAGTTTGTCAATTGCGCTGAACATTCGATTGGCAAGGCCGGTAAAGAAAAATATCTCACCCATTAATAGGAACATTGGCACGGGCATAAGATTAAAAGTGGTCACAGTCTGCACGGCATTATTGGCAAGTTGCCCGATACCGCGTGACATTTGTGTCGAGAGGTCACCGTTGCCCCCCATAAAGATGGTTGCACCAACCATGTTGGCTGCTAAAAACGCCAGCGCTACAGGTACGCCAATGAACATGAAAAACAAAATCATGCCCAATAAAAACGCCAGTGCCCAATACCACTCCACTAGTTTGACTCCACTAGGACGACTCCATCAGGTAATGCACATCGTTATTCGATTCATCATTCGTGTACGCCAGCTTCACCGGTGTGCAGCGTGTCCGGGCCGAACACAAACCGCATGAACTGAGTCGCCATTAAAAAGAAGCAGATTGGCATTGGTACCAGCAATAACCATTTGGGCATGTCCAGGGAACGCATGTCAAAGTCTGCGCGATTGAACGCCTTAAGCGTGGCTTCACCGGTATACCAAACCAGTAATAGACAAATGATGACACACACAAGTGTAACCAGCCGTGAGAAACCCGGAGCCAATGAGTCGGGTAATGCGGCTGTCAGCATTTCGATATACACGTGGCCTTTAAGGCGAACCAGCCATGGTGACGCTGCCATGACTATGTACAAGAGTCCGTATTCGGAAAACGTGAAAAAATGCGATGAACCTGAAAACCCCAATGTTCTGGCGCTGGCCTGAAAAACGATCGCAAACATGATGACAACCAGATATATTCCGGCAAGTATTGCCAGCAGGTTGCATAATTTATCTATCAGGCGCATGGCTTGGAGTGGGTTGGTTAAAATCCCGACTTAATCATGCGGCATGAAAAAGTCGGTTTTATTAGTACACAACTTCTTTGGTCAACAGGCTTTATTCACCGAAGTACAACTTTCGAAGATCATCGTAGGCGTTGTCGCCTCCCATTTCGTCGAGTCGTTCCTTCATTCTGCCCCATGCAGCATCATTGGCCATCTGAAGATACTTTTCAGACGCCTCAGGTGACATGGAGACGAATTCCATTCCGCGTTTGGTCAGTTCTTCAGCGTCGGCAACTTTGTCTTTCTGACGATCTTCCCAGGACTTGGCTTCCCATTCAATGACAACATCCTGTATGACCTTTTGTGACTCAGGCGACAGGGCTTCCCAGCTGTCTTTGTTAAAGATCACGCCGATGTCAGTATTGTAGAACTCGGGGTCTATTCGATACTTCATGAATTTATCCCACTTAAGGTCCATTAAACCAATTGATGTCCACGCGGCAGCATCAACCACGCCTTTTTCAAGTGCTGCATAAACTTCTGTGGCAGGCATTGAAGCGGTGGTTGCGTTGAGTGCTTCAAAAAAAGCATGATAGATTGGATTGTCGCGCAGTTTTACACCAGTTAAGTCAATAACGCCGTCGTCACCGAAATTAAATTCCTGTGCATTGTAGATGTGGAACTTAATGCCGCCATCTATCCACCCAAGGTGGCGTACGTTAAAGCGTTGTTGGTGGGCCTTGTCCATCAGTTCCGCACCACCGTTTTCGCGGGCTTCCATTGGCGTGACATTGGAGGCAACCATGGCATCGATTTCTGGTACCGAAGCGCCATAGAAACTGCCTGGGGTATGCACCATGTCTACCACGCCATCGCGAACAGCGTTGGGTTGTTCGAACATGGCAATCGCTTCCGGACCACCTTTAACCGTAATTTCAACAATGCCTTCGCCTTTCTTGTTGATGTCATCGACCATGGCAAGAAAGGTTTTGGTGTAGACAAGGAAAGTTGGAAACGCATGTACGGCTGACACCTTGTCGACAGCAAATGCTGCACCGGGTGCCAATGCCATAGCACTAATTGCGACAGCACTGATTGTGGCCTTACGGAATAGTTTATGTATTTTCAATTGGTTTCCTCCAGTAACTAAAAATTTTATGTTTGATCTATTTTGTCTTCAATAATGTATTTAATTTACGCGAATCAGTTTCACCAATATCCGGCGCGGCTGTGAATTCGCATATCGTGGTAACTTAGCATCTACGCAACGGTGTGTCACTCGATCACTGGCTGTAATGCCACGCCGAACAGCGATTGTCTGCGGCATACTATACATTTTAATGCTCCCAAAGGCGATGAAACGCGATGAGACGCGAAGAATGGCGACAACTGTGGAGTTTCAGACGCTCTTGTGGCAAGTTATCCTTAGTTGACTGGCGCGAGTCGGGCAGTCTTCGCAGCAGAATTCGTGATATCAATAGGAGCGCAATGTGAAGATAGCGGTACTCGGTGGTGGTAACGGATCTTTTGCTGCTGCAGCCGATTTAACTGAACAGGGTCACGAGGTACGCTTATGGCGGCGTGATCAATCAGCGATAAACGCATTGTGTGATCACGGTGGTGTCTTAACCCTAAAAGATGTTAATGGCCAACGTGATATTGCTTTATCACTGGTCACCAACGATATACAGCAGGCCGTGCACGATGCCGCGCTGATCGTTTGCCCTACACCTGCCAATGCACAGATAGATATTGCCAGGCTTCTGTCACCTCACTTAATCGAAAGTCAGGTCGTGTTTCTACCACCAGGCAGTTTCGGCAGCTACATCATGGCGAAAATAGTTCGTGATGCTGGCAATACAGCAGACGTTGTCTTTGCGGAGGCGGGCACCTTACCTTATCTAACGCGCAAGCACGGTACCCACACAATTGCGATAACCACCCGCGCCACACGATTGCCTACCGGTGTATTTCCAATGCGCCTGCAGCATCACGCGCTTAATGTGATTAAACAGGCATACCCTTCGGTTGAAGATGCCGGTGATGCGCTGTCGGGTGCATTGATGAACGGTGGTCCGACAATTCATCCGCCACTAATCTTGATGAACGCAGGACCAATAGAACATTTTGAACACTGGGATATTCATAACGAAGGCACTCAGCCTGCCATTCGTCGTGTAACCGATCAACTGGATGCGGAACGCGTCGCCGTGCGTGAATCGCTTGCTTATGGCGCACCGCATTTTCCATTGGCAGATCACTATGATGACCTGCGCGAGGAATGGATGTATGGCAACCTGGCACACGACAAGCTGACTGACTCTGGTGATTGGCGTGAACAACTGCTACTGACCAAACATCGTTATATGCGTGAAGATGTACAGATCGGTTTGGCATTTCTGGTATCAGTCGCCGATTGGGCACAGGTTGAAGCACCCGTCGCAACAGGTTTGCTGGCACTGGGTTCTGCAATCTGTGATGACAATTTCAGAGAAAGCGGTCGCACACTTGACAATCTGGGTCTTGTGCATTTGCAACGAGATCAAATGAAATCGCTGCTCATCGACGGCTTGCCGGAAGACTCGCATGGATAAACAGATTGCAGCAGTTGGTATGGGCAGGATGGGTCGTGGTATTGCCATTACATTTGCCTATGCTGGTTACCCGGTAAGCCTGATTGACCTTAAGCCAAGGTCGACAAATGACTTTGTAGCGCTACAAGAGTCGGCAAGCAAAGAGGTCGCTACCACACTCGAAATGTTGTGTGATTTCGGCATGCTTGAATCGAGTGAGCTGGACCAGATGAAGTCCCTTGTCAGCTACTACAGCGCCGATAATTTTGCACCAGCACTTAAACAAGCTGCGATTATTTTTGAAGCTGTACCCGAAACACTGGACGCTAAACAATCAGCATTACAAGTAATTTGTGAGCATGCCTTTAACGAAGCGATTGTTGCATCGACTACATCGACGATACTCTCTGATGAACTACAGTCTTTGGTGACACACCCGCGTCGCTTTTTAAACGCACACTGGCTAAACCCAGCTTATCTGGTGCCACTTGTCGAGTTGTCGCCAGCGCAGCAAACCGATCCTCTGGTAACCGAACACATAAAGGCCTTACTGGAGGAAATTGGAAAAGTGCCTGTCGTGTGTGCGGCAAGTCCTGGTTATATCGTACCGCGTATTCAGGCACTTGCGATGAATGAAGCTGCGCGCATGGTAGAGGAGGGTGTGGCCACAGCGGAAGATATAGACAAGGCTACTCGCTACGGATTCGGATTTCGTTTCGCTGTGCTGGGTTTGCTGGAATTTATTGACTGGGGCGGTGGCGATATTTTGTACCATGCCAGTCGTTATATGGCAGCGTCCACCGGTGAAGATC
>CAYTJF010000322.1:0-5250 GCA_964437945.1 uncultured Granulosicoccaceae bacterium
TTCAATGCGCAGTCGGCCTGAGCCTTCGAGTACGGCAGGAATTTTGGCAGCCAACTCAAAACCACGCAGCTCGAAACGGGGGATTTGAATGGGGTCTGTGTCTTCGAAGGTCATTCGAAGAATGGCTTCAGTTATCTCGATAACACCCAGGTTCAGACCTATGGCAAGTCTTGCTTCAATCCACAGCGAGCCATTACCCATCTCGACTTCGACAACGCGCAGCAGTTTACCGAGCACACCGTCGATCTCCCAGACACCTGGATCCTCTATCTCCAGTGATCGCGTGTCATAGGCCAGGCCCAGCTTTTCCCAGTCAGACTTGGTATTGTCGAAGGTGATACCGACATCTTTGTACCGCAACTTCACCGGTTTTTTAGCAGGATCATCTGCATTGGTATCAGCCGGATCGGTACCCGGTGGAACTGACTTGGTACGTAAACCCAACTTGCCAAAGTCGATGTGCAGTGTGCAGGTGTATTCTGCCAACAATTTGATTTGATACGCCGCGCCAGGATCGGCCGATGAGCGCATATCAACCTCACCTCGTATACCGATCAGTGCAGTCTTGCTATCGTCACTGACCAGTTTTCTGCCGCCGCCCAAATCAGCCTGAGAGACACCAGCTAAGCCAACCAAAGCAGTAATGCGTGCACCTGCCCCAACCGCATCGTCCTGCGGATCGATACCCGATAACAACATCGGAGCAAGCGCCATAGTTGAGGCAAGCAAGCTGTTCTGAACACTGCCAAGCCCATCATCATCACCTTCAGAGCGCAAGCCGATCGACACTCTAGTGAAGTCGGTAATCTCGTCGTGAATAAAGCGCATCTCGACGGTCCACGTTTCACTGGATAAGTCGATAGACTCTGCTGCGCCACTGCTAGGATTCTCCAACGGCAATAGCGGAGTCTGCTCAGGCGTCCAGACAATATCCAACTCGCCCAGATTAGGTACCGCTTTGTCGAATCCATCAGCCGTTGGCTTGTCCCAGCCAAGTAGCAATCGAACGCGATAGTCAAAGCGCGGATCCGGTGCGTGTGTAGGCAGCAGAGTGCGATCGCTGGCAGGAACATAAGAGCGTCGCAAGGTTGGGTCGCGTGCGGGTTCTTTTTCGGCACGTGTCGAGCCGTCAGCAGGTGTGCCTTCAACCGCATAGATGTCTACGCGTCGATACTGTACGCGCGTGTTTTCAGCTGCGTGATCAACATCCTGATTAGTAGGCCAGCCATTGCGATCTTCCAGTGCTTCGATCAATCGACTTTCAGATTTCTCGTTAACCGTGAGTGCAATGATTGGATCTTCGTCCAGTTCGTCACCAGTGCGAGGCGCTTGAGTATGGTCCAACCAGGATGACTGTTCACCACGTCGATGTACCCGAATGCTGTCTATAGCTGTAGCAGTAGGATCAATACCGGTCAGTAGCTCAGCACCTTTCTCAGCACGATCCTCAGCAAGACCTTCGTTGTACCTATCTTCACCGATATCATCGCATCGCCCGATAACCAGAAACTCTGCATCAGGGTAACGGGCAGCCCAGTCTTGAACCTGGGGGCGAATGGTTGCTTCGCTGTTTCCACCGTTGGCACCCACAGGCGCAAGCGACAAACCACTTTCCGAACCCCAGCCAAGCACAACGTTGTCATCAAAGGCCATTAACACGCGAATATGTCGATCGTGCTCAACCACTGCTGTAACACCACCGCGTGGGACAACTACTTGCGCCAAAGCATCTTCTGGAACAACAACATTAGCCGATGTGGTGTCATCCGGTGTGGCGAACTCTAATCTGGCCTGCTCAGCCTGGCTGTTCGTAACGCCCTTTGCGTGAAAATCACTCAGATCATAAGTGGCTTCAACATCCGACAGCTCCTGTGGTGCGCTCGGATCGGCTTCACTAAACACACCGCTCTGGGTACCAATCAATAGCTCACCAGTTTCGACAATCTTTACTTTGACATGACTGACACGACTGGGGTCTCCATCATCAGGCTTTTCTTTTAGCTTGATCAGGTGCTCACCATTCAGCCCGGTTACATCGAGTTCAAACGATGAACCTACGCTTCTTATGTTCTTTGATGCAAGCTCCCATTCAAACGTAGATGAGTCTGGAATTGACGAAACGGCTTCTAGTGTCAGATCGTTGAGCTTTGCGACGGTACCGCCTAGATGCACAACATTGTCGAGTTGATTGCCGTTAACATTAACGCGAACAACAGCTCCGACACCTGCGGCTACGAAACGGAAGATAATTTCCGGGTGCTCGATAGGGTCTTCAACAACATCGACTTTTTCCAGCGGAGTGACACGCAACTCGTCCCCATGACTGACTGTACCGCTTGATACATCAGCGTCATCTTCGGTTGGCCCGTTCGGCCAATTCCAACGCGCTGACCAATCCTCTAACGAGCCACCATCGGGTGGGTTACTGGCGGTAAAGGCAGCCTGTACAGTGACTACATCATCTTGATCAGCAACAATGTCCACCGTGCGAGATAAACCTCCACCCTGTGCGGCAACTTCGTCTTCGCCTTCCTGCTTAAAACGAAACGTATCTGGACTAAGTGCTGAACGACCAAACTGCAACTCGAAATCACCCTGAATTCCTGTCGGCTTTCCGAACAGCGCATTTTTAACACTGCCAGATACATCGCCAACTAACGGTAAATTTCGCGGCGCGTAAATAGTCGCTTCCTTTACAGAAAGGCCTTCCCACGCAGCGTTTTGTCCTCTTTCTATAACCGCTGGTGGTGAATACACGCTGGAAAAATCATATTCCAGCTGATTGATCGTCATACCCAGTTGGGATTTACCAAAGAAGAAATGCGGCGGGCTGCAAGTTAAATTGAAAACACCGCCAGAAATTGCAGCGGGATTTAGCGGATCGCTTTCATCAATAAAGCTTGTGACAACATCCGCATTGCCCACTTGAGAAAATCGTACGGTGGCGCTGCCTATAATCTTGACTTTGTCACGCCCTGGATCGCGGACCAGATGCCTTGGTGATGTGCCCACTTCGGGAACATAGATCGCAGGCTCCAGCGCATTTAGCACCAGCGTGAAATCAGCCAGCCTGATATCAAACTGCCAGGATGCAGGTGCGGGCTCCAGATTATCGACAATAGCTGAGCGTGCAAAAGCCAATTGAAACGGCACACCCGCATGGATTAATGGAATTTGTAGCGTACCGATGCCAATATCGAGCTCTTCGGTATCTGAACTTGAAGTGTTGGAATTAGACTGCAGCACACCATGGTGGAAAATAGCTCCGGCAGAGCGTGTTGTACGGTGCTGGGTAACAACAAATCGGTTATTGAATTGTACGAAATTTCCAGGCAACGACGTGTTGCGCTGGTCGATAAGGTCGAACAGATCGACTAGCGAAATACCTGCAGTTCTGGTCATGTTGTTTTTCCTAGAACTACTACAAACTAATGCTAATGAACAACTTACAAATTAATATGTTGGGGTAATTCAACCCATTTTGGTATTACACATAAGTCGACTCATAAATCGACTCATAAATCGACTCATAAATCGACTAGTGAAGTCTGGTTATGGTGCCCTAATACATTTGTATCTCGTAAAGACGCATTGCCAATACCCCTTTTCAACTCTCTATTATGTTGTCACATAAACGGCCGTATTCCATCACTAAATTGGGGTATTTCTCCAACCAAAGAGACTAGTCCTGATTGCTTGCTCCAGTTTTTCAGCAGTATCCTGGATAACATAAAGTTCACCCACTTTTAACTATTCAATCAGCTTCTGGCCTGCTTCTTGTAGTCGTTCGGAGAGTCATCTGTGTTAATTCGAGAAAGCACTTCAATCTGCGCTTAAAGTCTTCAAGTCTTAACTGTATTTTTCACGATGGTGTTGTGATATCACAGCACGCCAACATTTGAATACTTACCAACAAAGGCAGAATTTATGAAAGGTATAATTTTCAACTATATGGCTGATATGGTGGAAGATGTTTTCGGGTTGGAGGCCTGGGATGCAATTCTGCAAAAATCCGGACACTCAGGAATATACATCGCCACCGACACCTATCCAGACCAGGAGTTAATGGACCTTGTTGGTGCGGCTCACGAAGTATCGGGAATTCCAGTTAGTGAACTTGTAACGAGTTTTGGTGAATATATGTTTCCACGGTTTCTGGAAACAAATCCACAGTTTTTCTCCGACGATATGACACTAAAATCTTTTTTGCTAAGTGTTGATCGCATTATTCATGTAGAAGTACGCAAGCTTCACCCTGGAGCGATATTGCCAGAGTTTAAATACAAGGATGAGTCAGACAATGAGCTCACAATGTACTACACATCACCGCGAAAACTATGCCATCTGGCAGCGGGTTTAATTGCCGGTGCTGCTGCTCACTTTAATACCACGTACACACTTGACCATACTGACTGCATGCATAATGGCGCAAAGGCTTGTACGCTACACCTGACTGTCCTTGACGCGTAGCATTCGAGCTTGTGGATATTAAGGTATTAGAACGAGCGCTTGAACGGGAGAAAGCACGGCGTTTACAAGCAGAAACGCTATTGGAGTCGAAATCGCGGGAGCTCTATTTATCGTACGAAAAACTGCGTGAATCTCATGAGCAACTTGAACTAACTAATCGCTCACTGCGAGAAAAGCAACAGCAGATTCTTGAGAGCCAGGAACAATATCAAGAGCTAAACAACCGACACGATACGGTTACTCATGATCTACAATTGGCGTCAAGTTTACAGGAACAAATTCTTCCAGAAGCAAAGCAATACGGAGAGTACGAAGTTAGAGGGCTAAGTAAGCCAGCAATGTATGTAGCAGGCGATATCCATGATTGGTTTAAGTTAAATGATTCAGTATTGGCTTTCTATATTGCGGATGTAACGGGCCATGGTCCAGCGGCCGCTATGATCTCATACTCTATTCATAAGCAATTGAATCCCAAATCCGCAGGGCTTTGCGCCACACAATACCGCAAACATGAGAACATTTCCGAAGCTGTTATCAGCACCGTTTCAAGTTTGAACAACGAGTACGCAGGTCTAAAGGGCGATAGCCATTATTTTACACTTATATATGGACTACTAAAACTCGAAACAGGCGAGGTTTGCTTTACTCAGGCAGGTCACCCTGCTGCAATACACTGTTCTCCAAATAATGAAAATATACGTGAAGTCGGCAAGGGTGGTGTACCCGTCGGTATGTTCAAAAATATGGAATATACGAGTAACGAATTAGTATTAAGTAAAG
>CAYTJF010000323.1:0-5203 GCA_964437945.1 uncultured Granulosicoccaceae bacterium
AAATTTGACACAATTCATTTCTATTAACCTGGATTGATAAACATGTTGTTCAGCTTATAAGATGCTTTTAAGATTGCATTCTGCTAATTAAGAAGCAGGGTGCATCAAATAATTCAGCACAGGGAAACTCTACTCAATGAGACATCAGTTGCCTTTACACTATCTGGATACCGTTGCCAGAGTTGGGTCAATTCGTAAAGCGGCCGATCAATTGGCAATAACATCCAGCGCACTGAACAGACGAATTATCGCGATGGAAGAAGACATCGGTGTGCCGCTATTCGATCGCGTTGCCAAAGGTGTACGTTTGAATGCAGCAGGAGAATTGATGATTCACCATTTCCGCCAACAGTTGGCAGACATGGAAAGAGTGAAGTCACATATAAATGATTTACAAGGTGTTCGTCGAGGGCATATTGCTATTGCATGCAGTCAGGCGCTAATGGTGTCCATATTGCCATCAGAAATTCACAACTATCGAGCACAACACCCTGAAGTAACATTCAGCTTGAAAGTGTGCACCAGACATACAGCAACCACAGAACTACAGTCGTTTAATGCTGATTTGGCCGTCGTATTCGAACCAGAACTCTCACCAGACTTTAAATCTATTATCACTGTTCCACAACAACTCTATGTTCAATTCAGTCATGGACACGCACTGCAAGGTGAAGGTGCCGTGCGATTATGGGATTGCCTGCAATGGCCTTTGGCACTGCCGACCAAGAGCAATGGTGTTCGACATTTAATCGAAAAATCTGCAGCCAATTTAAGCTCGTCCCCGGATGTGGCAATTGAATCGGACAACTTTTACTTGCTTAGGTCGATTATCGAGCAAAGCGATCTCGTATCGTTTACCGTGCCAGCCGGTTTGTTAAAGAACCAAGATAACTCCAATCTCGATTATCGACCGGTTGATTTACAGGACATACCTGCAGGTATGCTGCACATTGGTCAACTAAAGGGCAGACACTTATCTGTTGCAGCGTCAAAATTTCTCGAGCAATTAACGCAGACCTTACAAGACGATTAAATGCTATCGCTTTATAACACTCAACACGAAAAATCGTTTTAGTACAGTGGTATTAGCGCAACCGAAGATTAACTGGTTAAGGCAAGTCCATACAATTGGCATAGTAAGTCACCGTTGCTGGCCAATCAGTAAAGACACCAACAACACCAACCTGCTTTGCCAACACGTCTAATACAGTGTACACGTCGCCATCTTTATTGATAGCGTTGTCAACGGTCTGATAATACCAATCACCGCCAGCGCTGAGCAGCCCCGAGCGTTCCAGTGTCCAGGCGATGATATCTAATTCTGCCTCACTTGCTTTTTTTGCATAAACACTCGGAACGATGCCACCTTGTGCAGATTCCTGTAACAGCATCCACAATGGCGGTGCAATAATATTCACGCCTTGGCTCTTAAGCTCTTGCATGCCCGGTTTCCAGGAACTTTCATCAGAATGGTTAAACAGTTGGTCCCTGTACCGACCATCCAGATAAACGGCTTGCTCGCCCCATTCCGGTGCCTGATCAATCCAATAAAGCACATCTTGAAGATTGAAAGATTGCATCCACACATTTTTTGCATTAACTCCAGCGCTCTCATATTCAGCAACCAACTGCTGTGCATAGTCCTGCTGAGTAAAGTCGCCGTTAAATGGCATGGGCACAAGTGCTTCCTTTAATTCTGGCGTCATTGCCACATTTAGTGACTTAAACAACTCTATACTTTGAGCGTGAGTCAATAACGTACCCTGCTCGGTATATAAATCGGTTCGAAAGTTAGCCGTACCATCAAGGTACTCTTCTACCGATTGGGCTGCGGGGTTGGCTGCATCCATTTTGCCTTTTAATGACAGAAATTCATCAACAGTTATATCCGATGTACAACATTGAGCCGAAGCTGGCGTAATAACGTCTCCGGTTTGTTTGTTAATTTTTGCTGGAGCAAACGGAATCGAGCATTTTTGTGCAAGCTCGGGGACAGCCAGAATATTGGTTGTCTGGTGCAGATCACACTGGGAGTGGCGACATACCAGTTCGCGGTCTTTGGTAAAGGTAACATCACACTCCACAATGCCAGCCCCCATATTTGCCGCCGCAACGTAAGATTCTTTCGTATGCTCAGGAAACTGGAGTGGAGCGCCGCGGTGCCCAATAGAAAACGTCGATGGTTCGAACGTGTTGCCAGCACAGCTTTTCAGCTTGTCCTTTAAAGCTCCCTCATCCATAGAGTCGATCAGATACAATGGTCGCGGTCCAAGTTGGATGTTAGCCACAGCATGTGTGAACAGACTACTAATAGCCAGAACACCGAAGACTACGAAGGTATTTGTTTTCATATGTGACCACCAACCCGAAGACGTTATGGTTGAGCTTATACGCAAAGTATGACAATTCGATGACTAATACGCACGCTCTTAACCGGCATTCAAAAGCTATGCACTTACGGCATTATACTGATAATTTAATGCTATTTTGCGTGCGATGATAAATACCGTCATACCGCCGCTGCCGTGATGCCACTGTTGCTGTATTTCAAAACCTGCACCGGCTATTTCATCTGCAAGTTCCTTTTCGGTCAATACAAAAAATTCCGGCATAAGACCAAGTATTTTAGCGATTGGTGCAATCAATTTAATGAAACGCAGCAGAGAATTACCAAGACAAGCCGTACTACTGACAAAATAACCACCTGGCTTAAGAATCCGCTCTACTTCAATGAGAGTAGATTCACGATCAGGTAGCAACTGCAAAACGCTCATTCCCAACACGACGTCAACACTGGAATTGGCTGCATTGAAATCTGACAAGCTACCATGGGTAAACGTTATGTTATCGATACCAGCTGAACGCGCTTTATCACGACCAATCGCCAACATATTCTCAGCAATATCGATTGCGTCGATATGCTTTACAAAAGGTGCGTGCGCTATTGCAGTTGAGGCGGTGCCGCAACCAAACTCCAATACGCGCATGCTTGGCCTAAACAATCTCTGTGTTTCGGCAAGCTTTTTTTGATAACTAACGGGATCAGAGATTTTGCTTTTTGAGTATTTTTCTGCTGACTTGTCCCAGAACTTCTCTGCACCTGACATGCGTTAATCTCCTATCCAGTGAGCGACTCCGGTTCTGGCTACTTACCTAATCCGGCTAGTGCAGTTAGTTATACAACTAAGAATGTTATGCGGAATTTAGCTTTTTTTGGCAAAACCTGAACAGCACTTGCAGCCATCTTTGTTATTTAACCATGGTAAACGATTTGATTCATGGCCATGAAGTTCTGAAACAAGCTCGTCAGCCTGATATAAAACGCCAAGCGTGATGTAGAGTGTTCACGCCTCAATTAAGTGTAAAATGAGTAACTTCCGGTCGGACATTAAACCGAACTCGTATCAAGTGACCTACACCGCGATTGATATACAAACTACTATCTTCGTCCAATTGGTACTCGCCAGCAGAGTATTGCTTATTCTGAACGGGCAAGATAGCTGGCGGAAGGAACGGCGGCTTACACTGGCCACAATGAGTGTGACCTGAGAGAATCCAACAACAAAACCCATACCAACCCGGAAGATCTGCTTTATCGGGATTATGACTAAGCGCTATTGCACTTGAGTCTTTGGGAACCAGTGATACAGACCCACGAATATTAAAAAAACCACACCACATATCGTCTATGCCAACTATATGAAGCCCGTTCACTTCGGCCACTTCATTGCGAAGCACTCCAATCCCAGCGGATTGAGCAGCACTGGTTAATGCCTCAGCGACTTCAGGATGATTCCAATTAGGCCTATAGTCGTGATTTCCAAGCACAGCGAAAGTACCAAGAGCACCACGTGGAATATGCGATAACATCCTTTTGGCGTGGTCGAGATAGTCGGTCACATAAGAAACGAAGTCTCCGGTAATGACGACAATATCAGGTGCTAAATTGGCAACTGCTGAAAAGATTTAGCACGTTTGTAATTTTCTGACATTAAACCGTAATCAGTTGCAATTTATACGCTTGCTAAAAAGCCATAAAATGCGAGCCTGTGAACATGGCAGTTTGGGCAGCGTATAAATTATCGGACGAATTGCTTTACTAGGTGCTGCTTCGCTTTCGCCAGTACAAATTTCAAAATCACACTTATTTCTTGTAACCTTGCTGGATATAGTTTTCAACCTGCTCCGTCGTGCCAAAGAAGAACGTGTGCATGTGCCTGCCCGGTAGAAATGTGAATGCCCCAGCTATGATCAAGCTAGAAAAAAAGGTGGTAATCATTATTGTCCTGTGGGTATTGATGTTTCCTCGGCGAGCGTTTCTTACACCATAAAACAACAAAATTAAAGTCAGTGGTATCAGTAAATGAATTGGTGAAAAACCAAACAGCGAGGGCATTGAACCTTCAGAAGAAATTTCTTGAATGAAAACAGCCGATAGCGAAACCACAACCATAATACCAACCCAAGCTCTTCCGAAAAAGACGTGCGTTGCAGTACCCTTTTTTCTCGCAAGTATTGCCAGTCCAAGAAAGAACGCGACAACTGCGAATAGCCAATGCAGTTGCACTTGAATAGTTGAGAGTTTTGTAAATACTTCCCAGTTCACTATTAAGTCCGTGTCATCTCAGTCGCTTTCTTCCTCAGGCGGATATTGCTCAAGCCATAATGCTCTCAAAGTATCTCCCTGATTAACAAACCGCTCTTCCAATTTTTCACAGCCATAAATGCGATCTGTTCGAAAGTGCCTGAATCCAGCGCGAAGTTCGCACCAGGCTGCTAGCAGCACGCAGGTTGATCGATATGAAAGAACCAGCGGTCGGATAACACGGACTGTTTCCTGGTCCTTCTCGTCTCTGTACACCAAACTTACCTTGTGTTCGTCTCGGATTACCGTGCGCAAAAAAGACAAGGAAACACACCCTAAATCAGCATCATCAGTTGGCACTCCCCAGGGTGTTACCTGAAGCCAATCCGCTGGTCCATGCAACACATCCACTTTTTCAAATATCCGACCAGCCGCTTTTTGCAGCATACTGTCTCCAGTTCGAGACACGAGCAGTAAACCCACTCGCAGAGCTTCAATTTCCTCGCGATCAAAATTCAAGGGCGGCAGATCGTAACCTTTTCGAAGCATGTAACCAATACCTGCCTCACCCTCAATAGGCGTTTGCTGGGCCTGCAACGCAAGAATGTCACGATAAAT
>CAYTJF010000324.1:0-5181 GCA_964437945.1 uncultured Granulosicoccaceae bacterium
GACAATGACGTGTTGATGATCGTGTTGCCAGGTTATGGACATAAGGCTGTCATGGATGCGCTTGTTGCTCATGTACAACCCCATCATACGATTATCATCTCCTCACATACGTCGCTTGGTGCTTTGTATCTGGCTCGGCAACTTGCCAGACGGGATATTACCGTGCCAATCATCGCGTGGGGCACCACTATTACAACGGGCCGACAACATCATGATCGTTGCTCGGTTCAGGTAAACACCGTGCGTGCAAAAGTTGATATTTGCACTATTCCAAGCAGTAACAACGCCAGCGCATTGTTGCTTTGTCAAACACTCTTTGGTGATCGATTTGTACAGCGAGAAGGGCTACTGGCTATATTGTTATCAAATCTCAACCCGCAGAATCATATGGGCATAGCGCTTGGAAATATGAGTCGAATGGAGCGTGGCGAGCAGTGGAGCCAAGGTCAAAATGTGACGCCGAAAATTGGTGCGATGCTTGAGGCGCTGGATGAAGAGCGCTTGGCAATTGCACGGGCGTTGGGTTTGTCAGTACGAACCATCTTCGAACACTTTCACCTTTCCTTTCATGTGCCGATTGCGTCCATATGCGAAATGAATCAGGCCATGCATGCTCAGGGCAATGGAGGTGTTGGTCCAGACACCGCAGAAAGTCGCTACGTAACAGAAGACGTGCCCTATGGTCTGGTGACAACAGTCGCTTTAGGAAAACTGGTTGGAAAGCGTGCGCGATTGCATGAGTCGGGTGTGGCATTATTTTCGGCCATGTATGCGCGTAACTTCGCTGCTGAAAATCATCTGCTGGAAGCATTGGACCTGGAAAACATCACGCTTCCAGCCCTTAAACAAGCGGCATTTTCAGGCATTTTGCCTGATATGAGTGTGTCATAGGCGTGCTGCTGTGTTGCACTCTAAAGTAGGTATGTAAAAGTGGGTATATAAAAGTGGTTATATAAACAATCACTAGTGTCCCGTTAACTTATCAGCAAACGATAGCTGATCTGGGTTAATCGGTATTCTCTCTGTCGATCGCCCATGGATAAGGTCATGAATAGACCATTTCTCAAATAGATTCATCTGCAGTAGACAAAGAATTTGTTGCATAGAGCGTTTGGATTTTGATACAAATTTCAGATAAGCGATGAGGAGATAAACACACAACGCTATCCAGATCTGAGTCATAACGGCGTTCTTGCTGGTGCCCATGAATGACTTAATCTTCAGGTTTTGCTTGATCCACTTGAAGAACAGTTCGATCTGCCAGCGCGATTTGTATATACCGGCAATAGTGCTGGCTGCCAGCGAAAAATTATTCGTCAAGAAAACATATCGGTTACCAGTTTCAGGATCCCGATAGCTGACTTTTCGTAACTGAATCGGGCACAGTTTTGATGTTGTTACACCTGTGAACTCTATCGTATGATCGCTTGTCAATCCAGTGCTTCGATCAACTGCTCTGCGCTCAACGATGCGAGTCGTTGCGTTGGATTTCAACCTGGCGACAAAGTAAATTCCCTTGTCTGACAGGGTTTTATACCATTGGTAGTCTGTATATCCACGATCGACTGCCACAATACTGCCCTTTGGAAAATTCACACAGCGGCCTTCGTTAACCTCATGCACACGAGCTTGTGTAACGGTGACAAACTCTGGCAGATTGCCCTTGTGGTTCATAGCAACATGCAGTTTTATCCCGCCCTTGGCTTTACGAAACGATGCCCAAGGAAACAGCGATAGACATAAATCTATAGTTGTAGCGTCCATAGAATACAGTTCGTTCTTGAAGCGAAATCCATGGCCTGGTGCAATGGTTTGGCAGCGCTTGAGCAGCACGGCGAACAACTCTTGATAAAGCTCGTGCGGTTTATCCTCATTAATTCTTGAAAGATTGGAGCGAGTCAATTTGGTCGAACCCAAATGATAGAGGCGCTGCTGCTGGGCACAAACATTATCAATCAGATCGCGTAGGCTGCGACGCCCTGAGAGCTGTCCGATAGCCATAGTCACAAACTGGGACCAACGAGAAGCGGTACGGAAAGCTCGTCCGCTATGGTGCTTTTTTGCCAATGCCTCAAACTCATGTCTCGGGACCAATTTTAGTATTTGTGAGAGGATCGTATTACAATGTGCCATGGCCTGATTTTTCCCTTTGTTCAATGGGTTTCTCGATAATTCACATTGTAGCAAGCGGTTGAAATCAGGCCTCCTTTCTCAAGGGGTTAACGGGACAGCAGTGAAAATTTATAGAACTATTTTTATTGCGACCTAATACGACAAGCGAATGATGTTAGCGCAATTAACGTTCACTAAGATGTCAGCTACGTTGGTGTCTTTATAAGGTTCGCTATTGACAAACCAAATTCGATTGCGATAAGTGATGAATTGCGAAACAGCAGGCCATTGCTCAAACACAGCCACTTGCTCAAGTTCGGCAGCCTTACTGGTTGCAGGCAATAAAGCGACCACGGCAGTAACGACACACGCTACATAAAGACCATTGGGTTTGGGTTTTCCATCGGCGCTTAAAAAGATCATGTTTGCTAAATTATTCGGCTAAAACCCCGGCGGATTGGTTAGCCACAGGTAGAAAATTATTGGACCAGTGGAGATTTGACACCTGAGGTGTGATGCGTTCCGTAAACAAAGCCATTATGCACGGCAAAAAATCGCACCGAAAAATAACCGAATTCTCCAAAGCACTGAGTCGTTAATGGCGGCCTCCCGCGGCAAAATCGACGTTGTTCAGAAAAGCCTCCTTAATATTCGTTCATCATAAGGCCATGGCCATTCAGTCGCAAAATTCATGCACAGGGCTGATACCGATTGCTGCAGAACGTGGTGCTTTTGTGATTGTGGTGAATACAGAAGCTTGCGGTGCGTCTTGCAATATTGAGTTGCTAGGCAAAGCTGGAGACATTTTACCGTAGGTGTTTTTGTTTGTAATTGATTGGGAACGAATTTTTCACCGTTTTCAATTGAGGTATTAATGTGTATGCGAGCTTTTTTCGCACTGCTGCCCAATGCCGAACTGAGCTACGCTCTGGATGCCTGGGCATTACGAAATTATCCGGCTACTGGGCGACGGGTATCCATGCAGAACCTGCACACCTGTGCCCAGAATGGGTACCTGTGCCCAGAATGGGTATGACCGTGTGTTTTCTCGGTGATATCGATGCCATACGACAGACCTTCTTTGATGAAGCCTTGCGCGGCGTCGAGATAGAACCGATTACATTCCATTTGAACGATTTGGGCTATTTTTCATAATCACACGTTTTGTGGTTAGGTACTAAATCTACCCCAGCGGCTTTCCAATCCCTCGTTGATCGTTGCCAGCGTATCGCAAATCGCGCCAGGATCCGCGTCGACAAACGGCCTCTGATTCCGCATATCACCCTGGCTCGACGCGTACCACCATCGGTGCCCAGACCACTTGAACCATCGGATTTTATGTTTGAGACCAAAACACTGTGTTTAGCAGGAGTCACGTTTGACGCCAGATGGCCCGCAATATCGTACTGTGTTGTCCTGGCCCAACTGATTAGGGACACGTATTTTGCTGACTGCGGGTCTTTGGCAATTCGAACCTCTAGATACAGCAAAACTAGCCGTGCTTTTCCGCCACAAATTCCTTCACCTGACTCACCCATTCATCACGCGTGATTCGATCACCAAACCCTGCGCTTGATTCTGAAAGCGCATCTATAACCATCTGCACTTCGGCATCCTGAAACTCTGCCAACTGTTTGAACGTGGTGATGCCAAGATCATTCAATGTTTGCTCCATGACTACACCAACGCCTTTAATTTTTTTAAGTCATCAGCTTCTTCTGTGGGTGCCGTGAACAACGGAACCACACTCGATTTTTTGTTGTTAGGCGCAATACTCACAGGAGTTGAGGAACTTGAGTTTGGTTTAGATGTGATGGGCGGGCTTGGTTTGGATGCGATGGATGGGTTTAAAGCTGTGTCAGAATCCAAAGAGACTGAGCCGCGTTCCGAGCGACTCTGATTATCAATGCTTCCTCGCGCGCAATCGGCACACTGGTGACTGGATATATAAACCGGTGAGGGTTTATCTTTATCTCGCCAGAGAGCGTAGGACCAGTAGCCTACCCATACAACACAGAGTAAGATAAAGAAACGTTAGCATGTAGTTCTCCCAGAGTAGATGCCACGCAGTGACATCGGAAAATAATTCCGATCCATCTACTGTAAGTTGAATACATTAGTCTAACAGCCATAAGTACCGCTAAATTAACGAATTATCACGATATCATTGCGTCAGATATAGCAACATGTACTTTACCCAACATATAAAGTCTTTTAGACGTAGCCCATAGGCACAATCAGACATCGCAAAATACCACTAAAGGAAATGTCTACGAAGCGGTACGCGCTGTTTGGCGGAAGGCCACCCCGAGCAAAGACACGATGAAAACGCGTAATATGAAAACGCGTAAGTAGTTTGGAAGATTTTTCTACACCGGTCTTCCGATAGTCAACATAGAGTTATAAGCAAACGCCTTTGTATCCCACTCATGGTATTTCTATTTGATGGACCAGGACGACGATCTGCAAACTTTATTTCCTTTGCCCTGATTTCAGAAAGCATGGCGAGTGTAATCAACAATTACTTGCCAAAGTGAACAAGCAACCGTTTTTGGTTTACATTTTTGATTGGGCAATACTGGTCGGGCAACTGCAAGCTCACATCAAAAGGAAATACCCGTAACACTATTCAGCGCATGCGAATTCAACAACCTATCGGCTACGATTAATGACCAATGCGCTACATCGCCTAACTTGCGCATCACTGATCTACGCAAATTTCACGCAGGCTATTGCGGCATGCTATGTTCCACAGCCACATGCGCCACCGACAGCACCCAACCTCGACAGAACTTGGTGAGTTCCCTGAAGTCTTCTTGCTCCGTTCGTTTTTAATCGGCTGCTGTTGTTGTCTGTTTGTGGCCATATCCTACTTGTTGGCCTGCAAGAACTCGGCTGGCACCTACCCTATGAACTGGTTCACTACCTCGAGGCAGCGGTGATCGGTATCAGTAGCGTCGGCGGATTGCTCGCCTGGCTGGTAAATACCATCGCGTCTGCCATTGTCGGATTCATTGTCGGCTTCATCATTGTCAGTATCGTTGAACGGCTACCTTTTGGAACAAAACA
>CAYTJF010000325.1:0-5178 GCA_964437945.1 uncultured Granulosicoccaceae bacterium
CCAGTGTTTCAAACAGCTCAAGAATCTCACTACCTTCTGCGCTGTACATGGCATCCACTTCATCTGATTCGCAGGCAGCAAAGTGGGAAGCAGGCTCGGTACCGTAGTCGATGTATTCGACTCTGTCCATGAACGCACCGTTGCCTTCGTTCCACCAGGTGTGGTCTTCGTTGCGAACCAGCACAGCTTTCTCCCCCACTTTTAAAGACTCAGGCTTATACGGACCTGTTCCTAAGGGCACGCTACCCACTACATCTTCGAAATCGTAGTCTTTGTGGATAATAGCCGCAGGGTAATCTGCCATGCCGGCGATCAAAGAAATGTCAGGTGCAGGCAGGTTCAATTTAACGGTGTGGCTGTCGACGACTTCAATTGCGCCTTCAATGGCTTTTTCGGTTTCAGCATCGATTAGCGTAGCCATACGGCCAGCCATTGAGTTACCTTCAACGCTCTTATCGCACCAGCCCTCAATGTTACGGGCAACATCTTCAGCGGTGAAGTCATCACCGTTGTTCCACTTGACACCTTTGCGAATATTCAGTGTATAGACGGTACCATCATCACTGATGTCCCAGCTTTCCATAAGCTTGCCTTCGAAAGTGGCGTCGTTGTTATATTGCACCAGGTATTCCAACCACCCACGAGAGAAGTTGGCGATCTGACTCCAGTCGTAAGTACGTGGGTCTTTCATGGCGCGCACTTCAGTTTGGAAACGAACGGTTCCACCCATTTGAGGCGTATCCGCAGCTAAGGCAGCTGTCGGCGCAGTTAGGCCAATCATTCCATAGGCTGTGGTGGCCGATGCGCCAAATATGCTGGCCATGCTCAAGAACTCACGACGAGTTACGCCGTTGGTAGTTCCTTTAACATTTTCAGCCATATCAGTAATATGCGACGGCATATCCTGACCATTTCTCTTCTTAAATCTCATTCAAATTCTCCAAACAGTATTTATTGCAAGAACGATGTGTGTTGTGTCTGCAGCGCGGTAGAACCGAGCGTTTACCTATTGACAAAACTTCGGTGCCCCGGCGCTCGAATCTGAGTTCGGTGACGACGTCAGTTTAACATGCGGTATTTTGTGACCCAAATGTCCGTCTTCCCAAAAACGCCTGTTTCTGGCCTTTTTTTGGGGTCGGATCATGGTAAATCATTGAAAACGATTGAAAATAATGATCTACATATGGAATAAACTGCATTAGGTCGCATATTGTTGTTTGGAATGCGCGCTTTAGTAGTGATGCCCGACAAGCAATCGATAGCTTGGCCTCGCATTGTTTAATGAAATGATGCAAGACGCTTGCCGAATTGTTTTTGTGAATCAGCGGTATTGGGTGCAATCAACCACGCAAATTATAAAAACGGTTAGCTCGCTGAAGGCCCGGTGGTCAGCCCACCATCAACAACCAGTGTGTGACCGGTGATGTAACTACCTCCTGCACACAAAAATAAAATCGCTTCAGCGTAGTCTTGAGGAACTCCAGAGCGTTTCATAGGGATGCTGGCGAGCATTTCATCAGTGCGCTCAAAGCGGCATTCCCAATCAGACTCGACAACACCAGGAGCGATTGCATTTACGCGCACATCGGGCCCGAACGCTCTGGCATGTTCGCGAGTCAGGCTTATAAGTGCAGCCTTGGTCGCACAGTAGGTCGAACTTGAGCCGTTTCCCGCTATACCAGCGATTGATGCTGTATTGACAATGGCTCCATTGCGTTCACGCAAACTGGATAGTGCGCTTTTAGTGCAATGCCATGGTCCCAATAAATTAACTGATAGTAGTTGTGACCAAAAGGCAGCATCAGGCGTATCCAGATCGTTTGGTGGTATGGGCGCACGAGTACCGGGTGTGCCTGCGTTATTAACAAGAAAGTCTAGACCGTGCAGATCTTTAATGGCTTTCGCTACCATTCGCGATGCGGATGCTTCATCGCCCGTATCACCAGGTGCGGCTATTACCTGATAGCCTTTTTTCTGCAACACATTTACTGCGTGTGATAATCGATCATTATCAGGCAGGTCATTCAGCGCAACCTTGCAGCCACAGGATGCAAACATTTCTGCTGTTGCGAAACCAATCCCGGAGGCGGCTCCCGTTATCAGTGCGGTTTTGTTTTCTAGATTAGCGCTAATCATTGGTAAAAAAACTGTGGTACGAATGGTAAATCTGAACTTAACAGAAACACGAGTATTACGTCATCGTACATGTGGCGGTGGCGGTTAGTTGGACCGAGCCGATAATCTGGTTATGCTGCTCGATCAGTAACTATATAGGCTGAAGCATTTTCTAGCGGGCTGGGTTTCGATATATGGTAGCCCTGCGCATAGTCAATGCCGAGCTTGCCTAGTAATTGCAGTGCCTCATCTGAATCTACAAATTCCGCCACAGTTTTAATGTTCAACACCTTTGCTATTTCGGCGACACTTTTGACAACGGTCTGATCTAACTCGCTATTATGTATGTCGCGGATAAATGTTCCATCAATCTTAATGTAATCCAGTGGCAAAGTGCGGATTTGCGAAAGCGATGAATGTCCGGTGCCAAAATCATCAAGCGCAATCCGGCATCCATGTGTTCTTAGTGTCATGAGTAAAGCAGTGGTTTCTTCAGGATTAAGCATTGCCGCAGATTCGGTCATTTCAAAACAAATGTACTGATTCAGTTGTTTGTTTTGTTCAACAGTTCGAATGAGGAACTGTTTGAAACCCTGATCCGCAAGTGATGCGGCAGAGAGGTTAATGTTCATACAATAGTTTGTTCCATCAGGTATTGTTTGCGTGTTTAACCATTTTAATGCGTTTGTTACAACCCATTGATCAATTTTTGGCATAAGGTTATTGCGTTCTGCGACGGGCAAAAATAAATTAGGTGTCCATATATCACCTTCTTCATTCTGCAGTCGGATTAACACTTCAAAGTGTATATCCGGCCGTTGATCAATTCTCGCAATAGCCTGCTGCGAAAGACAGAACTTATTTTCTTCAATGCCGTGATTAATTCTTGAGACCCACAAAAGTTCGTTGCGGTTGATAGCGGTAGATTCTGCTTCACCATTGTAAACTCGTATTTGGTTCTTGCCACTTTGCTTAGCTGATATGCAGCTGAAGTCGGATGCGAATGTTATGGATTCAACACGGTTGAGATCGGGCGAAACTTCTGCAAGCCCTATGCTAACAGACACTGAATTTGCCGTGCCTTCCCATATAAGCCGGTAGTCTTCGATTCCATTTCGGAGCCGCTCGGCAATAGATAAGGCAATATCCGTATTGATTCCGTTGAGTAAGACGGCGAATTCGTCTCCTCCAATTCTTGCTACCGTATCACCAGAACGAACTGAGTCGAGCATGATCTTAGCCAATGCCTTCAACAACGTATCTCCTGCAATATGACCGCAGCTATCGTTTACTGCCTTGAAACGATCAAGGTCCAGAGTTAGTAGCGTGAATACTGTCCCATCATTTTTATATTCAGCAATACTCTGGCTCATTCTGCTGTTGAGTTCACGGCGGTTACACAGGTTGGTAAGTTCATCGTGACTAGCCTGATAACGCAGTACTTTCGCCAGATTCTCTTCTTTGCTTATGTCATTGATAGTGCCACGTATGCCAGAGAATCTGCCATTTTTGTCGTAAATGGGTGTTGCGGCAATACGAACAGAGCAAGCTGGAATTTCTGGTGTGCTTGACTGAATTTCACCTTGCCACTTACCCTTTTCTTTTAGGGTTTGTATAATGTTCGATTGATCTGGTAACCGAGATGATAGTTCGTTAATAAGAGAAACGTACGTCATTCCTTTAATACGGGAAGGCGATACGGATAATAAACGCATAACGTCGCCAGCTACATAGGTGATTTTGCATTTTTTGTCGACTTCCCAAAAGCAATCCGCTCCAAGATTGGCAAACTCTTCGAATCTTTCAGTAATAAAGGTCTTGTCTTCTTCCGAGCCAATCAATTCGTTTCTCAATTTATCAAACGAGCGAAATACGCTTCCGAGTTCGTCGGCCCGATTGTGGTCCCTTTGATCGGCATTAGCTGTTCGTATGCCATACATTTCACCGTGCACTAATAAGTTGTTCAGGCGTTGTAGCGGGTTTATCAGTAATGGTGTTAAAAAGATAAGACAGGTGCTGGTAACAAAAGCACTTATTAACAATACCATGGCAAGAATTCGCCAGATGTACGAAACCATGTAGGCGCTTATGCTGGATGTATCAACATATAGCCACAGCTTGTCGATACGACCATTGTCCAGGCTTCTCGTTACATAACTTATATAGGATTTATCTTCGCTTGAGTAGTGGGTTGGATTTTTCTCATCAACAATATCACTAAGTGTACGGTCGGCTCCGCCTTTATGCTGAGAACCTTCCGGGGATTCGTATAAGTATCCGATGATGTCATATTTTGGCAAACTGCTACCGCTGTTGATCAACTGCTCTAGTTGAGGAAGCGGATCATCGTGGTCCAGCAAACTGGTGAGTGTGATGAGTGACTCGTCAAGCCTGGTTAGCAAGCGTTCTCTTTCAGTGAACCAGGAAAAAATCAGCAGTGCAACTTCGATTATTAGAATGCTGGCAAACACGCCTGCTGTGATGCGCCAGAATATAGGGGATTTAAATTTGATCAGATCCTGATTTGTTTTTTTAACAGAACTGGTCATCACTTTTGCCATTTGAAACCTGGTTATATCTCTCCAACGCGCATTGTCAGTTCAATTGCCTAACGGAGAACATAGCGCCTGATTGAGGGCTAGCGGCTGATTTTGAACAAGCTTTGTAGATTCATGGCATCAGCTCTTCAAAATTCGCAGAATTTCGCAATTTTGCTAACCATTACCTGGAAATTAGCGGCGGTGCTAAGTACGTTTTCTTTATTTAATTATTGTGTAAATTTGTTTGAGGCGTTGAAAAATCTGCAGTATCCGACTCGCACGCGATTAGGTCATTTTTGACCAGGCGTGGATGAGGAAGGCTTAAAGGGCGAATATTAGACGAAGCCCTCGCTTTGGTTTGCGCTATTTAAGCTTGCGCAAATTAATATGGCAATCTGGGCGCATAAACTGATTTGAGTATATTTAAGGAACCTCTGATTAATTCCTCACGTTTACACAGCGTGTCATTCAAGTGGATGGACCACTAGTGGCCTATTTATCCAATCGCAGCTACGCAATTCTT
>CAYTJF010000326.1:0-5177 GCA_964437945.1 uncultured Granulosicoccaceae bacterium
TGAAACCACGCCACCGTCGTCTGGCTTCACCATCCACAATTCGAATGCCTTACCTGCTTTAAGTGCCGGTGGCGCAACGGCCGTTACCCGCAACTTTTTCTGATCTGCCGACGAGTCGACTACCCACAATGCTTTTTCATCGCTGTTCTGTACAACGCTGATACCATCAAAGGTCGGTTCAACTTTTTCATCGTGAGCTTTCTGAATACCCATCCAGCCCAGTATTGCCACGAGCAGACCTGCAGCAGTTGCAAGCCCTGCAAAACTTCGCCAAGCATCAATGCCGTCCTGTTTTCTTTCAAGCATTTGCATGAAGGCAGTACCATTCGCCAATTCGCTTGCATTGATGTTCAGATCAGTTTTGTTCTGAGTATGTGACTGACCATGTAACTCATTACGTAAGTCACTATCCAAGTCACCATCTAAATCAACGTCTATCGGCAAGCGAGCCAGATCTGTTGACTCGACAACCGATTCGTTTAAAGCGTCGCCATTGGACCGGTTGCCCGAATAGGCTGCTCGGTTTTCAGACCCGGGAACTTTCGAGGCGACAACCAAGTCCTTCGCTGCAGATGCAGAACCCAGGGCCGCAGATTCATCGCGGATTGCGACATTGCTTGGCTTTAGTACTTCATGACTCGTGGCGATCGGAATATTGGAAATCAGTGCCGGCAGGATATGATCTGGAGGCTTGATTGGTGGAAGTGCATCCGACATTGGCTGCAGCGCCTCTCGCCAGTCGACAACAAATGCTTGTAGTTCGGGCTCAGTTGGCATAATGCGTTCGAACACCAGGCGTTCAGAGTTAGACAACAAACCCAGAACATAGTCGGCCGAATGCGTTTTCCACCACGGTATATCTGAGGGGTGCATCATGCGTGCGCTTCCAGAGACCGCATAGCCTCGTGTATCGCATCGCTAAGGTTTTCAACCGGTTGATTGTATGCCTCGCTTAGCTCTTCCAATGACCACCCATCAAGATACGATCTGATAATGCCGTCGCGTGTGTTTATGTCCAAACGATCCAGAAACCGCTTTAACGGTTTGGCAGCAAGGTTGCTAGCGAGGAAAGCGGTATCGGTGTATTCAGATTCCAGTTCCGTGGTGTCGTTCATGCTGCTAGCCGGTCCTTTGTCGACACGTCCAGCACGCTTTAAATTTAACGCATGATTGCGCGCGATGCTGGTTAACCAGGGCATTGGAGCACCGAAAACTTCTGAGTATTCTGACGACTGCATCCAGATGCGCAAATAAGTATCGTGCAAGGCAAGCTCGGTCATGAAGTTCATGCCCAGAATGCGAACTTGAGTGGCAAACAGATTTGCAGACGTTAACTGAAATAGTTCAGCTAAAGCACCTTCATCGCCTTCACTGCATTGTGATAACAAAGAAGCCAGTTTCTCATCGAGCGAGAATTGATGTTGAGATTCGAACGCAGCAGTATTTTTCATGAGTTGATATTCAGGAGATAAACATTACCAAACTAGGTTTATTGAACTTTTTTAAACCACACGAATTAAACGACACAAACTTAAACAAAAATAAATAAAAAACTATCCTAATCTCGACTGTTTAGCATGGCCACAGCAGGTAGTGTTTTGCCTTCAAGAAATTCTAGAAACGCACCGCCACCAGTAGAAATATAAGATAGGTTGTCTTCTATGCCGTACTTTTCGACTGCGGCCAAAGTATCGCCACCACCGGCGATCGAGTAAGCCGATGATTCGGCAATCGCCGCGGCCAGTGCTTGTGTGCCGTTACTGAACACATCAATTTCAAAAACACCAACTGGGCCGTTCCAAACAATGGTTCCGGCGTCTTTGATGATGCTGGCGTACCGCTCGGCCGTTTCAGGGCCGATATCCAGCACCATATCGTCTTTTTTAATGTCTGTCGAGCTGCGAACGTTTGTTGCAGCACCAGGTTTTAGCTGTTCGGCACAAACAACATCAACCGGTACAGGAATAGCCGCATCATTTTCTTTGGCCTTGTTCATCAGTGCTTTGGCATTGTCGATAAGATCGGGTTCGTATAATGAATCACCAACTGAATGACCGTTGGCTGCGATAAATGTGTTTGCGATGCCACCGCCAACAATGAGTTGATCTACTTTGTCGCTCAGCGTTTCGAGCACAACAAGTTTGGTAGACACTTTGGAACCACCCACAATAGCCACCAATGGACGTTTAGGGTTATCCAAGGCCGAAGCCAGGGCATGCAGCTCTTGCGCGAGTAATGGTCCTGCACAGGCAATCGGTGCAAATTTGCCAACACCGTGGGTTGATGCCTGTAATCGGTGCGCTGTTCCAAATGCATCCATGGCATAAATATCGCACAGCGCTGCATATTGTTTACTCAGCTCTTCACTGTCGTCTTTCTCACCAACGTTGAATCGCACGTTTTCCAACAGCACAACCTCACCGTCTTCCACTTCGGGTGGGTTGTCCAGATAATCACTAACAAGGCGAACCGGCTGGTCCAGTAATTCGCTTAAGCGTGTAGCGATGGGTGCAAGCGAGGCCGCTTTGTCCGGCTTGCCTTCTTTTGGCCTGGCAATGTGGGACATCACCATGACCTTGGCACCGGCATCTACCGCGTATTGCAAAGTCGCCAATGACGCTCGTATACGTTTATCGGAGGTAATTTCGCCGCTGTCGAGTGGCACGTTCAAATCCTGACGGATAAGCACGCGTTGCCCGGACAAAGGTAACTCGGTCAACAGCTTCATGTTGTGATTGTCCAAAAATTAAACTAATCAAACATTATACGCTATACGCTATACGCTGTTTAACCAGCCGACAAGACCAAATTTCTATAAATTATTTTGCATCCATTAGCGCTTGAGCAGTATCAAGCATACGGCATGAAAAGCCCCATTCATTGTCGTACCACGAACAAACTTTGACCAGGTTACCGCCCATCACACGAGTCATGCCTGCATCAAAGTTCGATGATGTGCTGGTGTGATTAAAGTCAACAGATACTAACGGTTTTGCATTGTAGCCAAGTATGTTTCCATCTGCGGCCTTTTCCATAATGCTGTTGACCTCTTCAACAGTGGTGTCGCGACCAGCTTGAAAACTCAGATCGACTATAGACACATTAATGGTTGGAACCCGCATAGCAAAACCATCAAGCTTGCCGACCATCTCTGGTAATACCAGACCCACTGCGGCCGCAGCCCCTGTCGTGGTTGGAATCATTGACATGGTTGCGGAGCGGGCTCGACGCAAATCTGAGTGATAGACATCGGTAAGCACTTGATCGTTAGTGTAGGCATGGATAGTGGTCATAAGCCCACTGTTAATACCGATTGCATCGTTTAGCACTTTGGCCATCGGCGCCAGGCAATTTGTGGTGCACGATGCATTCGAAATTACCGTGTCGGCAGCGCTCAGGCTACTTTCATTAACGCCAAAAACAATCGTTGCATCGATATCACCTTTCGCAGGAGCTGAAATAATGACTTTCTTCGCACCCGCAGTAATATGCGGCGCGGCTTTGTCTTTGGATCGGAATGCACCGGTGCATTCCAAAACGACATCGACATCCAGTTCTTTCCACGGCAACTTCGAAGGATCACGCTGTGCGAATACTCTGAATGTATCTCCACCGACGATAATATTCTCACCGTCAACCCTGACTTCCTGGTTAAAACGTCCATGAGCCGTATCGTACTGCAGCAAGTGCGCGTTGATTTCAACACTGCCAAGATCGTTAATTGCAACGATATCAAACTTGTCCTGTAAATTTTGCTCGAATACCGCTCGTAGAATGTTCCTGCCAATTCGACCAAAACCATTAATTGCAATTTTGACTGCCACTCGTTGCTCCATGAAGTTAATATTTCGGTAATTTTACTACATAAAAACAGCGTAAAGGGACAGAATATATGCCGCACGCCAGCAACTGAACAGTAACGAATCAGTCAATGGTAAACGAACGCAGGCAGGCTGCGCGTAAGGTCGAACGATCAACTGTGCAGCGCGTACCACGCTAGTGCACACCCTGCGCTCTATTTGAACTACAGCAAGTTACTTTTCAGATTATGGCTTTAACTTTGGCAGCCAGGTTCTCGGGGGTAAAACCAAAGTGCGCAAAAACATCGGCCGCTGGTGCGGATTCCCCGAAAGTATCGATACTCATAACATCCCCTTTCAGACCAACGTATTTTCTCCACAAATCACCAATGCCGGCTTCTATTGCAACTCGTGCGGTAACGCTATCGGGTAAAACTTGAGCTTTATAGTCATCGGATTGACCATCAAAGGCATCGGTAGAGGGCATGGACACAACTCGGGTATTTGTGCCTGAATCGCTTAACATCTTTGCTGCATCTATTGCTAGTTGCACCTCAGAACCCGTGGCAATAATAATGGCGTCTGGCTCACCATCTGTGTCTTGCAATACGTAACCACCCTTTGCAATAGCAGCGATCTGTTCTGCATCACGCGTTTGATGTTGCAGGCCTTGTCGAGAGAAAATCAGGCTTGTTGGGCCAGTGGTACGCTCAACCGCACAACGCCAGGCCACCGCTGATTCAACCGCATCGCATGGACGCCACACCGACATATTTGGCATCAGTCTTAATGTGGCCGTTTGTTCAACCGGCTGGTGTGTTGGACCATCTTCGCCAAGACCGATAGAGTCATGAGTGAACACTTGTATATTCGGCAGTTTCATCAAAGCAGCCATACGCAACGCGTTGCGGGCGTACTCGGAGAACATCAGGAAGGTAGCGCCATAGGGTTTAAACCCTCCATATAATGACAAACCATTAATGATGGCTGTCATACCAAATTCGCGCACGCCGTAATAAATGTAATTACCATCGGCTTCCTCTTGAATGCCTTTACTGCCGTTCCATATAGTCAGGTTGGACCCAGCCAAATCTGCCGAGCCACCTAGTAACTCTGGCAATACGGGACCATAACCATTCAATGCGTTCAAAGACGCTTTGCGCGAAGCTATTGACTCTGCGTTTTTGTCCACTGACGCTATAAACGCATCAGCTGCTCGGTCCCAGTCTGCTGGCAGCTCACCGTTAATGCGCCGTTCAAATTCTTCCGCAAGTGCTGCATGCGCAGCCTTGTAAGCATCCATTCTTACCTGCCACGATGCTTCTTTTTGAGCACCAATTTGCCTGGCATCCCATGCCGCGTAGATTTCATCCGGAA
>CAYTJF010000327.1:0-5151 GCA_964437945.1 uncultured Granulosicoccaceae bacterium
AGCCCTGGTCTGCATGTGGAGATGAAATGGATTACGCTATGGCCTTGTACAACATAGCTTGCGCCAATCGCGAACAGCAATGTAGTCGCGCCTACGATTGATTCTACGTCAATCTAACAATATTCAACGGCCGCTCTAAGCTCTATACCAGCCAACGACAAAAGCCGTAATCGGGTTACATCCGGCCTTAATGGCCGGTCTTGCCGATGCAGAATAGCAATAAGATGTTAGAGCCTGCTATGCCAATAATTGGGATCGCGCCGCTTGTGTGCTATAGCCAGGACCTGAACAACTGAATCAGGAGATTCCCTGAAAAGAATATTGTAGGGAAATCGCTTCAATCTCACTCTACGAATGCCCGGTTGTTTTTCAACTGGAAACCTATGCGGTTGTTTACACGTAGCTAATTGCTCCTTCAAATTCTGCTAGGTAGGATGCACCCAGCCCAGCCCTCTTGGTTTCATAGAAGGCTATAGCTTCCAAATGCTCTTTTTGAGCATTTGGATGAAAAAAGTAGCTCATCTAAGAAGTGCTTGCGCCTTTATTCTTACCTCTTCAGCTGGAATTGGCTGTACTGTGCCGTCATCTATTTCTTGCGCCCTGTGTTGCGCCTCTACGAGCCAAGCCTCGTCTAGATTAACTTTGTCAGGGGTATCTAGACTTAGAATAAGCTTTTGTGCCAGTTCAGCTCTTTCTGCTTCAGAGAGATCTAGGGCTTCAATCTCTATCTGTTTCATGTTCATAGTATTGCTCCGCGCATTTGTGTAGCGCAACGAAGTTAGTATCCGCATATTAACTGTAGCATCGATTTCAGTTCTGTTGGCTCTGACTGTCGACACTATCGATTTGCCAATTCATAACTTCATCGTGTTTAATCTAATCTCACTCGATTCAGAAAAATGCGCTTAGTGTTCAGTATTTATTGCAGCTCAATTGCCGCGATTGAGAAACACAATAACAAATAACTTGCTATTTTGCAAATACGGCATTATTATTTTTCACAACATGTATAAAAAAATATGGCCAAAAGCCAAACACGCTAATATTTTCATACGACCTGTAACCGCGCTAAGCGAAGAAGTGCAGCGACGTATGATCAAGCGAGCTATTGAACGCTTAGACATTCCGCATAAATATTATGTGGCTCAAGCATCAGGCGATAAGGAAGATTCGCGCGGTTTGTTGTTACATCAAACACGAACAAGCGGTGATGTAATTGTGGTTTGTAGACTTAATGTATTGGCTCGACCAGGGGATGAAGTTAGCACCACGGTAACTAAAGACTTTACATTTTTTATTGGCGAGCTTTTAAAGAAAGCTGATTACATTCTTATTCTTGATAGCAACCTTGTGGGCAATAAACCTGAAGAGGATAACTCGGTAACGTCAAACGATAAAGAGTGGGAGGCGGTCTATCATCGAGCTGTTAATGTAGCCAGTAAAGCCAAAGATTTGAAATCTAAAAAGGCCACTGAAATGGTTACTACTAGATGGAAAAAAAAGGGCGAGTTTAAAGGCGTGTTCGATGAATGGACAAAGAACCCTGAGCGCGCGGACGATTTAGAAGTAATGGGCCGCATATGGCGTGACCCAAAACACAGCAATGATAAAGAAGCTTACGAGGCTTTGCCCGATGAAGTCAGAGCACAGATAACATCAGCGGGAACAGCACGTAAAATATTCGGTAAACGGCGGCCAAAAGAAACTAAGTATGGCCGACCTAAGAAGCCAACATAACCGAGCGTTTGTGTTATCCAGCATTTTCACAGTACTTGATAGCGAATTGGTACGCTTGTAAATTTTTCGTAACCGAGTAAACGTAGATGAACAAGAAAATAGTGCGAGAAATTTACTGTCGCAAAAAGGTCGCTGGGCCCGCCAGCAAACACTCAACGTTCGCACAATGAGTTAAGGTAAAATACATCGAACGCTTTCCTCTAATGCGCATCGCTCTTATCATTGCTGCCTCAATAACCGCGTCCACCGCGCAAGCGCTGTGGGACTCTGACCTCCGCGAGGGTGGTATGACGGATGAGCGGGTCGGCTTCGCTGCAGAGAACGGAACCTCAAATTCGTCCATCGCTATCCAGTGCCAGGAGGGGGCGACATGATTGTCTGCTGAGGCGTCATACGCCTGTTTTTCTCCTATGATTTGCGTGACACTAGCTTATCGTTTATCAATTCGGAGCTCATACCTGCATGGTCGCCGCTTTCCCGAAAAAAGAATACGATGATCGCCTGAAGCGTGTTCGCACAGCGATGATAACCAAAGGTCTGGATGCATTAGTTATTGGTGATCCGTCGAACATCAATTGGCTTTGCGGCTATGATGCGTGGTCTTTCTATACGCCTCAGATTATGGTGGTGGGACTAGAGACCGGACCGTATTGGCTTGGGCGGGATATGGATGCTGGGGCGGCTGCTTTCACCACTTATCTTGAACCAGAGCAGGTCGTGCCATTCCCGGAAGAATATGTGCAGCAAACGCATGTGCATCCGGCTCAGTATATGGCCGAATGGATGGTGTCCCATGGGTTTGACAATAAGCGCATCGGTTATGAAAGTGATGTGTATTACCTGACACCAGCAACTGTTGAGCATTTAACCACGAGTGTAAGCAACAGTACCTGGGTGGATTGCGAACTGCTGGTGAATTGGGAGCGTTTAGTAAAAAGTGCTGCTGAACTCGATATGTTAAAGAAAGCGGCGCATATCGCCGAGCTAACCATGCAGGCAGCTTACGATGGTATCAGGCCTGGTGTCAGGCAATGTGATCTTATGGCCGATGTCGTTGCGGCACAGATTCGTGGTACGCCCGATTTTGGTGGCGACATGACGGCCCTGTATCCGTTAGTACTGGCAGGTGAGGCGGCATCAACTGCTCATCCCTTATGGACCGATGCCGAGTTTGAAAAAGATCAAACCGTTGCATTTGAATTGGGCGGATGCCGCAAACGTTATAACGCCGGACTTGCCCGAACAGTGCATTTAGGCAAACCACCAAAAACGCTGACCACAACTGCTGCAGCTGTTAACGAAGGTATACAAGCGGTGCTTGCAAGTATGAAAGCAGGCGTGCCGTGTTGCGATGTGCACGCCGCATGGCAGCGCGTTCTTGATGAGTATGGATTGGAGAAAAAGAGTCGCATTGGCTATTCGATTGGTGTTGGTTATGCGCCTGACTGGGGTGAACATACCATCAGTTTTCGAGCCGACGATCAAACGCTATTGCCAGAGAATGCGGTGGTGCATATTATTCTTGGCATGTGGATGGAAGGGTGGGGGATGGAGCTCAGTGAAACAATTCATATTCGGAAAAGTGATGCTGTGTGTTTAACCAATTTTCCTCGGGATGTGCATTTGGTTGGTGTTTGAAAAATGGCGACAAATTGATCTCTCACAAGTTGATCTCTCAATGGATATATTTTCTAGTTCCTCAAATAAATTTATAAATACGAAGGACGCATCCGGAGTTGGATGTGGCACCGCTAAGATAGGATAAAGTGAGCTCAAAATTTGAGCTCACTTTGTCAAGTTGAAAATTGTCAAGTTGAAAAAATCAGGTATAAAATATTCGCGCTTATTACTCAGCTAAAAGGAAGCCTTGAAAAAAAAGAACTCCGTCAATGTAATCCATTCTTCGGTTGTTCCGGGCGTATCGTACCTCTACCGTATTAGGATTAGCTGCTAGTGCACTTGATATTTCAGGAGGAAGTACGAATTCACCATCGTCCAAGACGTTGCAGTAAGCCGGAAACCCAGCAAAATTTCCATTCGAATCATACTCAATAAAGTCCATGACCATAGAGGAACTCGGATTGTTACTTGGTTCCCAGCTGTACACCGCATTAACATCAAAATCTGCATTTGGTTCTGGTGTCAGGCGTACAGGTAATTGTGGTTTGACCAACGGATATGCTCCGACTGTGGGAAATACATCTCCGGGAATTGACAAGCTGGCATCAGTTGGCCATGGCCCAGGCAAGTTGTCTTTAACGTATCTAAGATCGGTGCCTATGTCGATTGTGAGCCACGGGCCAGATGGGGTATTGATCGTCACACTTTGTCCCCCACTTACGTATGGTGGTGGATTGCTTCCTGTATTGTTGTTAGATGAATCATTATTTTCAATCATGCAGGTTTCTAGCTCTAATTCCTCTACGCGAAAATTGACTTCGTCTTGCACGCTTAATGGACTGTATTCAAGAGTTCTCACGGACATGTCACCAAACAGCGGAAATGAGTTTGACTGGAAGCCGGAGATATTGACTACCCAGGGTGTAATCACTTGATCGGCGGGCTGTCCTGCCAGCCCGTGCACAGTAAGCCCCGGAAAATCCAGCCTGTCAGTAATGGTTTGTACTTCGGAGCCTGGCATTGCAGTATCTGGTGTATCGTCAGAACTCTCACATGCCACCAGTGCTAATGTTACAAAAACTGTCGCCAGGCCTTTGGCGTAAAACCGGGCATTTACATTTATTCTGGAGCTGTTGCTTAGCAATCTAGTCATAGTTAATATTCCTTATATAAGTGCGCTACTTAAACATTTCCAATACTATTGATGACTAAACTGATCCCTGGCCATGAACGCTTACTGACTATTCGAACAAGTAAAATAGAAAAACCGGGATAACAACTGCCTGTCCATTAAGAATTTAGTCTATGTGTTGTATTAAAAAAGTTAAGCGGCAGCGTTAGAAAATTCCGTTGTTTTATATTCGTTAGAGCGCGACCAAAGTGAAAAATCCACCAAGTGGTATTTAGACGGATTATGCGCAGCCCTTGTTCTTATTGGTTGAAGTTATATTCATTTTCAGTAAAGCTACAACAGCAATTCGTACCCCGGTGACTCTGCTTCACCTAACACAGTCTTTCTTTTCAAAGCTGGTCTGGGGAATGATACCGCAATCCAATACTGATACCTATCACTGGATTAGTTGATATTTACTCTGTGCAAAGCTTTTTTACCGCATCTGACAACTAACCTTCATATAAAATGTCGTGAGAACACCGGTAAATGGCGTGACATGTTGTCGTTTGCAAATAGTGATGGTTATAGCATACGAAAAGTCGTGCGCTAAGTTGGTATTTCCGCTTTACCGAATTGACCGCTTTCAAGTGCTCGGCGAAGCGAGCTTACTCGGGAGCTGT
>CAYTJF010000328.1:0-5117 GCA_964437945.1 uncultured Granulosicoccaceae bacterium
CGTTCCTCTTCCATACGCTTGATGACCACGCGGTCATGCAAAGGACGAATATTCATATGTTCAAACTCCAGAACGGGTTATATTTAATGGATTACGGCGGGTGCAATTATTAGCACTCACCTTAAGCGAGTGCTAATTTTAATGATGAAGCGAACTAAATCAAGGGGGGAAGGCAAAAAAGTGGGCTTGGTAGTCTAATCCAGCCGATCGAAATCGCCTTCGATAACATCTGGATCGCCGCTGGAGGCATTTTTTTGACGTCGATGGCGAGATCGAGTTTCAGCAGTTGAGTCATTTTGACCATCAGGAATGCCGCCTGGTGTGTGATGCTGACGGCTCCGCATGCCTTCACCACCATTGACTTGTGTACCACCAACAAAAACGTTCATATTTGCCAGCGCACCAGCAGACAGCTTTGCTGCCAAAAACCGGCGACTGATGGGTATCAAGGTACAAAATCCGAAAAAATCAGTGATAAATCCGGGAGTTAGTAGCAGAACACCACCAACTAACAACAGCAAGCCCTCGAGCATCTGCTGTGCGGGCATCTCGCCGTTTTGCATACGTAGCTGGGCTTTGTTGAGGGTAGCTATGCCCTGCTGGCGTAACATTGCCGTACCGATAACTGCCGTCAAGATAACAATGCCAATAGTCGTCCATGCGCCGATTGCGCCGCCAACTTGAATGAGCACCGCAATTTCGGCGATTGGCATAACAATGAACAGGATAAAGAGGTACGGCATTTCACGCTCCGACACACATTTATAGATGAACCTATCGACTTGATAACGCTCTTACAAGAGCAATGAGTGAATTCAATTTAAAGTATTGGCAATAATTGGGAGCACTCAAACGTTATTTGGCTGATTCAGTAGATTGAACTGTTACCAACACACGTTGTATGGTACAGAATATGTAGCCGACGGTCGCTATACACTATCATGAAAGCGATAGTTACAAACCCTTGTTGCGAGGGGCCAAGACTGTGAAAACTTACTATTGCAAGGACATAAAGTTAGTGGATGCGTTTCATAAAACCCGTCGTGCTGCAGTAACCCGATTGCTGCTGCTGATTGGATTAATCCTCAGCACTGGTGCAACTCAAGTGCAGGCACTGGAATCGCTGTTTGGAGAAGGGCCAGCTCCGTTACCAGTTGAAGAGGCATTCGCCTCCGATATCGCTGACGTCGGTGCCAATGAAATACAAATCAGCTTTGATATTGCTGAAGGTTATTACCTGTATCAAAAGAAGATGAGCTTCGCCTCAGACGACCCATCTGTTGTGCTGGGCGAGCCGGTTTTTGGCGAACCGCTTATTCACGAAGACGATTACTTTGGTAAAAGTAATGTGTACCGCGACACGACCACCATGTCGGTACCGATAACCAACGCCTCTGGAAAAAACGAATTTGTCCTGACCGTAGGTTTTCAAGGCTGTGCTGATATGGGCCTGTGCTATCCGCCCACGAAAACAGAATTCCCGGTAGCGCTACCTGTTGCTATGGCTCCAACTGACTCAAACGCATCTGAATCAGTCGCACCCGTTTCGGTCATAGCTGATGCAGCCCCATCGTCGGCACCTCAAACAGACATAGCAGCCCCTGGCAAGATCAACCTTAATGATCTTTTGAAAAAAGACTCTGATCTCGGTTTAGGTGATTCAGCCCCATTATTAAGTCCTACAGAAGCTTTTGTGCCTTCTGTTGTCAGCGCCACCAATGGACAAATCAGCGTTCGATGGTTTATTGAGCCTGGCTATTATATGTATCGGGACAAAATTAATTTTACGCTTGTCGATGCAGGTGATGCGAGCGTAGTTGATTTCGATGTTGATCGAGGTGTCATGCAGAACGATGCCTACTTTGGTGATGTTGAAATTTTGCGCGAAGTACCTGAAGCAAGAATCAATATTAAAAATGGCGAATCGCTAAGTTCAGCAACGCTGCAAATAAATTCCCAGGGCTGCGCCGATATAGGGGTGTGCTTTCCACCAGAAACTACCTTGCTACCGGTTGTTTTTGCCGACTCGGGTGACACAGCGGTTGCTGCATTAGCAACTGATAGCGGCCCGAAAAATGGACTGGCTGCATTAAGTGATACCGCTTCGTCACAAGGTTCCACTCAGGCAAATGTAAACCAGGCAAATGTAAACGCAAACGCGCAGAGCAACGTAACAGAGTCTGCATCAGCAACAACACCGGTGTCGACCAATTCAAATGCACCAGTCGCTCTGCCGGTAACCGAACAAGACAAACTAACGCGCTTGCTCGAAGCCGGCAACCTCGGCTTTATCGCGTTAGCATTTTATGGCGCAGGCTTGTTGCTCGCTTTCACAGCTTGTATGTATCCAATGATCCCGATTCTGTCGAGTCTCATTGTGGGTCAAGGCAACAAAATCAGCACCACGAAGGCATTTAGCTTGTCGCTTGTATATGTTATGTCTATGGCATCCGTCTTTGCTGTACTCGGCATACTGGTTGGCTTGTCCGGATATAACATACAACCGCTGTTCCAGAACCCTTGGGTACTCACTGCTTTCGCCGGGCTGTTCGTACTACTGGCCTTGTCGATGTTTGGCTTGTTTCAATTGCAAATGCCAAGTGCAATTCAATCCAAAGTATCTGAGATATCAAATAAACAAAAAGGCGGCTCTTACACCGGAGTTGCGGTCATGGGTACACTCTCGGCTCTCATTGTTGGCCCTTGTGTGACGCCACCACTGGTTGCAGCGCTGGCCTATATCGCCAAAACCGGCGATGCCACTATTGGCGGTATCGCCCTGTTCGCCATAGGTATTGGCATGGGCACACCGCTGCTGTTTATCGGTACATCGCTGGGCCGCTTTATGCCTAAAGCCGGTGGTTGGATGGAAACCACGCAACGCATTTTCGGTGTTGTGCTACTGGCAGTTGCAATCTATCTGGTATCACGATTCTTACCTGGCAACGTCATTATGATTATGGCTGCCATGCTGGCAATTTTTACCGGTGTCTATTTTGGCGCTACCGACCGACTGGATAGCACAAGCCGTGGAACACAACGCTTTGGCAAGAGTGTTGGTCTGGTCGCACTTGTCTATGGTGTTGTACTCATGGTTGGCGCGTTGGCTGGCAACACCAGTATGTTGTCACCACTGAAAGGTGTTATGGGTCAGCAGGTTGCTGGAGTCGGTGGTAGTGCCGAAGAAGAACACGTCAGTTTCAAACGTGTAAAAAGTCTGGCCGATCTAGACGCCGAATTAGTTGCCGCCAAGTCGCAAAATCGCCCGGTTATGCTTGACTTCTACGCTGACTGGTGTGTGAGCTGCAAAGAAATGGAAGCGTTTACGTTTCCTGATAGTCGCGTCAAAGAACAACTGGTAGATGCGGTATTAATCCAGGCAGACGTTACCAAGAACGATGATGATGACAAAGCGCTGTTGAAAAAATTTGAATTATTTGGGCCACCAGGAATCATTCTTTACGATCGCTCTGGCACTGAACTCTCAGCCGGTCGTGTTGTTGGGTATATGTCCGCCGATAAATTCAGCAACCACTTGCAGGCGTATTTGAATCAGTAGCATTAGTATTGAATTTATTTGGCAACAGCCGGAATAAACTTAAGCCATCGTGCAAACCAGGCGCCAAAAAACCCGGCAACAAGGCAGAGAATTCCACCGGAATACCAGTACCCATTCCATTCAACAATACCTGTTAACAACACTGGGCCAAATAACTGTCCAGTTCCCGTTCCAGTAAGCATAAAACCGATAATAACGCCAACTCCTGCAGCACTCGACGCCACCAAGGCTGCAGTGCTGAACAGCGTACCTGGAATAATGCCACCGATTCCGGTCATCAACAACGCTGCGAAAATTCTCACTGTTGTGTTTGGAATTGCCAGAACGACCAGCGAGCAAACGCCCAACAAAATCGCTGCGGTGATAAGAATCGCAGACCGCTTGAACCCGAAGTTAATGAGCCAGCCAGCTCCTATATTGCCAATGGCATTAGGTAAGAGGATTAAAGCAGTCCAAAACGATGCTGAGGACAACGACATGCCTGAGTCGTCTACCAACAAGGTAGGTAAGAATGAGGTCACACTGGTGTATTGAAACGAGTAGCATAAGAAACAAACAAAAACAGCAACGCTACCACGAGAGCAAAGATCAGTAGTGACGGCTTTGAGTCGAACGCTAAAACTCTGCAAAGCATGCAACGGAACTATTTTTGAATCAGTTGAAACAGCCTGACTGGTATCAACCCCAGCTAAACGCAGTTGGTTTAACTTTTTAGCCTGACTGCGACAAGTCATCAGAACAGCCATTGCCCCTACACCCGAAAAACAGGCTGCAACCATCCAAGACAATCGCCAGCCACCAACTAATTGCAAGTGCGGAGCCAGCAACAACATGGAACCAGCACCCACCGACATAAATGCACCCCACAGCCCCATAACAACGGGGCGGTCTTTATCTGCACAAAGCGTACTCATGATGACAGGGATAGCAACAACACCCATGATCCACCCTAAACCTTCCACTGCACGGGTAAACATAAGCATTGATACTGTATTTGCAAATGCACCGGCAACACTACCAAGCAGGCATAAACCCACTCCTGTAACCGAAAACAAACCATAACCAAGCCGCGCCACAAACAGGCCACATAACAAGCCACCAGCGGCAATTAACAGTGAATAGATAGAAACCAGACTACCGGCTTGCGTCAAACTCATATTGAATTCTTCTACAAGCAATGGCAATGCAACAGGAAGTTTGCCCACATGCATAGCCAAGGTGCAGCCGGATAAATACATGATCCAGATCGAGCGCCAATTTGTAGCAATGCTATTAGTAGAGGAATTCATCGCCAGAGCGTACACGCAAACAAACTACGGAGGCGTAAATTGTCTTTTTAATTTCTTCATCAAGGCACCGGTTTTATGCCCTTTAGGGTGCACAGCCAATGGCTCGTCGCCCTTGTGCAGAGGCGCCCATAGTCATATTGGTAAGAACGGTAACGCAGGAGAGGTGGTTTTACGGAGGGTCGCCCCGAACTAATCTAACTGTGTCGTTTGCTGCTTACACCACACTAGTACAACAACCAGTTGATATGTTGTAGTTATAGTCTAGCTTC
>CAYTJF010000329.1:0-5073 GCA_964437945.1 uncultured Granulosicoccaceae bacterium
CCGTCGTGCTGGCAACTGGTGGTTGCGGCCGCACTTATTTCTCGGCAACCTCTGCACACACCTGTACCGGAGACGGTAACGCAATGGTTCTGCGCGCCGGCCTGCCACTGCAGGATATGGAATTCGTTCAGTTTCACCCTACCGGCATCTATGGTGCGGGTGTATTGATCACAGAAGGTGTTCGAGGTGAAGGCGGTTATCTGACCAACAACGAAGGTGAGCGTTTCATGGAACGCTACGCACCAAACGCTAAAGATCTGGCCTCGCGCGATGTGGTCAGCCGTTCCATGACAATGGAAATAAACGGTGGTCGGGGTGTCGGGCCGGACAACGACCATTGCTTTTTAAATCTGATGCATTTAGGCAACGATGTTATTGAAAAACGCCTGCCGGGCATTGCAGAATCAGCGCGTATTTTTGCAGGTGTTGATGTAAACAAAGAACCTATTCCGGTGTTGCCAACCGTTCACTACAACATGGGTGGTATTCCAACCAACTACCACGGCGAAGTGGTCACACTTAAAGACGGCAATCCGGATACAGTTGTACCTGGCTTGATGGCCATTGGCGAAGCTGCCTGTGTATCGGTCCATGGTGCCAATCGCCTTGGCAGTAACTCCTTGCTCGACATCGTCGTGTTCGGGCGTGCGGCCGCTCTGCGTGCAGCCGAGACCATTAAACCCGGCAGCGCTCACAAACCACTAAAACCTGAGGACTCAGCACCCGCTCTCGATCATCTTGATCGTATCCGAAATGCAAATGGTGCTACCGGTAGCGCACAAATTCGCGACAACATGCAACGCACCATGCAGAAACACGCCGCTGTTTTTAGAACCGGTGAATCGCTGGAGGACGGGTTGGTCAAAATGCGCAGCGTCGTTGACAGCTTCGATGATGTTCGTGTCGATGATAAAAACCTGATCTGGAATACCGATCTGGTTGAGACACTCGAACTTGAGAATTTGCTGCATCAGGCACAAACCATTATCTACGGTGCGAACAATCGCCCTGAGAGTCGTGGTGCGCATGCGCGCGATGATTTCGAAGATCGTGATGATGAGAACTGGATGAAACACACTTTGGCGTGGACCGATGAGCGTGCCAATGTAACAGTCGATTATCGGCCCGTTCATATGTATACACTGACGGACGATTGTGAGGTCATACCTCCGAAAAAACGGGTTTATTAAGTATGCGGACCGGATTGGTCGCTAACCATTAAGCTAACAATTAATTTGAGTCAATGAATCGGGAGCTAGCCCGGTTTCATCACACACAAAACGGAGAGCATCATGGCGGAATTCAGACTGCCAAGTAATTCGATCGTCGGCCAGGGCAAGCACTTCCCTGCCCCTGACGGTGCGACAAATATACGCACGGTCAAGGTCTATCGATACGACCCTGACAGCGGCAAGAACCCGCACATTGATTCCTACGATGTCGATATGGATTCGTGCGGCCCGATGGTGCTCGATGCGATTATCAAAATCAAAAACGAAATGGACTCTACCCTGACTTTCCGCCGATCATGTCGTGAAGGAATTTGTGGTTCGTGTGCGATGAACATCGACGGTGGAAATACCCTGGCTTGTACCATGGCTATTGCCGATATCGAAGGTGACATCACCATCTACCCGTTACCTCATCAGCCCGTGGTAAAAGATCTGGTCTCGGATCTAACCAACTTTTATGCGCAGTATGCATCTATAGAACCCTGGATTAAATCTGATTCACCCGCACCACCGGACAGCGAACGATTGCAGTCACCAGAAGATCGTGAAAAACTGGATGGTGCTTACGAGTGTATTCTGTGCGCCTGTTGTTCAACCAGCTGCCCTAGCTATTGGTGGAACAGTGATCGATTTCTTGGTCCTGCTGCACTGCTGGCCAGTTACCGCTGGCTTGCTGACTCACGAGATGATGCCACCGGTGATCGACTCGATGACCTGGAAGATCCATTCAAACTGTATCGTTGTCATACTATAATGAATTGTGCAACGGTTTGCCCTAAGGGCCTGAACCCCGCAAAGGCAATAGCCGAAACCAAGAAAATGCTGGTTCAACGTCGCGGTTGATGCATCACGATATCGCCGCTTAATCCGATCATGCTGTTTGAAATTTAGCTAATGAGTAAAAAAGGTCATCTGCGCTGGCGCTGCCGTCGCGGTATGCGCGAGCTTGACCAGGCTATGCTAGGCTACCTGGATAACTATTACGACCATGCGTCAGCCACGGAACAGGCTGACTTTGAAACACTGCTTGAGTGGCAGGAACCCGAGCTTTTCAGGCTCGTTTGTGGCAAGGACAAGGATGAACGCTACCAATACATTATCGATAAAATCGCCCGTCGGCTGCCAGGTAGTCTGGCAGGCAAGCCCTCAACCATCTAATCTGTTCGCCGTACTGTATTGGCTGGCCTTACTGCTTGCCTTAACTGCCCTGTGGCAATGCCCAGTGCACTGGCTTACACGCTCGCTGCTCATACTAATCACGCTCATCGGCGGTATCACTATTTTTTTACCATCGCGCCAGTGCACATCAATTGCCTTGCGCGAAGACAACACATGGCTACTTGACGAAAACATGCACCAGTACGCGGGCCAGCTTGGCTCAGGTTGCTATCGCAGCATGTTGCTTGTTGTACTGGTAATCAAACCACCAGATGGTTTGCGCCGACATGCAGTTGTATGGCGTGATAGTCTGCCCGCCAGTGATTTTAGTGCGCTTCACATCAGACTTGCGCTCACACCAACAACTCATTTACGTTAGCGCGTCGTAATCACGACCAACAACACGCAATTAGTCTGCGCTGTGGTTACTGTCTTCGCGCGCATCTGGTAGGGTTATTCATACGCGTTAACAGCAAGGAATAAACTTAAGTGAAGCAGCCAATTTTTCTCGGCGTCAATGTTGACCATGTTGCGACTGTTCGTCAGGCGCGTGGCGGACTCTACCCCGATCCAGTGCATGCGGCATTACAAGCTGAAATTGCCGGGGCTGATGGCATAACCATGCATTTACGCGAAGATCGACGCCACATACAAGATCATGATATCGAACGGTTCGCCGCATGCGCGCAATCGAAGTTGAACCTGGAGGTCGCTGCGACTCAAGAAATGTTGGTCATTGCCAAAACTATAAAACCACACGATGTGTGCATTGTGCCTGAAAAACGAGAGGAGCTCACCACAGAAGGTGGACTGGACGTTGTTGGGCAACAAAACAAACTAAGCGAGTTTTGCGGTGAACTGCACGAAGCAGGAATTTTTGCGTCTTTATTTATCGACCCGGACGAAGCCCAGATAGAAGCTGCCGCGCGGGTTGGCGCACCGGTAATTGAGCTGCATACTGGTCGGTATGCTGAGGCTAAAAATGACACCGAGCGCGCCGCAGAACTTGCCAGCATAGTCAGCGCGTCAGACTACGCCTATAGTCTTGGATTAATAGTCAACGCCGGACATGGTCTACAATTTAATAACATACAGCGCATAGCTGAAATTGAATCCATCAACGAGCTGAACGTAGGTCATTCTTTAGTTGCACGTGCTATGTTTACAGGCTTGCCAGAAGCGGTGCGAGAAATAAAGCGGCTTATGGTTGAAGCACGATACTGTTCGTCTTCCTCTATTTAAAGGTCTTTGTTAAAATACAGTCGATGTCGATATAATCGTTGTCGATATTAGGTCGATATAAGTAAGAGTAATTAACCATGCAAGTGTCTACGAAACCAGTCAAAGGAACACGCGACTTTGACCCTGTGGACGCGGCTCTCAGAGAGCACATTAAAAGCGTTATCTTGACTAGTTACCGAAGTTTTGGGTTTAACCAGATCGAAACACCGGTAATGGAAAACATCGATATCCTGCAAAATGCGGAAGGTGGCGAAAACCTGAGCATGTTGTTCAAGGTACTCAAACGTGGTGACAAACTAAAACTCGATGGTCCTGTTTCAAACGAAAACGATCTTGTTGACTATGGCTTGCGTTTCGATCTGACTCTACCGCTGGCGCGATTCTATGCCAATTCACACACGAAGCTGCCCAAACCATTCAAAGCTATTCAAATGGGGTATGTGTGGCGAGCTGAGCGCTCACAAAAAGGTCGGTATCGACAATTCTTCCAGTGCGACATCGATTATTTGGGCTCGTCCTCACATGCAGTTGAAATCGAGTTAATCAACGCCTCAGCCACCACCCTGACCAAGTTAGGTTTCAGCGATTTTATTGTGCGTGTAAATGATCGACGCATACTGGAAACACTGGCCACTCATTGTGGTGTGGCTGACAAAGACGTCGCTGGTGTGCTGGTCACTTTAGACAAGCTCGATAAGATCGGTGTTGACGGTATTGTAAAAGAACTGCAGGGCCGTGAGCTGTCGTCACAGAGCATCGATAAGCTTACTGCTTTCCTGAATGCCTACATGAAAGGCGATATAACACTGGGTACGATAACCAACCACATAGATGGCATTGAATCGTCTGTTATCAGTGAGCTTGACCACATTATCAGCACTACCAGCTCATTGTCTGAAAATCAATATAGCGTTGAATTCGACCTTTCATTAGTGCGAGGTATGGGTTACTACACCGGACCCATTTTCGAAGTATCATCGCCCGAGTTTGGTTCATCACTGGCCGGAGGTGGACGCTATGACAACATGATCGGTAAGTTTCTAAAATCAACTACCGTCCCCGCTTGTGGTTTCTCAATCGGTTTCGAACGCATTCTGAATATACTTCAAGAGAGAGGGTTTCAATCTACAAACTCCCCTATCCGATCTGCCATTCTCTACAACCCTGACGATGACAACCTGCAATCACTTTTCGTTGCAGCCGACAGGCTTCGCACTGCTACCCATGAGGTATCGCTGGAGATTCGACAGAAAAATATGAAATTGCAGCTTGAGTCCCTGAAGAACATGGGCATCACCCAATTTTGCAATGCAGGTGATGCAACTGAAAACCTTGAATTCAAACCACTAAACTAGTTGCACTCGTAAGTATGTCACCAAATACACGACTTATGCAGTACCGGTATTTTAGGTCGTGCGATTTTTCATGTACAGCGATGGCA
>CAYTJF010000330.1:0-4956 GCA_964437945.1 uncultured Granulosicoccaceae bacterium
TTTAATCCTGACAGCGATTCAATAGCAAATGAGCTAGAACTGGCAATAAGCGATGTTACAAAGACTATTTCAGAAATGAGTGATAATGATGAGCATGATATGCATCACTATGAAAAGTCGTAGTCTCTAACTGCGGCATTAGCGAATTTGAATGGGCAGCCGGCCGAGACAATGTAACCTTTGCCGCGTCTGGTTTGCGCTTGAAATTAAATGATCTGGTGGCGATCGGCAATTTGGTTGCTCAGGACGGTATGTTCGACAATAAGCAAATTGTGCCGAGTGATTGGTTAGACTAGCTGTTTGAAGTGCTGGGTACAACACGAGAAGCTACAGTTGTGATGGAGAATTAGTGGGCCTTTGAGATATGCAGCATGAAGCAATTCGATCTGATCATTGTGGGAGCCGGAATTATGGGGCTCGCACATGCCTATTACGCGAATCGCGAAGGTATGTCAGTTTTAGTCGTTGATCGTAGTAGACATGCACAAGGTGCGTCAATTCAAAACTTCGGCATGCTCGCTGTTATCGCCCAATCTGAAGGTCGGCAAATGAGCGATGCACTGCGAGCTCTGAACAGTTGGCAGCAAATTGCACCAAAAGCAGGTGTAGATATACAACGTTCGGGATGCCTTGTTCTGGCAAAACACCCTGAAGAACAAGCTGTACTGGAAGAATACATTGCGTCAAAAGATAATGCATCCACATGCAGGTTGATAAAGCCTTCCAAGCTGAGTCAGTTTGCTAATGGTGTACGTAGCGACAAACTGCTCGGCGGACTTTGGAGCGAAAATGCATGGAAAGTTGACCAACGCCAAGCTGTAGAAAAAATTGCAAGCTGGCTACAAACACAAGGGGTTTGCTGTCTTTTTTCAACCGAAGCTGACTTTGTTGAACCGCCAGTTGTTAAAACAAGCAATGGCACATTTGGCTGCAATGCAGCCATCGTGTGTGCAGGCGATGAATTCTCCACACTCTTCCCCGAATCTTTCATGGCAACTGGCGTCACCCAATGTGAACTACAAATGCTCAGAACCCACCCGCAACCACCAAGCTGGAAACTAAAGCCATTTATACTCGGTGGCTTGAGCCTGCCTCGTTATGCTGCATTTGCCGAGTGTCCCAGCATGGCAGATCTCAAAAAGATGCAGCAAGCTCTCTATGCGGACTATATAAATCACGGCATACACGTTATTGCTTGCCAGGAGGCTGATGGCAGTATCACTATTGGTGATTCGCACACCTATGCAAGCGATAGTACGCTTGATCGTTCGGCCGAAATTGATCGCTTAATTCTCAATGAGTTAACTAGATTCATCTCTCTACCCGAACCGAGAATTGATCAACGCTGGCGTGGTCGCTATGCGCATCTACCCGATACTGACGTACTAAAGCTAAAATCTGCAGATAACGTTTGGGCCGTTACCATGACCAATGGGCAAGGCATGACGCACGCTTTCGCAGTCGCAGAAGACGTCATTCGTGACATCACTCATTGAAAGTTTCAAATATCAATACTCTAAAAGGCCAACAGATGATGCTCAGCCAATCGCAGCTACAACAGTTTGATCTTAATGGATACCTTGTCGTTGAAAACGTACTTGATGTCAGTGATCTGGATATACTTTTCCACGAATATAACGCACTTGTTGATCAGATAGCGATGCAGCGTGGTCATACTACCGCTGACTGGCACACATTTAACTTTGAGCAAAAGATAACGCGATTGATAAGCCGTGATCCAGAGGCTTATGAACATCTCGACATCAGTTTGCCGATGAAGGATAGTTTGAATGAAACATCGGGTATACACACCGGCCCCGCGGTTTTTGGATTATTGACAAATCCACTTATCCTGGATATTGCAGAGTCAATCATTGGCCCAGAAATTTGTTCAAACCCAGTGCAGCATGTCCGTATCAAGCCACCCGAGTCAGAGTTAAGCGAAATCGGACGTAGTAGTTCCAATACGGCCCGCACTGGTTGGCATCAGGATGCAGCGGTGATCGTCGAAGAAGCAGACAACACCCCAATGCTCACTGTTTGGGTGGCGATTACTGATGCGACACCGGAGATGGGATGCATGCAAGCCATACCAGGTAGCCATCGCTGGTCGACCCTGGGCATGCATTGTCCAGGTAAAAAAGGTGTGGGAGAAATATATATTCCTCAACACATCGTCGATCAGCATAAGCCCATAAATCTTGACGTTAAGGCAGGTGATATCGTGCTACTCCACAAGCAAACATGGCATGGTGCCGGGCCGAACGTTAGCGATAGAGTTCGCTGGAGCTTTGATTTACGGTATCAGCCGCCAGAACACAACACTGGGCGAGAGTGTTTTCCAAGTTTTCTGGCTCGTTCATCATCCGAGCCAGAGAAGGTGTTAACAAATGCTGCCATATGGACGCAATTGTGGGCAACCGCCCAATCAGATATTGTAAGTGGAGCAAGCAAGGCGATATTTAATGAACGTTGGAAAAAATTTCGTGACGACCCTTTGTGCGCCTGATGCACTAATACTCCTGTGAAAAACTAGCTTTTATGTTCCTGTACTGATTCACGCATCCACTGTTGCAACACCTTTATCGAATGTTCCGAATTCACTCCACAAGCAGGATCAACTACCAGTGGCCCTGGTACATAGCCGCGACTGTTTAAACCTCGCTGTACCGACTCAACCAGGTGAATATCTTCTTCGACTGTAGTTTGCCGGTCTTGCATAGCCAGTTTATGCACCATATCGGCATCCGTTCCATCAACCGAATACCAACCGCGATAGAGTACTACTTGCTCATGATCAATGGTCCGCCAGTGATACGTATTGAGTACATTTCCTGGATACACCTGAAACGACATCATGGGCCACAAAAACCATGACGAATAGTGAGCTGAGTGTTCATTGGATTCAGGATCAATTGGGTAAGACATTTTATCCAGATTCTGACATTCGGTGGTGTGTCTTAAACAATACCCTTGCGGTTGGATGTCGTAGGTACTGGCTTTTACAATGCCATTCGCGAAAGTGGGGTGATTTAACTGGCAGTGATAACATTCGGAGTAATTTTCTATAGACACTTTCCAGTTGCATTTTTCATGCACTTCAACCCATTCAATTGGCGTAAGTTTATCTATTTGCGGTACAAACTCACTTAGCTCTTGTCGAACATTTGGAAACCATCCATCCATTGGTTCGGCTTTCGGGTCAAGGTTGGCGAACAGGAAGCCGCAGAAATTCTCAATTCGCACCTCAGTTAGGCATATTGATGATTTATCGAATCCTTCTACTTTCTGTGTATTCGGTCCGCCGCGTAATTCACCGGTTAATTCATAACTCCACGCGTGATATGGGCACACTATTAAGTTTGTATTGCCATGCTCTTTTACCAGCTGATGAGCACGGTGCTGGCAAACGTTGTAATACGCCTTGACGTCATCGTCTCTAGTACGCACGCAGAAAAGCCTTTCACCGGCTATTTCAAATGTAAAGAAATCGCCCGCATGCTTAACTTGCGACACATGGCCCGCATACTGCCAAGTGCGCGCAAGTAAGCCCTGTTGTTCTAACTTGAATATTTCAGGATCGGTGTAGTAGCGAGCATCCAGAGAGCGCACCGGTAAATTAACTGTCATTAGCTCTCCTTATAATATAAGCCGAGTTGATCGCGACGATCGTGAAACGTTTTTACCCGCTCAACGATTTTTGGCGTTGCCATTGCAATGGCAAATGACAACAGCGTTTCAAGTAGTGCAATGGTAGATACAGAAGAGGGGAAGAACTGAGGTGTATCAGCCGAGACAACAAATCCATGCTCCGAACCCACAATGATTGGAGATGCTGCGCTGTCTGAAATACCAATAACCTGCACCCCTTGTTCACGTGCAATTTGAACAGCTTCAACTACTTCTATTCGATAAGGTTTGCACGTAATGGCGATAAGCACGTCTCGATTATCTGCCCAGGCAAGGTCGTCGAGGGGTGTACTGCCAGATCGAGGTATCGCGTGAAACTGGACCATGCCAGTACTGGCAAGATAAGTGAAGTTCTGTGCATTTGAACTATTTACACCTACGCCTAATGTAAAAGTTTGGCGTGATTTTAGTATTGCCCGAGCCGCGCCTTTTAACTCAGTTGAAGTAATGTCTGAAAAGGTATCTTCAATATTTTGAATGGCAGCGCCGACCATACCCTTGTACAAATCACCCAACTTTCCGGATTGCCCCAGCGATTGCAACCAACGCGCTCTATCCGGAAAGTTCACCACGCCGCGGCGAATCTCTTCTCGAAACGGCTCCCGGAAATCTTCATAGCCATCAAACCCTACCGAGCGCGCCATGCGTACTAACGTATTAGGTTTTACATCTGCCGCTTGCGCTATTTCGCGAATTGAAGACACGCTGACATCATTGGGATTTTCCAAAACATAGGATGCAGCCTTGCGAACCTGTGGGGTTAGTTGCGCCAGTTCGTTAGATAGTGCCAACAATACTTCGGTACTTTCAAGTTGCGGCGTATTTGGTACAGATATGTCATTCATGGTTGACAAGGGTACAATTGTTTCTTTAGCATCGCAATCATTATTATGCGGTTGCAGTAAAAATTAGAATTGATTGACATATGAACGTACCAAAGCATGCCAAAGTAGTGATTGTCGGTGGTGGAGTCATGGGCTGTGGGCTCGCCTATCACCTTGCGCATGAAGGCTGGACCGATGTTGTACTGCTTGAAAAAGCAGAGCTGACTTCCGGCTCAACATGGCATGCTGCCGGGCAGATCACTCATTCCACTTCAAGTTTTAGCCTGGGCAAATGTGTTGATTACAATATCGGGTTGTACTCTGGCGCACTTGAAAAAGAAACCGGCCAAAATGTTACTTGGCACGGATGCGGCTCGTTTCGACTGGCGTATGAAGAGTCGGAGATGGACTGGTTACGCAACACGCTGAGTGTTGGCCGATC
>CAYTJF010000331.1:0-4947 GCA_964437945.1 uncultured Granulosicoccaceae bacterium
TCCGCATTAAGTATTAATATCAAATACTTAACATGGTCCGACCCCTATCTACCTATCTACCCCTATTCAGGGCCCGGACGGGCGTTGTCTGGCAGCCAAGTCGCGAGTTCCGGCCAGATAACCAATATAACCACCATTAACACCATCAACCCAACCATGGGTATAGCTGTTTTTGCAATGTACGAAATTTCGTGATCGGTCATGCCTTGCAACACGAACAAGTTAAATCCGATAGGAGGTGTCACTTGTGCCATTTCAACAACCACGACAATGAAAATACCAAACCAGATAACATCAATACCGGCTTGCCTGATCATCGGCTCAACAATTGCCATGGTTAGCACCACCGACGATATACCATCGAGAAACATGCCGAGAATAATATAGAACACGGTTAACGCCACGATGAGAATCACTGGTGATAAATTCATTGAATCAATCCACGCGGCGAGCGCGCTGGGCAAACCGGTAAACCCCATAGCTAATGACAAGAAGGCAGCACCCATCAGTATCAGCGCAATCATCGCAGAAGTACGCGTGGCACCGAGCAAACTCACAGTAAAACTCGACCAACTCAACGAACCCTGCAATGCTGCCAACACCAACGCACCAACAACACCAACCGCTGCAGCCTCGGTGGCGGTTGCCCAACCAAAATACATTGAACCGATAACGGTGAAAACCAACATAAGAACCGGTATCAGAAAAAGACTTTCTTTGAGCATCTCGGTGAAGCTCATCGCCGGTTCAGGCACTGGACGTTGGCTTTTACGCACAAAATGCCAACCGATGATGTAAGTCATAAACAATCCAGCTAACACCAGCCCAGGAATAATACCCGCCAAAAAGAGTTTGGTTATGCTCTCGTTTATTGATACTCCATATACGATAAGCGTAAGCGACGGTGGGATCATGAGCCCAAGCGTCGCAGCACCAGCAAGCGTTCCAACAATCATATATTCCGGGTAACCACGTTGGCGCAATTCTGGAATCGACATCTTGCCGACGGTTGTCAGTGTTGCAGCAGAAGATCCTGAAACCGCGGCAAAGATCGTGCAACCAGCAATGTTTGTGTGCAATAGTCCACCGGGTAGCCTGCGCATCCACGGCGCAAGACCTCGAAACATATCTTCGGACAAGCGCGTTCGATAAAGAATTTCTCCCATCCAGATAAACAAGGGTAAAGCCGTAAGGGTCCAGCTGCTTGAACTTGTCCAAATGGTTGTCAGCATGGCATCGCCTGCCGGTCGACTGGTGAACAATTCCATACCTACCCAGGCCACACCCATTAACGCAAGCCCTATCCAGACTGAACTGCCAAGCAACGCAAACAATACAAACAGAAAAACAACGGTGGCAAAGATTTCGCTCATGACACTTGCTCTCCAGCTACCGTGCTGGTGGTTGCACCTGAACCCGTGTGCTTATCGTCAGATACGTCTGCATTAACTTTTTCCGTACTAATTGGATTTTCAAAAGTTATCAGCAGCCTATACAAGTTATCCCAAAGGGCCACGGCCAATAATATTGTTCCAATGGACATAGGAATTTGAGGTAACCACATTGGCGTATAAACCCACTGCGAACCGGCAGCGTCCCACATGGCTTTCCACTCCGATGGTGATGAGATTAACATCTGTACAACTACAAGCAATCGTTCTGGCACTTGATCTATGCCTTGGGTCCGATCATTAATCATCTCAGACATGAAATTGGTTTTAATTGCATATCGCGCAAAATAGGTAGCTGTAATTGCTGCTATAAAAAAAGCGAACACATTGAGCCACATCCGGGTGAACGCGTTCGCATTAAGCAGTATTGATACACGGATATGGGCACCATGGTTCAGAGCATAAGCCAATGCAAAAAAAGAGGTAGCCGCCATGGCATAGCCAGCAAAGTCAGTCGAGCCTGGAAACTGCCAGCCAGCCCAACGAAATACCATTTGAACGACGATGATCAACAGTATGCCAACCATACAAAACGCAGCCAGCACACCCGATGCAGCGTACACTGTGTCGAGTAATTTCCAAATAGGTTTGAGTATGACATGTGCCGCGCGACGGAATAGCAAGCATGAAATAGCAAACAGGCTTGGGAACACAAATAGCCACACCCAAAGTGGCAAACCTAAAAATGGTTTCCAATCCATAGCTACTCTCAACTTATAAGAAAAAACGGCAGGCTAAAACTAACCGGGCTCCTTTCGGAACCCGGGTGATACAGGTAAATCTTTCCAACTACATACCTTTATAGGCATCCATGATAGCCTTGCCATCTTCACCAGTAGCTTCCAGCCAATCAGCTTGCATTGTTGCACCAATGGCTTCTAACTCACCCATAAATTCAGCACCAGCGTCAACAACCGTCATACCATTTTCTTCAAGTTGATCGTAGTACCACAACGACAACTCCTCTGACTTGGCAGTGCAAGAGGCGCCAATTTCGTCAGCCGCTTTTTGTAATCCAGCTTGCGTTTCAGCGTCGAGTGCATCCCAAACTTCTTTGTTGACCATAACGTAGTTACGTGGCTGCCAGGCACTGACTTTGTAGTAGTGAGATAAGTGTTCCCAAACTTTACGGTCATAGCCTGTTGAGCCAGAAGAGATAAACCCATCAGCAACACCAGTTGCAAGAGCTTGGGTAAGTTCTGCAGCTTCAATCTGTACCGGTGTACCACCAAGGCTTTCAATGACAGTGGCAGTTGCAGCATTATATGAACGCAGCTTAACTCCTTCGACGTCTTTTGCAGAGTTCACTTCTTTTTTGAAATAGAAACCCTGACCAGGCCACGGACAGGTATAAAGTGCGACCAAATTGATATCATTTAAATGTTTATTAACTGGACCCTGTGCGGCCTTCCAAAGCTTCTCACCATCAGCGTAGGTGGTTGCTAGAAACGGCAAGTTGTCCCAGTTATAAATGGCATCTTCATTTGCGTGTGCTGACATTATGCGTTCGCCAATGGGTGCTTGACCAGTCTGCACAGCTCGTTTTATGTCGCCACCACCGAACAGAGATCCACCAGGATGAATGGTGATATCGATTTTTCCATCAGTATATTCCCTGACTTTATCCGCAAACATCACACCGTGCTCAGAGTGGAAGTTGGTTGCAGCGTACGCCATTGGCATATCCCATTTTTCAGCCTGGGCGACACCGGAAAATAGCACGCCAATGCTGGCTGCAGCGATAAGTATTTTCTTCATGTTTTTCTCCGTTGATACTGGATTTCACAGGATGACCCACTATTGGGCCAAAAGCTGACTGCCCGCTACTGAAAATGCAGCAAAGAATCAGACCACTACCATCCAATTGAGCCTGTTTTTTACTACGCCGTCAAGTGAGCGGCAACTGACGTACCCAGCTGGTACAACTGCGGTTTCTAAATTCAGGATAAGGGAACTAAATACTGGTAAAAAAACAAGATACAAGTACGGGGCACATTCAACCACAATGGGATGGACCTCTCCTCACCTTTAATAATCGGCGTCTATGCGCCAGAATGGTAATCGCTAAACATCCATTCAATAAGTTAAGGAGAGGCCCATTAACAAGATTACCCGAGTTGGAGTCGACATTGCCAAAAAAGTGTTTCACGTCCATGGTGTTGACCGGCATGATCAGCCGCTGTGGAGCGCCAAACTGAGTCGCAAGCAATGGCTCGACGCCGTATGCAAGTGAGTTCCTAACGGAGCTGTAGTGGCTAAGGAATCCTGTGCTAGCTCGCACCATTGGGCTCGCCAACTTCAGTCGCGCGGTTATGTTGTGAAGCTAATGGCTGCACAGTACGTTAAACCGTATGTAAAAACGAACAAGAATGACAAAGTCGATGCCGAGGCGATTTGTGAAGCCACGGGTCGTCCATCGATGCGTTTTGTAGCACACAAAACAGTGGTGCAACAAGATGGTCAAGCAACCCATAGAATACGCTCTGAGCTGATTCAACAGAGAACAGTAAAAGCGAATCAAATACGCGCCTTGGTTGGTGAGTATGGTGTTGTTGCTCCCATGGGAATCAATCAACTGCGTAGAGCCGTGCCGTGTTGGTTAGAGGATGCGGAAAACAGTTTGAGCGATTATTGTCGCACATTACTGATGGAGTTATGACATGACCTACAACATCTGGATGAGCGTGTAGAACAGATGGATAGTAAGATTGCGAAATTGGCCAAACAGGATCCCATTGCCAAGCGGTTATTAGAAATAAGAGGCGTAGGCCCACTTTGCGCCACAGCGCTATCGAATGCCTTAGGTGATGGCAGTGCATTTAAAAAAGGGCGTGATTTTGCCGTTTCACTTGGGCTAACGCCAAAACAATATAGTACTGGTGGGCGTGAGAACCTGCTTGGAATAAGTAAACGAGGAGACTCCTATCTACGCTCCTTGCTAATTCATAGAGTGCGCTCGGTGGTCTATTTCGCAAAAAACAAAGATGATAATCTAAACCGGTGGATAAATTCATTGTCAGATCGCAAGCACTATAATGTGGTGACAATTGCACTGGCCAATAAAACGGCAAGAATTGCCTGGGCATTGGCAAACAGTGATACTGCATACGAACCGAGCCTGGCATCAGGAAGATGAAAACGCAATAGCAGTAATAGTAGTAACAGCAAGGAGAAAGAAAACCAAACTTACGATTGCAAAGTAAATTGTTGAATGGCAAACAGGTCGAACCGACGTCGACAAAACCCGATTCTGTAAGGGAGCTTTCTTTAAGCTCGATACCGCTAAAGGGAGTCGACGTACCCAAAGGGCATAAATGCAGATACCCATCAGGGTCCGATGCTTTATAGAGCATCAGTAAGAGACCAAATACACTGGAGCAGTCGTACCTACACTGCCAGGGAACAATTTACTTGCAAAAGAGGAGAGGTTCATACACTTACTGAAGTGCCTGCTTAAGCCATGAAACGAACAATGGTGTTCACAGAAGACAAGGCT
>CAYTJF010000332.1:0-4917 GCA_964437945.1 uncultured Granulosicoccaceae bacterium
CATAGGTGCGTTGTTGCTCCCTCTGTAATAATCATTCGGGAACGGTTCCCGGCAGTCTACACGAATAGAGTCGCATGGCGGATGTAACTCAATCGGCTGATAGCATATCTCGTTTTGCGCATCATCGAATTCTGTGTTTGGCTGGTCCAGAATGTCCTTTCCTGTTGAATCACTTGATGTGATGAATATGCAAATGACGAGACTGCGTGCAACCGGGCCATACACAATGCTGATCTCTATCTTTAATGGCACGCTCCTTGGCAGTCGGCGATACTCTGGATTTGCGACCAATATCAACCGTTTCGCCAAAGCAGCAAGTAAACCACTAACTAAAAGGCAGCCCAACCACTACCCCATCACGCAGCGTTCCATCATCAAGCTTTACCACCACGGATTGCCCTTCATCCCAATACTCTGTTTTCAACATGCCAAGTGCGACATTACATTCAAGTCGTGGAGACCAGATAGCGGTACTGATATGTCCGGCATGCATTCCATTTACCAGTAAAGACCAGGTCGATGCACAGGGTGGGCACTTGGCGCCATCAAATTTTATTCCCCGAATGAATTGCGACGGCCCGGTTTGTTTAATGTTTAACAAGGCCAGCTTGCCGATGTAGTCGACTTGCTCGTCAAACGAGCAGTATCGTTCAAAATCGCATTCAAGCGGATTGTTCGTCGGAGTAAATTCGTTTCCAAACGACAGCAATCCTCCTTCCACACGCTCAATTAAATTCGGACACCCAGGCGCTACATCCAGGCTTGCACCTGCTTCCCATACCGCGTCCCAAAGTTTAAGACCAAGAGAAGAGTCGTCGAGATAAATTTCAAAACCACCCTGTCTGCTATAGCCAGAGCGTGCAACTACTAATGGTCTGCCATTAAAATCCATTTTTTTAAATCGAAAAAATGGTATGTCACGCACTGTCAAACCAAACACCGATTCCATTAGCGCATCAGCTTTTGGCCCCTGTACCGCAAGCGGTGAAACATCAGGCTCGCGCACCTCGACCTGCATTCCAAAACCCAGCGCCAATCCTTTAGCCCACAACAACACATCGGAATCTGCAATCGATAACCAAAAGTGGTCTTCTGCCAATTTTAAAATGACCGGGTCATTCAACACGCCGGCATGCTGATCGATCAGTGGCGCGTATAGGCACTGACCAATCTGTGCCTTACGCAAATCACGCGGCGTCATCAACTGTACCAAACGGGCAGCATCAACCCCTTGCACTTCAACTTGTCGCTGACACGAGACATCCCACAACTGAACGTGTTCTCGCAAGTGCCAGTAGTCTTCTTCTACCGTTCGTGTGAAACCCTTTGGCAATATGGTGTGATTCACTATCGAGTAGGCACTCACACCCAAAGCCTCAATTCGCGGGGTATAAGGTGTTGATCGCTGCCTTCTTGATACAGATAAACGTGCTTTCATCAGGGAGTATCTATTGTGGCTTGCCTGACCACCAAACTGAATACGAATGTGGTGAGAGCATGATGGGCAAATGATAGCTACCATCAGGATCTGGCAAGCTAATACGCACCACGACTTTCTCCATTATCTGATAACCGTCGTCGGGTAAGGCAAACCCCCGATAATAGTCCGCTGAATGGAATACCAACTCAATTTCCGGGTTTTCTCCCCAACCGGCAGTACTGATTTTTTCCGCAATACGGCCCTCGGCCGTGGCAACGACATCGAAAACCTGTTGTAATGCCTTGTTCTTCGAGTAGTGAAAACACTCAACCTGGATGCCACTGGCATGCGTGCCAATAACAGAGTCCAGCACATGAGAAGAAATACTTGCCATTCTAAATTCCTATAACCAATATCATTCAATCGATGCCTTGTCTCTTTTGCTGGTTGTTGCCAATACTATCGGGCTAATATGACCTTTGGTTTTTACATTTACACAGGCCGTTACGCCGCTGGCAATCGCGCGTTGAACCGCAGGAATAAGTTGTTCTCTGGATTCGACCAATTCACCATACCCGCCCAAACCTTCAAATAGTGTGTGAAATGGAATATCACGAAAGTCGGTTGCGAAGTGCGTTTCACTGGCAAACAACCGTTCCTGTTGTTGCGATATGCAGTCGAGCCCACCGTTGTTATCGATAATTACTACGATAGGCAAATTTTCCTGAAATGCAGCTTCAACGCTAAGCCCGCCAGATAAAAACGCCCCATCACCGCTAATAAGAACAACGTTTCGATTGCGATCGTTTAGTTTTGAAGCAATGGCAAATGACACCCCGACACCCAACATACTAAACGTCCCCGGATGCAGAATGTTTCCAAGCTTCCGTCCGCGCCAACCGGCAATATTCACTGCTATTTCAGACCAGAAGTGCGTGTTGCCACCATCTATTACCAACCAATCGTCATCATTCATGGCTTCCTGCACATCCAGTGCAAGCTGTAATGGATGCAACTGCCCGTTCAACTCTTCGTTTGACGGGATATCATCAACCATCTTTTCAACCCATTCACCACGGCGCTGTTTATTCTCCTCAAACCATTGTCGATCTGACTTCCATGAGCCATTAGTGTGCAGCGCCAGCATTGCATCAAGGAATGCACCTGGATCGCTAAGCAACACTTCGTCTGCCGCTCGATTCAGATCAAGCTCTTCGTGTGAGCCGTTGACACAAATTAGAGTGGTAGATTCAGGAAACAGTGGTGGGTTACCAAAATTCATTTGATTATCAAGTCTGGCACCAACCAGAATGGCCACATCCGATTCATGCATGGCAAACTTTGACGGATGATACTGATGAATATCAGCAAGACCCATATAAGCATCACTGTGCTCGCCCATCAGCTTCTGATGGTACGGCACATTAAATACAGGAATACCCAGCTTGAGGCCGACCTGTTCGAGTTTTTCCTCTGCACCTGACCACCACACTCCATGACCACCAATCAATATAGGCTTTTTTGCATTGGCAATGATAGTCAGTACATTGCTTAGGTCAGCAGGACAAGGCCAGGCACGCGGAGGCGGTTTTCTTGCATGATTAAACGGCCTTTCTTCACGACTAACCAGCTCATCAAACGAACTAAACATGATATCAACTGGTATACTCAGATGAACCGGACCGGGATATCCGCTGGTTGCAATTTTCCACGCACGATCGACAAATTCGGGAATACGCTCCCCATGAGTGACTTCAGCGCTGTACTTGGTTAACGGTTCCGCAATCGCAACATCATCGATTTCCTTGAATCCACCGGCGCCCTTACGCTTATGTGTGCTGGACCCGGTAACAAAAATGACCGGCGAGCGTTCACCCCAGGCTTCCATCATTGCCGGAATAGCATTGGCAAACCCTTCCGGTCCAACCAAACACACCGCGGGTTTCCGATTTATTCTGGTATAGCCATCGGCAAGATGCCCAGCCACCTGTTCGTGTGGTGAATTGATCACCGGGATTTGGCACTCCATAAAGCCTTCCAGAGCAGGGTTGCAGAAACCACCACTTAAGGTAAAAACTTGGCTCACGCCTTTATCCTGAAATGCGCGGGCAAGTAACGCTCCACCACGGATGGTCATAAAGGCTCTCCTACAGGTTCTGGCAAACTTCAATCATACAGGCAATATGATCAATCTCGTCCATTGGTTGAATTATCCAGACACCGCAGCACACACGGCTTCTTTCGCAAGATGTTATCGAATCAGGCAGAATCGGCACCCAATATACGTAGCATTAGCGGCATGCCCTGGGAGTGCCAACGTTGTTATTGGAAACCTTACGAAAAAACAGCACTGGCCGACCTTAGTGCCAGTGCGGTATGCTGGAGTGGCTAATTTATATTTCATGTTCTAACTTAACGGAGGAGGAATCTTAAATGAAATTTTTTAGTCTTCATATAATCAGAAACAGCCTAACCGCCTTGTTGTTCCTGCCAGCACTGGTATTGGCAGACGACTTCCCGGAAAAAAACATCAATTATCTTATTACATTTAATCCGGGCGGAGGGTCTGATATTCGGGCCAGGCAACAGCAGCCAATGTTAGAAGAAGACCTGGGCGTTAAAATCCCAATTCAGTATAAGCCTGGCGGTGGCGGGTCATTGGGTTGGGCTGAACTTGTTAAGAAGAAACCTGATGGTTACTTTATGTCGGGTATCAATATACCGCATATTATATTACAACCACTTGCGCGCGAAGATGCTGGTTATAAAACTGAACAAATTGAACCAGTCGTTCTCTTTCAGCAAATACCATTTGGTATCACGGTAATGAAAGACTCGCCGTTTCAAACTCTGGAAGACTTACTCGCCTATGCGAAAGAAAATCCAGGCGCTGTCACTATTGGAGGATCGGGCACATGGGATGCAACACACATCGCGCATCTGCAATTTGAAAAGATGGCAGGTGTAAAGTTTACCTATGTGCCACATAAAGGCGGCAAACCAAAACAAACATCATTATTGGGTGGTCATACGATGGCGAGTTGGTTTGGGGTTAGTGAATGGCTTCCGTATGGCGACAAAGTACGTAATCTTGCGGTAGCAACTGAATCACCCGTTGAAACAAACCCTGATTTGCCAACATTCAAATCACTTGGATTCGATCTTCTGTCATCGGTTTATCATGGCGTCGGCGTACCTGCAGGTACACCGGAAGATGTGGTAGCCAAGCTGCAAGCCTCATTCACAAAAATCGCAAACGATCCCGAGGTGCGTGCGAGAAAACTCAAAGACGGCATTCTGCCTATCGCCATGTCAGGTGCTGACGCGAAAGAGCTCATCGCAAACCGAAAGGAAATCTGGGCACCGATCGTTGAAGAGTTCACGAAGTAAACTTAAAACATGCCTGATAGTCTGATGGCGGGCGCCAGCTATTTGCTGGTGCCCACTAATGTACTTTTTCTATTGCTCGGCACCGCGCTGGGTATTATATTTGGTGC
>CAYTJF010000333.1:0-4917 GCA_964437945.1 uncultured Granulosicoccaceae bacterium
CAGAACTATTATCTTTAGTTGGATTACCAGATCAAGGTAAAAAATTTCCAGCTCAGTTATCAGGAGGACAACAACAGCGGATTGCGTTAGCCCGTGCCATAGCAACCGAACCAGGATTGCTACTTCTTGATGAACCGTTATCGGCCTTGGATGCGAAAGTGCGTGTCTCGCTTCGACATCAAATTAAAGAATTGCAGCGAAAATTAGGAGTAACGACCATCATGGTAACCCATGATCAGGAAGAAGCTTTGTCCATGGCTGATCGTATTGTGGTCATGAATCAAGGTGTCATTGAACAAATTGGCACTCCAATAGAAATTTATCGTGATCCAGAAACATTATTTGTGGCTGATTTTATCGGTGAAATGAATCAGATTTCGGCTTCTGCGTCATCCCCCAGCATGATCAACTTTGGTACGCACGAACTAGCCTGTTTACCACATACATTTGAACCATCCTCTCAAGTAGTAGCAACAATTCGACCTGAGGACATCATTCCTCTTGACGATAAATCTCGAACAACTGGTGCGTCAACTACAGACGGCTTAGCTCGTGATGTTAACTTATCAAACACGCTTGAGACGGTTATCACTGATATGGAATTTCTAGGGTCCTACTGGCGTGCTGAGCTTAACTGTAATGATATCGGCGAAGAAACGCTTAACGCTAATTTTTCAATGAACGCGGTACGTCGCATGGGGCTGGAGATCGACACTAATCTGCTTATCGAAATTCCTTCCGATAGGCTCAAAGTTTTTCCTCAGAACGAATCAGTAAACTAACAATGGCTACAACGCCACGAACACATCTCCCGGCTGGAGCGAAAATCAAGCCCAAGCTTGGCAGTGATGACTGGACAATGCGTGGGTTCATCGCATTAATCGCGGTATATCTACTCATTGCTTTGGCATTCCCGTTATACGCTATGTTGTCTAAAGCGTTTTCAACTTATCAATTCGATCTGTCGCAATACGAATTTCAAGTAAGCGATGAGAGCGGGAAGTTTAATACCGAGTCAATAACAGCCCAATCATTAAACCAAAAAACCGGTGCTTACACAGATGTTGATTTAAGTACCGGATCAGGCGGAAGACTGGCAGTCACTGAATTTTTCCCCGACTTCTCATTTCGAAGTCCGGTCAACTATAAGATTCGTGGTAATGATAAAACGGCTGTTTTTCTCGTGGGTTCAGAACGCCATACAGGTCCTGAGTGGTTGGAACTGGATTCCAATACCTTCAGACGTGTTGTGTTGAGACCAAATGCCGCGACCGGTTTTGGAAACTTTACACGCTATTTCGAAACTCCTGCATTGGTACGCTCAATTAAGAATTCGTTGCTTATTTCGACTATCAGCACACTGATCACCGTAACGCTCGCATTTGGTTTTGCCTATGCACTGAACCGAAGTTGTATGCGTTTTAAAGGCCTGTTCAAACTTATCGCTATGGCCCCGATTCTAGTTCCGTCGTTACTTCCGGGCATCGCACTGGTTTATCTTTTTGGAAATCAGGGAATGTTAAAGGGGTTGATGATGGGTGAATCGATTTACGGCCCTTACGGCATTGTGGCCGGTTCAGTTTTCTTTACCTTTCCCCATGCAATGTTGATTATCACAACAGCGCTTGCTATTTCGGATGCCAGGCTATACGAGGCATCTGAATCCTTGGGTGCAAGCCGCTGGAAGACGTTCTGGACTGTAACCATACCTGGTGCACGATACGGACTAATTTCTGCAGCATTTGTTGTTTTTAATCTGGTAATAACAGACTTTGGATTGCCAAAAGTTATTGGTGGTCAGTTTAATATGCTCGCTGTTGATATTTATAAGCAGGTCATAGGGCAACAAAATTTTGAAATGGGCGCTGTCGTCTCGGTGGTGCTGCTAATACCGGCACTACTTGCTTTTACCATTGACAGAGTCGTTCAGCGTAAACAGGTTGCTTTGTTGTCGTCACGGTCGGTTGTATACCAGGCAAAGGCAAATTCCGGATTTGACTGGGTTTGTTTCGGTTATTGTTCCGTCATTGCATTTTTTATATTAGGCATACTGGCGGTATGCCAGTACGCAGCACTGATAAAATTCTGGCCTTACGATTTATCCCTTAGTTTGAAAAACTACGCGTTTGACCTAATGGATGGAGGTGGTTGGGGTGCGTATCAAAACTCGATCAAAATGGCATTGCTAACCGCTTTTTTTGGCACAATCGTTGTGTTTATTGGCGCGTACATGGTTGAGAAGACCCAGGGCTTTAAAACGGGTCGTTCACTGTTTCAATTTTTAGCTATGTTACCGATGGCAATTCCCGGCATGGTACTCGGACTGGCTTATATATTCTTTTTTAATAATCCGACGAATCCTCTGAATTTTTTGTATGGGACTATGTCGATTTTAGTGTTATGTACTGTAACCCACTTTTATACGGTTTCGCACCTGACAGCTGTGACCGCACTAAAACAAATGGACAATGAGTTTGAAGCCGTTTCATCCTCGTTAAAAAAGCCGTTTCATAAACTTTTTTTGCGCGTTAGCGTACCTGTTTGCTTGCCATCAATTTTGGATATATCTATATACTTGTTTGTTAACGCCATGACCACGGTCTCGGCTGTTGTTTTTCTATATTCCAGTGGCACGGCCTTAGCGTCCGTTGCCGTGCTCAATATGGACGATGCTGGTGACATAGCACCTGCAGCGGCAATGGGCATGATGATATTTTATACCAATGTAGTGGCAAGACTGGTTCATATGCTGATTTCGAAAGGGCTGCTGAAAAGAACTCAGGTTTGGAGGTTGCGGTAATTCGTAATCAAGCCTTGAGGTGTAAGTTTGGAGTTACTCAGAGCGTGATAGGCGTTCGTCATGCGATGATCAAGCATCATTGATGAAAACTGCTTCAATGCTTCGTTAGATTCTGGCCTGTTTGCAATATTTTGGTGCTCATATGGATCGTTATTCAAATCGAAAAACAGTGGTGGTAAGCCGCCGTTAAAATGCACATACTTGGCGCCCTCGGTTCGCAGTACTGCGTAGTTGGCCTGAGACGCTTCAAGACCAAATTCTGTCTGAAAATGCGTAGCCTGATCAGGCTGCCCCAATTCAGCTTCGGTAAAAGCATGCTTACGCCAGCTTTCTGGTGTGGGTCCAGATAACAAGGGTAATAACGAATAACCATCGAAGCTGCCAAAAGTTTTATTATCTGGGTTTGTATCTATCCAGTCGACTAGAGTGGAGGCAATGTCGATTGATTCAGTTATCGCGGAAATTTGTTTTCCAAAGCTATTCGGTTGTCGTGGGTCTCGAATGATAAGCGGAATGTGCAATGCAGCGTCCAGTGGTGTGTTTTTGCCCCACATCCATTGATCACCTAACATTTCTCCATGGTCAGCAGTAACGATGATAAGCGTATCGTTGTATTGATTACTGTTCTTTAAATACTTGATCATGCGCCCAATATGATGATCGACTTCAAATGCAAGGCCAAGATAAACTGATCTAAGTTCAGCAATCTGAAGCTCACTAAGATTAACTAAATCGCCATCGAAACCATGATAGATTTTATGGTTCGATGGTGCACTAAAATAATTATCGAAAAAAGGATGCGATGCCTTTAATTCCTCCAATGAACCTGAACGCCGTGGAACCGGTAGCAATTCCGATGAAAACATCGTGTTATAGGGTTCAGGTGCCACAAAAGGAGGGTGGGGTCGTACATAGGTTAGCATTGCAAACCAATCTGACGATTCACGAACCGAAAGTTCTTCAATGGTTCTATCCGTCAAATAGGCCGTATCGCTGTCGCTACTCGAATATAACGCCTTCGACCGTATTGGCGAACCATCGGGAAATTGTTCACTGGCCGTTGCCTTGTCTAGCACGGGCTTGTACAAATCCCAGTCGACTTCGGGTATAGGGTAGCCACGGCTTTTAAGGTATCCAACCCACGACCCTGGAGAGTACATACGCATCCGAACAATTTCGGCAAACCCGGGCGCCAGCCCTTCCATACTTTTTAGATCTGGATTATTTTCATGTAAACCATTCGGATCTGCACTGACATCGGTGTATCCGAATAACATGGGTTCATAACCTGCTTTACGCATATGATGCCCAATAGTCAGATGATGTTTGGCCAGAGGTGTGCCATTACGAACTGAGCGATGGTTCATCGCATATAAACCGGTAAGTAAACTGGCGCGGGAAGGACCGCAGGGGGTTGTAACGGTGTAGTGTTGATTAAAATGGGTGGCGTCACCCATCAATGATTGTAAATGAGGCAATGCTACAGCGTCCGCCAAACTGCCTGCAAGACAATCTGCTCGGAATTGATCGATAACAATAAGTAAGACTTTGTTAGCCATAATGGCTTGCTCAACTACCCACTGGTAATGTGACTGGAATTGGAATATCGATTCAGCTTCTTACATTTAGCATTCCATGCTGGGCCAAAAGCCGAGGATCTTTAGAGCGAATAATCACACTTTCCCCGCGAAGCACCTCTTCGCATCGTGCCAGAGTATCGGTGGTTAACCGTTGCATGGCTTCATGCGTGAAAAACGTTAGATGTGGTGACAAGATGACGTTATCGCGCTCATATAAACTGGACAGTTTGTGAGACGTTCTATTGAGCGGTTCATTGCTAAACACATCCAAACCGGCAGCAGCGATTTGCTTGTTGTTCAAGGCCTCAAGTAATGCTGACTCATCGATTAAGGCACCACGGGATACGTTTATCAAGACCGGACATCGACGCATTGCGGCAAACTCTTCGCGGCCGATAATTGCGTGTGTAGAGTCGTTCAAAACAGTATGCATAGATACGATATCTGCCTGTGCAAGAAGCGCATGCAGATCGTCGATCTTCTCAATGTCAAGCGATTTCAACTCTTCTGAGCAGACATGAGGATCGTACGCAATGA
>CAYTJF010000334.1:0-4900 GCA_964437945.1 uncultured Granulosicoccaceae bacterium
ACTCTACGCTGCTGGTAAGCAAAAGCTAAAATATATTGCGTTTATCAACCGCGATACAGTGTGGGGCAAACCGTATGACTTTCTTGCCGAGGAAGTCGATCGGCTCTCCGGCGGTGAGCTTGAGATTGAGTATGCTGGCGGCTCCGATGTGATTGGCGGATTTGATGCACCGGAGGCTATCGCAAATGGCGTTTTTGATATGAGTCATTCGGCTAATTCGTATTTTGCCGGCGCAATGCCCTCATCAATATCCTTAGCCAGCGGCGATGCATCGGCTGAGCAACTGCAAGAGTCCGGTGCACTCGACGCCTATGCAGAGCTACTGATGGAACAACGTGGCGTGATGATGCTTGGCATGCCGCTGAGTGGTGTTGGTTACGTGTTTCAGGTGAGAGGCAAACCCGAAGATCTATCTTACTTTGAAGGTAAGAAAATCCGTTCTATCCCGCTCTACGATCCAATATTGCAATCACTTGGTGCAACACCGGTTACCACATCTCCGGCAGAAGCGTATACCGCAATGGAGCGTGGTGTAGTAGACGGACTGGGATGGCCAGATATTGGTTTACTTGATTTTAAATTCTACGAGCAAGCCAAATTTGTCATGATGCCAACGTTCTATCAATTGCGAACGGTAACGCTGATGAATCCAAACTCTTACAGTAACCTGCCAGAGCCACTGCAGAAGGTGCTAATGGAAGCTTCCGCATCAGCTGATGCGATTGGTGCCAAATGGGCAAAGGAAAAACGAGACGCCGAACACGCGGAAATGGAAAAAGCCGGTGTGGAATTTGTAACGCTTGGTGATGAAGATGCAAAGAAGTTCATTGATTTGACTGAAGAGAAGCTTTGGTCAAAGATAAGCGAACTGGCCAGCGACGATGCAGATCGTTTGAAACCGTTGTTTGATGCAGCCGGCTGATAATCGAGTTGCACCCATTCAGACCCGGCTTTGGTCGGGTCTGTTCACTATAATCCAATGGACGTCAAACCAATGAGCGTCAGTCCACGATGACATTTGACGTTCTATACAAGGCGTTCGAAAAAGTAACCGCCGTGCTTGCTGGTATTGCCGCAGCGATGGTGCTTGCCATGAGCTTTTGGATAAGTTACGACGTGCTGTCGCGTTACTTCTTTGATTTTTCCTCTCCATGGTCATTCGACTTGTCAGAATACGCGCTGGTCTGGATCACCTTTCTGGCAGCACCGTGGGTTCTGCTGCAGGACAGGCATGTTCGAATTGAACTACTGACAGACGTGCTGCCCATAAAGCTGCAACGCATTGTCGGAATGGCGGTATGCATTGTGGCGCTTCTGGCCTGTGCTGTACTTGCATGGCGAACCGGACTGGCAGCTTTACAGTACTTTGAGAGCAACGCGATGATGCCGCGCATTTGGCGTATTCCCCGGTTATGGCCGTATAGCATCATCCCGATCGGCAGTGTATTGTTAACCATTGCGTTTGCGCTTCGATTCGGTCTGTATCTCAGAACGCCTGACCCTGAAACGCTGCTGGACGAAAAAGCATCGTTCGGACAAGAAACCGAGTTCAAATACTAATGGAATGGGTAGGCAATCTGGCCTTTTTCTTTGGCCTGTTAGTCCTGATGATGCTAAGCGGCATGCCGGTCGCATTCGGGTTTTTAACGCTAAATATTGTCGGTTTGTTTTTTTTAATGGGTGGCGAAAATGCGTTGTCACTTTTGGCAACCAGTTCGTTCTCATCCATAGGTCAGTTCTCATTGATACCCATTCCACTTTTCATTTTAATGGGTGAGCTGCTGTTGCGAACCGGTCTTGCTGCAAAAACCGTTGAATCGGTTGATCACTGGATAGGGCGAATACCAGGCCGATTGTCATTATCATCTGTTGGCGGTGGTACGTTGTTTGGCGCTCTTAGCGGTGCCAGCATGGCATCGGTTGCCATGCTCGGGTCGACATTGGTGCCTGAGATGAGCAAGCGCGGCTATAAGAGCCAAATGTCGGTAAGCTCAATACTGGCAGGCGGTGGTCTGGCCGTGCTGATACCACCCAGTGCGCTCGGTGTATTGCTCGGTGCACTTGCAAAAGTGTCTATCGCCCAGCTTTTACTTGCAGGCATATTGCCCGGACTGATACTGGCAAGTTTCTATTTTATTTATTTTGCAACCCGTGCAAAGTTGCAGCCACACCTTGCACCGCCTTACCAGGCACTACCAACAACATTGCGTTTTAAGTTACTTGCGCTATTGCATATTTCACCGCTACTTAGCCTGGTACTGGTGGTAACCGGTTTTATATTTTTAGGTATCGCAACCCCGTCAGAGTCGGCAGCCATGGGCGTTGTTGCAACACTAATCATTGCCGCTGCCTACAAGCGCCTTTCGTGGCAAGCGCTCAAAGCATCATTGATGTCTGCAATGACAACGACAACAATGATGCTGTTAGTGATTGTCGGGTCAACAGGTTTTAGTCAATTACTGGCAGCGACTGGCTCTACAAGATCGCTGGTGAGCGCCGTGGAAGTATTGGACTTACCGCCACTGGTCATGGTTATTATCATGCAGCTGATCGTTTTATTTCTTGGCTGTTTTATCGACACAATTTCAATCATGTTGGTGTCCATTCCTGTGTTCATGCCCATCGTTGCATCATTGGGCGTGGACCCAATCTGGTTTTGCATTTTGATATTGGTGCAGTTGGAGCTTGCTGGAATCACACCGCCGTTTGGAGTGCTTCTTTTTGTTATTAAAGGCGTGCAACAACAGCTGAAAATATCTGAAATTTACCGTGCAGCGCTACCAATAGTGTTTATCCAGATACTGCTGGTTGCCATACTGATGATGTTTCCTCAAATTGTTACCTGGCTACCGGACCTGATAAAAAAGTAATGGTCTCTTCAAGTCAACAAAAAAAGAAAGTCGTTACTCGTAATGCCGCCGCAACCAAAAAGCGAATTCTTCAATCAGCGTTAACAGAGTTTGGTTCAAAAGGTTACGGTGGCGGCAGAATTGCTGTGATCGCAGAACACGCTAATTGCAATATTCGCATGGTATATCATTACTACGGGAGTAAACACAAGCTATACCTTGCCTGTCTTGAAAGAGTCTACAGCGACATACGCACCGAAGAGCAAGCGTTAAATTTACTGGAGCAGGAGCCACTGCAGGCAATACAGCAACTGGTTGAGTTCACGTTCGACCACATGCAGAATAATCCGGATTTTATTCGTATAGCAGGTGTGGAAAATACGCAACAAGGAGATAGCATAAAAAATATCCCCAACGTTGCTAACGCCGCTGAGCAATTAATTAAAAACATTGAAATTATTTTGTCACGCGGTGCAAAGGCTGGAACTATTAAGAAGGGTATCGATGCGTTTCAGCTTTATATCTCAATATTGTCGCTTAGCTACTTGCATCTGTCGAATAGATACACACTGTCAATAACCTATGGCAGATCGCTTGATGACAAAAAGTGGTTGGCAGCTCGGCGCAAGCATGTATCGGAATTGATTCTGGGCTATGTGATTGCTAAATCATAGGAACGTCCAGAGCTTGTTAGGTTTTCTCATAGCTTCATTTCATCATCCACAACTACCGACTCCCCTCCCGATGCTGCCCCCTGGCAGCAGTACCACCCGGCGGCGACATCATCGCCTGAGAATCGCGCATACAAGCATCAATAAACCCTTGCGTCTTCATGCTGCTCTCCAATCGCCAATTAAGAATCTCATCAATAAGCCGATCACGTGTTTGTGCATACTCAGGCTTGTCCCACAAGTTATTTTGCTCATCAGGGTCACTGTTAAGATCAAACAACATTCCCGTTTCAGAATCTACAAAATGAATAAGCGTAACGCTGCCTTCCAAAACCATGGTCATAAACCGTGTACCGGTAAGCAGTGCATCGTTTGAGTGTTCAGCGAAAACCAGGCGACGCCCTTGCGTGGGTTCGCCGGTAAAGTAAGGCATAAGCGAACTGGCTTCCATCCATTCAGGCACCTTAACCCCAGCCCATTCAAGAATCGTCGGCCCAAAATCAAATAACGCAACGTTATCACTCACCTGTCGCCCTTCTGGTATACGCCCCGGTCCAATCACCAAAGCAGGCACGTGCACAGTGGATTGATACATATTCCACTTTTGCGAATGTCCGTGATCACCCAATGCATCACCGTGATCAGACGTGAAAACGATAATCGTGTCATCCAGGTCACCACGTTGTTCAAGCACATCAATAATCTCACCCACCTGCGTATCAATCATTGTGACGTTCGCATAGTAATGTGCGCGTTGACGTTGCGATTGTTCCGCGGTCGGTTCGGCCAGGTGTACAACCCCATCGGCATCTTCACCAATATGAAATGCCTGTAGCTCCTGCATGGCTTTAGGTTGAGCGTGTGTATCCGGTGGAATCGGTGCGGGCATGTCCCTATCCAGATACATGTCCAAATATTCCTGCGTTGGATCATAAGGTGGGTGTGGCCCAGGTAAACCAACTTGCAGGAAAAATGGCTCATCGCCCGGATAACGATCAAGCCACCAGCGGGCCATTTGTCCGACAAAAATATCCGGGTGCATAATATCGTCGTGCTCCCAGGTCCAGGCACCCAGTTGGTCACCATAGTCGCAGCGTTTACGCTGTGTTACACGCGACGGTTTTTCCTGGCCACGTAAAAAGTATGCCTTGTCCCAGTTATCCAGATAGAACGGTAAGTTCGGGTGATCACGATCTTTGTTTTCAACAACGTGACGCTCATGAAAACCAAACGCGCCTTCAACTGGCATGGTGTGCATCTTGCCAACATTGACTGTGCGATAACCTGCTTGCGCTAAATCTTTAACCCAACAAGGTTTAGGAAATACAAAGTGGGTGCGGCGAGTAGTGCAGGGGCTGTCAAGCGGGTGGCATGCGTCCG
>CAYTJF010000335.1:0-4846 GCA_964437945.1 uncultured Granulosicoccaceae bacterium
CGCCGAACTGCCGACTTGTCGTCACCCTGCGCGGGCCGGTTCATTCTGTCCCTTCCCTTAAGTCGGAATCGAACTGCCGACACGGGGATTCTCGGTTGGGTATATCAAGTCTCATGGCAGTTTGGTTCTGTCTCTGGCCACCATTTTAGCTTCCTACGTCGCATCCACTTTCACAATTGCATTGGCCGTTGCCGAACTGCCGACTTGTCGGCACCCTACGCGGGCCGGTTCGATTCTGTCCCTTGCTTTGTGGAGCGAATCGAACTGCCGACACGGGGATTCTCTTTTACTCAGGTAAGTTTCATGGCAGTTTGGTTCTGTCCCTGGCCACCACATATACCCACTACGTCGCATCCACTTCCACGATTGCAATGGCCGTCTCCGAACTGCCGACTTGTCGGCACCCTACGCGGGCCGGTTCGATTCTGTCCCTTGCTTTGCGGAGCGAATCGAACTGCCGACACGGGGATTCTCTGATTGGTTGTTAAGGCTAATGGCAGTTTGGTTCTGTCCCTGGCCACCATCTATTTCACACCTTTACTCGGCTGACTAAAGGTGAGCCCATCTGACTACTGGCTTTTTCTCGCCAACAATACTATCCGCATCGTGCCTGAAACTAAGTTACGCAAAGACACCATGATCATAAACTTGGCTTCTTAAGATTAAATTACTGAGTTACTCAGGAGGTGTGCATGGTTTTTGAATAATAAAAAGAACGCCAACGAAGATGCACTATGGATCTTGATAACGCCGCGCTCGCTAAAATGGATATTATGCATGCTGATGTAGATATTACTGAGTTTGGCTTTGAGTTGCCAAGTTTCAGCGATATCGAGGAGCTAAAACTTAGTCAACTTGCCAAGCAAATTAAAAATAAAAGAAAGCCTCACTTGTATTGGAAGATACTTTATGCGCCCACCGTTGCTGCAGTGCAGGCTATAGAATTTCGTCGCAAGCTTCGCAAAGAACCAAATTTTAAGTTACCAGCAATTATGTGTTCGTCAAGTTACACTACAAAGCAGATTGTGCATCTTGCCAATGGAGGCATTCATGAAGATATTCCGCAAGCTGATTTCTCCTATCTTGTTTCGCCGTCTTTCGATCGACGTCAAATACACAATCCAGCACAATGGTGCGCGAAAAACAACCTCATTAATTTATCCCCAAAATCGAAATCAGACAGACACGGCTCATCTCTGCGGTTTTCAATTACACCACGCGGTGTTTGGGTATACGACTATTTGCGGAAAGATCTAAAACACCTACAGCAATTATATGCAGCCAGCGGTGCGTCGTTACATCTTGTTTTACCGCATCCGAATGCTCCAAAGACACGCAAGGATGATGAATCAGATGAAAATCCAGGGGATCAATAGCAGTAAGGAGTTGCGCACAACACTAACTGTATTATTAGACTAGGAAATAAAATGAAAAAATCTAATCCTCGATTATTATCAGAGCTTGACACAAATACCACAGAGATTCTTTTTATGGAACACAAGCGCTCAACTGCAGCGACAGTCCATAAACTAGAACCTACTACGGGACCAACTACATTTGAAGACTGTGTTAGACAGGCGATAGAATATACATATGCAGACAATACATTGCGGGAGAGCGAATCAACGCGGTTAATACTCGAAGCTGGAGACAATTTGTCAGAGAGTAATAGATACTTTGCTGAATTGGATAATCTAACCCAAATACTAAATGTTCATAAAAAATCAATCCCTGAGCGCGAAATGCTTAAAGAGCCACAGATGGATTTGATTGATAACTCGAATATATCCACTGTATCGAAAACTGTTGAATTTGATCTGGAAACGTAAAGTGTCAAGTTCATTAGCCATAAGTGTCAAACTGAGCGTTACAAATTTTGAGTGATTGACGCATCCTGATCTCGTCAAAACACGAGAAAAGGATGATGTCGAATACACATAAAAACGCCTATCGTCTTCTGCTGGTTGCGGAGGCTATGACCAAATGGGAGGCTGTAGCCTGGTTAGGCTACACTCTTAAGTTAGTCGGTTATACACTAATTGTGGCGGCTGACTCTGGGGTATCAACCATCCAACTACGCCGAACAGCGGTTATTCTGCTGATTGTACTGGCGATGAACTACTTAGAGATAAACACTGACAACCACCATAATCCAGCTATACACGATACTCGTCAACACAGCTGGTTTGAGAGACTTCCAAAGCGCAACACCAATTTAGAATATTCCGATGATCATTAAAAGTCGCCAAAACCACGGTAGAACGGCGCCTTAAGTGAATCGTATAAGTGTCTTCCATTCGAAAACGTGGTCCACTGAAAAGACCAGACACACCAGCGGCAACTGCCGCGCGTACATCTGCACCGCCGCCGTATTCGATAACGATGCCACGTAAGTAATTGGCTGAATTGGTCGTGCCAGCGAATTCCACCCCACCCCAGGATCCCGCTATGTTTTTCATGCCGGTAAACACCACTGGGTTGTTCAGTGTTCCGAGTGCAGTCAGTGTGCCCTCCACATACAGCTTTGCTGATTCAGCGAATTTTAAATACCACGCCTTCCCCCAATTGCAAGGTGGCGCTATCTGGAACCGTTAATGTCTGCGGCACAGAATAACAACCATCAGTGATAGTAGTGAGCCCCATTGGAATGTTCTGGGTAGCAAGTACACTATCGCAAGCCAGAGCGCTTAGATCTGGCACAGTCCGTTTATCATCTGGCAATCCAAATGAACCGATGGTTCCATCGTTTATCAAGCTTGAGTCCGTCGCGTTTATACAAAGTGCTTCAGAACGGTCGGATAGCAAACCAGTTGCCGTGACCGCTTCAATTTGATAGCAGTAGGTTTGGTTGATGGCAACGTTGGTGTCGGTAGCGCGAGGTACGCTGACACGTTGCAGTAATGTATAAGCAGTTTGGGATGTATCTTGTACACCTCGATAAACGTTGTAGCTGGCTACATCTGATGCATCCGACGCAAGCCACGACAGGCGTATCGTTGAGCTTGTTGCTGATATTCTTGACAACTGCCTTGGCGCTGTTGGATTCACATTTGTTGTTTGCGTTGCGTTTCCCGTTACTGGAGATGACGGATCGGATGAGTTTCCGGCACTATCCAAAGCGACAACAGAATAGGAATAGGTTTGATTATCAGTTAAATCTGTGTCGATAAATTGTGGGTAGGGTGTATTGCCAAGCAGCAAAATACCCATCAATACGCAGCGATTGCTGGGCAAACCATCGACGAAGACTCACATCGCTATGGGTTATCACCCTGAGCCTGTAGTTCTCTAAGGCTGGCGCAAATATAATTCCGTGAATATCAAGAGGTCAGCGCATCAATATATGCGGTATAACTATATTGTCGATTAGTCTTTTGCCCCGTTGTTTCAGTCACGATATTCAGATCTTCTAAAATTTTCACAGCAGCATTGGCTGTTGGAAAGCTAGTATCGAGGATCAGTTTTACTCTTTCAACAGTGAAGCGAGGCATCACTGGAAGTTGTTCGAAAAGACGATAGCTTGCGGCTCCCGCTTTTGATGACTTCATGAGGCGTCGTCGGTCTGATGCCACTAGGCTTGCTATGGTTATGATGCTATGTTCAGCGTCTGCTGATGCAGCAACAATCCCTTCCAGAAAAAAGCTAACCCACGATTCCCAGTCACCGTCTGTTCGAATTGCCGACAGTCTACGGTAATACTCTGCCTGATGATGTTTGAGATAGCCACTAAGGTACATCAATGGTTCGTTGAGCAATCCCCAGCTCTCTAGCAGGGCTGCGATCAGTAGTCGACCGATACGTCCGTTGCCATCAAGAAATGGATGTATAGTTTCGAATTGTGCGTGCACCAATGCAATGTTGACGAGCGGTGGTAAGCCCGGTTTATCAGAATGGATGAAGTGTTCAAGATCGCTCAAAAGAGCTGTCAAGGACTCTGGCGGAGGTGGGACGAAAACTGCATTACCGGGTCTTGTTCCACCTATCCAGTTTTGCGAACGACGAAGTTCACCGGGTTGCTTGCCAGCGCCTCTTGCTCCGTTGAGTAGCAGTTGATGTGCATTGCATAGTAGTCGAATGCTTATCGGTAGACCATCGGTTCTGCGCAATTGATCTTGAACCAGCCGAAAGGCTCGCAGGTAGTTGGACACCTCTTCAATGTCGTCTGTATTGGTAACAGTGAGGCCTGCCTCTTCATCAAAGAGATCCGTCAGTGTCGCCTGAGTGCCTTCGATTTGAGAGGTCATAAGTGCCTCTTTCCGTATAGCGCTGTACAAGAGCCAGTCGACGGATGGGACTAGCCCAGAGACGCCAGATAATCGTGCAAGAGCTAACTCTGCCGTATGATTGATTTCATGGTACGAATCGACCGCCAATTGCGGCTTTGTAGGTGGCAGTGGGCTGGGTACGAATGCCTGAACTGATTCACCGAGCGTGGTCGATGTGGAGTAGCTTCCTGTGGTGCGGCTCATTTAAGATATCTTTAATCGATGACGAGACAATTAAAGCATACTTTAATGAAAATATTTAGATTTAAAAAACCTTTAATACGTGCATACAGATCGAATGATGGGTGACGGGTTGGGCATTTAGCGATCTTTAATTGGCATTTGAAAGGGCTGCAAAATCGGGCTCCGTGTGGTGAACTCCCGTGGATATCGCCGCTTGGCGACGACGCCACGTCGGTCGGGCGTTGCCGATATGGCGGAAAAACGGACAACAGCAGCAGTACCTACAAAAGAACCCTTCTTGAGTGCTTGCAGATAAATTGAGATTAAAACGGTAAGCTTGCAGAATAAATGAGTGAGATACCGTCCGAGATTGGGTGGGCGAATTTATCTAACCTACC
>CAYTJF010000336.1:0-4845 GCA_964437945.1 uncultured Granulosicoccaceae bacterium
GCTGGTAATATAATAGTGAATTGACATATCGGTTGTTAGCGCTGTCCTAACACACTTACACTGAATTACTCTGTTATTTGGTGTTATCCAGCGAATTTTGCTGCGCATGTTGGTACTGCTAATAAAGTGTGCTGGCAATCAACTTTATCCGCAAAACGCGGTCTATCAGTACGTTAATATCATTGTATAATAGACAACACTTATTAGTTGCGTCTGAATCCGAACTTCGACTCATTACTCGTGTGAATGGAGATCGTTTGCGACTAATTCAGATTCTACGCGACGGAATCGCCAATTTAAAACTAATATCTTATAGGTAGCCTGTCTTGTTCTCGTTAGATCGAATCAATCGCGTTTACAAACGCGCTAAGACACCTGCCAAATTCTCAAAAATTTTGGCCGAAGAGTTGTTGGTCCGTGCATTGTCTAATTCATCAATAAGGGGTGCATCTTCACTCTTTGTCCGAAATTATTATCCAGGGAAGTGGTTGTTCCTGGTGGGTTGTTTTAATTCGGGTACGACGATTTTGCAGAATATACTGGCTAGTCACCCTGACATATCCGGATTGCCCCGAGAAGGTGTACGGTTTACAGATGTGTTATCAAATCTTGAAGAAAACGGCCATCATATGATATGGGATAAGCAGTTTAATAACTACTTGAATCCGATCGAATCTGATGAAGCAGCTCTTGCAGCGATAAAAAAAGATTGGGGTTTGTTCTGGAACGCTGGGTCGAGTGTTTTTCTTGATAAGTCAGTGGCTAATACAGCAAGAATTAACTGGCTAAATAGGGTTTTTCCGAACGCTTGTTTCATCGGGATACATCGTAATGGGTATTGCGTTACCGAAGGACTAAGACGGCGAGCTAAACCACCACAATGGTATAAAGATCGCCAAGGGTCGCAACAGTACTCCTACGAGACTATCGCTAATCAATGGGTGTTATCGAATGAACTTATGCTCAACGATTTTAAAAACATGCCCAATTCACTCATCATACGTTTTGAAGATCTCGTAGCGAACCCATTGCAAGTTACACAGTCTTGCATTGAGTTTTTGCAATTGGACAATGAAATGGTGTCTCAAACTGGAAATACCTTGCACGTGTACGAAAAACAATTTGAGATTCGTAATCCTAATCCTGAAAGTCTGGAACGTCTTGGTCAAAGTGGAAGAATGGAGTCAAAACCAATACTCGAAAAAATGATGTATCGTCTCGGTTATGCGGTCTAAAGTGGATTGTTAAGCATGGGCTCAGTAATAATTAGTTTCGACTTTGAAATAGGGTGGGGAGATATAACCAACGGGGTTTGGAGGCGAAGAGAAGCTAACGGCGTTTACAAGAGATTAAGGCAGGTGTTACCTGAAATGTTAAGCATCATGGATGCTTGTGAATTTTCTGCGACCTGGGCAACGGTAGGCGCGATGATAGAGGTACCTCAATCACGCGACTTCTCTCACTTGACGGACACACAGTATAAAGTTGTTGAGAACAGCATACGAGTTGGCGAACCAGATACCTTTAATGGCATCGATCTGTTCGAATCAGTTCTGGCTGCCAAGGCTGATCATCAGATTGCCTGTCATTCGTATTCACACATTCCATTTGACTACGCAGGTGTGGATGGAAAGTTTGTGCGAGAGGAATTACAGCGATTCAAGCACACATTGGCTCAATACCATCTAACAACCAGTAAGTTGGTATTCCCGGAGAATACCGAAGACTTTTATGCTGAACTATTGGACTCAGGTATTGATAAAGTCAGAGTGCCTGCCGACAATTTTTTCAAAAATCGTTTTTTGTATTTGCTGTCGATAGCTGTTATACCACCACCAAGTAGCAAAGATTCGATTGATAGCAGCGGAGTTATAAGACACTATGGCTCTATGCTGTTTAATGATGCTGGAAATGCCCATCGCATACCGTTATTAGAAAGACGAATACAGCTTGGCTTAGATAATGTTGTGAATAAGAATCATGATTTGCATATTTGGGCACATCCGTTCAATTTTGCAGAGTCTGAACCACTATTGAAAAGTTTTAAGAATATGATCGAAAGGATTGTAGTGTTGCGCGATCAAGGTAAGCTTCAGGTTGGACTCATGTAGCAGGTTGAAATATCAGAAAGCTAAGTTTTGTCTAAAAATAAATGCAAGTTCAGGGCTGGCTGGATTGACGGACGTTATTAGAGAATAAATATAGTGAAGAGTTTAGGGGTTGTGTGGCAGCGAAACTTCAGCTTCTTGTTAAATCACTATTAGGGTAGCAAACGAACATGATGGAAATAATAGGTGATCGATCGAATAGATACACTTTGGTGGCATAAGCTTAATGGCTTGACACGTCGTGCGATTTCACTTGGTGTATTGAACCCGATTGCCAAGCCAGTGGTACTAACGGAATATCCAAAATCTGGCGGGTCTTGGATTAGCCAAATGTTATCTGCGACGCTGGCTATTCCTTACACAAGAAACAGACTCCCAACTTTGGGAGATCAAATTCTGCATGGTTGTTTTTTGAAGGTAAATGCGAAGCTAGATACGGTAGTGCTGTGGCGAGATGGGCGGGACACCATGATCTCATACTACTATCACATGATGTTTGATAATGAATTAACCAGTGCAATGGCTGGAAAACGGTTGCGTACCCGGCTTGGTGTAACTGACCCGGCTGACGTGGAAAAGTATCTACCTCGGTTTGTCGAGTGGGCATGTAGTGGTGGGTACCCTCGATTTACATGGTCAGATTTTGTGAAGACATGGTACGGAAATGAAACGGTCGCATTCACCAGTTATGAGTCGTTTCTGGCCAATACTCAAAAAGAGCTAACAAACATACTGACCCACTTTGACCGATCTGTTTCTGCGGGTGTCGAACTACAAAAAGTTATCGAATCCCATTCTTTTGAATCCCAGTCCAAGCGTCAACGTGGTGAGGAAGATATTAATAGTTTCATTCGCAAAGGAATAGCTGGTGATTGGATGAACGCATTTAACCGAGAGTCGCGAGAAATATTTCATCATCACTGTGGAGCTGAATTAAAATTGCTTGGTTATGCAATAGACGATACATGGGTACAGACTGGAAACTAGATGAATGCAGTTAATAATCCAGTTTATTAATATCAATAAAATTCAATTGGATGATTCAGTCAGTTCCCCAAGTCAGGTCACTTTGCATCAAATTGCTTAAACTCGTCCGGTACAAGATCAAATTCATGGAGTCGTGATTTCAATTCCTCAAAGTCTGGTGCCCATATGGCTATACGGGCGAGGGTGACTATCCCGGCGTATTTCGATGCCAGCGTTCGAACATCTACTGACATATCAGGGTATTTGCTGAGCAGTTTATCGAATTTAGATAGTTCCGCAGGGTTTCTGACAAATCGCTGATACACGCAATTGGTTTGCAGCTTGGGCTTGGTGAATGTTTCTTCACACATTGAACGTACGTAGTATTCGTTTAATGAATTTCCCGCAGCTTTTGATACTGTTGCAGGCGTAGCAATTCTGTTGGCAAAATCAGTTTGGTACAGCTCACCATCTTTATTTTGGCGTAATTCACAAGTGAAAGCGCCAACTTTTACACCTAGTGCGGTAACGTAGTGGTGTGCGGATTCAATCAGGCGTTCCCGCAATTGCGTTGAAATTGGCGGATTGTGAAGATAAAAACTCGGTGGCATAGCACCGTTAATGGGTGTGAAATTCATCAGCTGTACGGTGAACGGATAAATTACGCCATCTCGAATTATTCCAGTTACATCAAAGTTGTCACCATCAATAAATTGTTCTACCAGGACTCTGCCTCCGACAGCAGGATCATTAGCGAGCGCTGAAATTTTATCTCGAGCCTCGTTCAATTCTTTTGATGTCTTAACAAAGGTAACGCCCTTTGAACCACTGCCTGTCTCAGGCTTAACTATCACTGGGTAGTCCATACCACTGTTTTCGAAATTATCGAGCGTTGACCATTGGATATTGCGCAAAGATGTTGTGCCTAGTATTTCTCTAACACGTATTTTTGAATTGCTAGTCTGAAATGAAACGTCGCCAAAGTCTCGCAAGGACAAAGCAGTTTGAATTTCTCTTTTTGCCGGAAGTAGCACATTGCGAATTTCTACTAGTGCTGCTATTGGGTTAATAGTCTTTGCAATACTTACAGCTCTATCCAGTTCGTTGACAGCATCAACCCTGGACCAACCAGTTGCATATCGACCCTCATAGGATGGAAATTTGGGTGCGAGCACATGTACGTCATACCCAAGATCGTATGCAGCCTTCGATAGCATTGGCGAGCCTTCCCAGCCGCCAAAAGAGAGCACCAGTACTTTTGGTTTCGAATGATTATTAATTCGATTTTTCATCATATGCAATCGCGAGCTCAAGCCGATCAAATGAGCTTTTAACTTTCGCAAACGCTGCGCAGAATTTTTAGGTATAAAACGAAATAGCATGTTGTATTAAAGCGCTTTCACGCAATAGTGACTCGATCGGTATAGTAATCAAATCTGAATAATATTGTTGACTCCCGTTGCAATGGGAGAAGCGTTTCAATGGATGAAGCGTTTTTACGGATGAATAAGCAGCAGAACTGTTTTAAATTGCACTATTTTGATAGATGCCTACATTTATACTGGTTAACAATGGATTGAATCGGGTGAGTATCCGAAACTCACTAGCAGGATCTCCAAAAAATTACATTTGTACATTTGAAAAAATAAAAAACATGACTCTGGTGGTAACAGATTAGACATTCATGTAGACACTGATCCAAAGCGATACTGTATTTCGAAATGATAATAGCTACAACTAGGGTTAACGAAGAGGCTAAGGAGGAGCTAAG
>CAYTJF010000337.1:0-4828 GCA_964437945.1 uncultured Granulosicoccaceae bacterium
GCTGACGGGTCGCAGCCGGTGCGTCAAACAGCAGGTTGCGGCAAATGGGTAGCCGACTCACTGTTAACGTATCGTGATTGTCGGTTTTTTCCTGATTTTTCGACGTATTACCAACTTCACATATTTTTTCTGTAATTCGTTGCCTGGCTGGCTTATAAATTAGTTGTTAAAACGTAGATCCTCTTAGATTTAAATAGAATTGAGAAAGTTAAAGAAGATATAAAACAATGAAAATGATTATTGCGATAAGACTATTTTTACCAACCATGCTGTTTCTACTGGCCGCAAAACTAATGGCTGCAGATACCAACGAATTAGAAAAACGCCTTGCTAATTATCCGAACTTTTTTCCAGGACATACAGAAAAATGTGAGAGTCTTGAAATGGCTGCCCATGGCGTAGCCCTTATGAAAGATGAAAAAATGTCGTCTAAAAATATCATGGATGAGATAAAGAAAAATATTCGTGATAATGATATTCCTGCTGAATCTGAAGAGCTCTTTAGATTGTTGGTCGAAATTGCTTTTTCAGAATCTTATTCGGATAAAAGTTCTGAGAAATTTCGTGATAATGTTGAGCATCAGTGCAAAACAGCCGAAGTACGCTTTTGTGATGCGGAAATCGAAGCAGCAGTATTTGTCGGAAAGGCTAAAGCGGAGGGAGCGTCTCAGACTACGTTATCTCAACAAATGTTTAGAGAGAAAGGTTTATCCAGGGAGTACTTTGATATTCTGGATATGGCTTTTTGGCCAGAACATGCAAACAAAACCACCCAAGAGTATAGTGACTACGTCGCTAATGAGTGGTGTGCGAAGTATTCGAAAGACGAAAGACGAGCGATGTTTAATAAAAGGGATGATGAGGTACAGGGTGTCTCACAATAGTTAGTCCTGTAGCGATTTTTCCATAAAATTTCCGGTATAGGAACCGAGAGCCGAGTAGTGCGGGTTTTATCCTTCCATAGCTGGAAAGTGTCTATCAGAGTGGAGGAATTCCAGGCGTTTATTCTCGCTAACGGTTTGCGCATAAGACCTTCTATTTAGGCTATTTCTACCATGGTAAATCGAGTTTTCCCATTAGTTCTCGACGTATCTGCTGAAGATCCTTGTGTTTATCATCTAAGCCTTCACTTTTCATTCTGATTGCCATCTCGAGTGTGACATTTTCGAAAATCCAATAGATGATTAAATTTTCATCTTCGGTTGATTCTTTCTTCTTTTCTCGTGAACGTTCTACATCGACAAGATGGTATGAGTTCGCTTCATAAGTAACATATCTAAAAAATTCCTCCCTGCTACCGGATCTATTAAAAAAAGGGAGCATTTGCTCTGGCGCATTAATTTTCTGTGCCAAACGATAGATTTTGTTTTTAAGCAACTCAATTTTCGGGTGTAGAGTTTCAGTCATGTCTTGCTCGAGTTGAATGCCCTATAGGTATATAGTTTGTACAGGTTGACGCAGAGACAGCAGGCATTGGGTCTGCTTTGTAAGAGCTAATTATTGCACAACCCGAATATATGGCGGATTTGCATCTAACAGACTTTGAACACTTACATTTTCACCGAGGAAAAATTGGGTTTTACCACCTTCATCTTGGAACCATGGAGCTATTTCCCCCTCTCTCACCGAAAATTCACGTAGTACCACGTATTCAGTACGGCTTTGCCCTGGATTATCGGGTAACCCTCTACCTTCTCTACCTATACCTTCTGTTGGATCACCGAAGTAGCTGCCACCAGGCCCACCAAAGCGGTCTAAACGTCTACCCACTTCGAGACGAGTAATATTTACAGATGTATTAGAGAAACCATTATCGGGGGGGTATAACAGCCAATTGCTATTATCTGGATGAACGAAGTCGCGAGCCGCTGCCCACTCCCTCAACTGATTATTCGAATATAAATCAGGGTAGGCTACATTGTTCATCCACCATTCGAATTCTGTGGGGCCATTCTCATCCACATAATCCGAATACGCCTCATCGATAGTTTTTTGAGGGGTTATGCCAACGGTGGGTCCAGCGACATCAGGAAACTGCCCAAAGTCAGGCAATTCAGCAAAAATATCCGGTAATGCAAACGGATTATTTCTAGCTGCCTCAGATTCTGCTTCGGTGGGGAATACCGTGTTGAAGAGCCTGCGATCGTTGGCAGGGGGAAGGAGTTTATCCATTTCCTCGTTATAGCCGCGTCGCAGATCGTCATTTCCACGTATGTCTATGAAGTCTCCAAAATCGGCATAGTGAAAAGATCGCATCAGAATGGGAGTAGTTCCCGTACTAAACGCTCCCGCAAACGAAAACCATTCTGAGAACCCGACACCTGTTGTGTAAGATGGATTTTTATCCCGTATCGGGTTTATCAGGGGAGCGATCTTCGGGATCATCAAATCATCATCGCCACCATCGACGGGAAAATCATTCATGTTGTCCCAGCTAAGCGCGATCATCTCGTCGTAAAGTTGATCGTTGTCAGGTTCGTGCTTCGCGTAGCCCGCGACTGCCGATCCCATATACTGGGATAGGCCGGTTACTGCGGTATCTATTTCCAGGTAATCGAGCAAAGGGGATGCTTGTTCAAGCATGTCTTCAAGAGGCTGAATCGCCTCTGTGTCGATGGTGTTGATAGCGTTGTCGATTATCGATGGTTCACCAGCAAGATATAGTTCAACCTTGTAGGCTGCATTTCTTGCCTCGACCACGCGCGCGTGATAGTGAACCAGGGATTCGGCTGTTCTTAAAGTGACGTGCATCAGCACCATCAGAACCATTGTGATGAGCACAAGTTCGACTGATCCAAGGCCGAGTTGTCGTTTCAGCGAAGGCAGTTCCTTCGCTGAAGCAGTTCTCTGGTTTTTGATGCGTGAGGTTAACAAGTTAATCTTCGTTTGCTAAGGACGTAGTTAGTGGTTCATGATGCGTTGTTCATCGCTTTGAAAGTCTCAAAGACATCGATAAAGTCTACTTTGTCAGTCCATGCCGCTTCTATTTTCGGGCGATGGAAGTCATCGCGGGGTAACGAAACCGGTACCAATTTGGCTTTCCAGCTTTGCGTAAATAGAGCCTGCTGAAAAACTGGCTATTCGTCTATAAAACCAAACAATGACCGGCGGCAGGCCAAGATCTAAATCCTGATAAATAGTAGCGCCAAGTCGTTTGCTTGATCTGCGCCACGCAGGCCGGTTTCCAGAGGCGGTTTACACTCAATGCTCGCCGTATAAAGACACAAAAAAACAGCCCGTACAATACCAGAAGATTCATCACCATGAATATGCTGTTCACCCAAGCCTGCGATGTATCCGATCGCTTGGCTCGGATGTAGTTTAATCGATAGCCCCCTTTGCCTTGCCCAAACTTACCTTCTATCGGGATGCGGTGTCGGTAGTCTTCACGTTGTTGTTTCTTTTGCGCTTTCAACTGCTCTGCATTTTCTGCGCTTACCTTTCGCGGGCGTCCCAGCGGTTTTCCGCCATAACGGATTCCCTTGCTTTTCAGATACGCTCTATTGTCTCGTGTACCGTAGATCGGATCGGCTAACACGACTTCCGGGTAATGACCATATCTGTCTTTGTAGGCCTCGACCTGTGCTTTCAGGTCCTGCCCCTCATTGAACGCGTCCCAACTGAAATGATCCACTCGCGACAATCCGTCCTCATCCATACTCACGTTTATCTTCGAACCAAACTCTGTCGGCTTGTGTTGTTTGCCACGCACTATCGGCCTGACCCACGGTTGATGAATACTCACGATTCGATCATCACAGCGATTCACCTTCTCATCGAACATCTGCTTTTGCTGTTCATACAGATGTGGAATAACCCAGTACCGGCGCAACAACCAATTCGCTAGCGGCAACGCTTCACCCAGCTTATAGTGCTCCAATAACGCCTCTATGTGCGATAGATTGCGTCGAACATACTGCAGCTGTTGTTTGATCGCTTTACGGATTGTTTTCCTCGTCGGCTTTCGTCGCTTTGCAAAACTCAAATAATCCCGTCTGGCTTTTTGACGATAGGTACGTGGCTTTCTCTTAAGTTCTGTCCTCTGATACAGTCGATCTATTATTTGCTCCGTCAATTCCCGTGCTTCATTGAGCAGACTCACATCGGTTGGATATCGGATCGCTTGATCTGCCACCGTCGCATCCAGTATCAATTTTCCCTGCAACGCTTCGGGCTCAGTTTCTTCTGGTGACTGATCCGTCCCACCGGTGGCGGTGTCTGACGGGGGATCTTCATCTGAATCGTTATCAACACTTGCGTTTGTTCTTCTACTCTTGGTTTGAGATAACTCGTGTTGAATGGACCGCGAAAATTCGTCAAAGACTTCCTGGCCCATCCGTCGTCGTATACTGACAAACAACGAGGCATCAAACACTTTCTCACGGCTATAGCTGTCCATCCCTATAAAGTATTGCATGTACGGGTTTTCTTGGATCTGACCAACCGTTTCTCGGTCTGACAACACCAGTTTATGCTTGATGATCAGCGCCCCTATCACCACGCGGGCTTTGAGTGCTGGACGACCATCACGTGCATTCAGGTTCTGGTGGTACGCCAGTGACAAGGCGTCCCATGGAATGATGCCGGCCAACTTTACCCAGCGATTTTCAGGATCCATCTGGTTTTGAAACGGCCAGTCGAATTCGCTTAACGACATCTGCTTTGAGCTATTTTCCCGGATCATTGTGCAAGCCTTTTGATATCCAACACCGTTTTTCCTTGCATCTATTCTATCAATTTCACTTATTTTGTTCGAATGATCATATGGTTACAGTTTTTCAGCAGGCTCTACTTACAGCATGTGGCTTTACCCTTCCTGGTTGCCGCC
>CAYTJF010000338.1:0-4781 GCA_964437945.1 uncultured Granulosicoccaceae bacterium
GGTGCCACCCAATCGACGAAACGTCAAGATGGTATTCCAGCACCTGGCCTTGTTCCCGATGATGAATGTTTACGACAATATCGCCTACGGATTGCGCTGTAATGGCGCATCGCGAGCTGAAATTGGCAATAAGGTTAATGAGGTGCTCGAACGCGTCGCGCTACCCGATGTTGCCAAGCGAGAGATACATCAGCTCTCTGGCGGTCAAAAACAACGCATTGCCATCGCACGTTGTATGGTTTTAGACCCGGATGTTCTGTTATTGGATGAACCACTGGGTGCGCTCGATCTGAAATTAAGAGAGGCAATGAAAATCGAACTTAAACTGTTGCAGCATCAGTTTAATACAACGTTTGTTTATATTACACACGATCAATCTGAAGCGCTGGTTATGTCAGATCATGTTGCAGTCATGAACGAGGGCCGCTTCGAACAAGTTGGCACACCACAGTCTTTATATCACCAACCTGCATCGGCATTTGTTGCAGGCTTTGTAGGAGATACTAATCGCTGGATTGGAAAAGTAATCGATTGTGATAGCGACACAGTTAGCTTATCTTGCTCTGCAGGATTTCAAGCTCATTGCAACTTATCTAACATCAGCACCTTGCGTGAAGGAGATCAGGCAACCATATTTGTCCGACCGGAACACATTCGGGTCGATACCGGTTCTACTAGCACAGGTGAAAGCAGCGACGCCATCAACACCATTAGTGGACACGTCGATAGCATACTTTTTAACGGTGCCAACAGTCGTGTACTGGTGCGCGATCACTCCGGTGGATTAATTGAAGCGAATGTCACGTTAACTGGCAGCAGCAACGATCCGAAATCGGGTGATGCAGTACGAATGAGTTGGGACAGTGCACGCGCGATGTGTTTCTGATGACTGATTCGTCTGGTAACGATGCGAAACGTCTGGCGCTTATCCTGCTGTTTATGCCTTTTGCGTTATGGATTGTGCTACTGATTGTTTTACCTCACTTAGGCATGTTCACTCTTTCCATAACTGAAAAAGTGGCGCCACGCGTTTACGAATACGGACCTGGCAACTACATTAATTTTGCCATGGAGCCTATTTACTGGAACACACTGCTACGAACCGGAGTGGTTTCGTTGCTCGTGACGTTTTTGGCTTTATTAATCGGGTTCCCTGTCGCCTACTATATTGCAAAAATTGCTGGCAACCGAACAAAAGGGGCTCTATTCTTACTCTGCCTCATCCCACTGTGGGTCAGTGACCTTATACGCGCCTTTGGCTGGATATTACTACTGCGCGAAACTGGCGTAGTATCCAGCACGCTACAAGCAATCGGACTGATCGATACACCCATTGAATTTCTGTACAACGATGCAACGGTTGTTATGGGACTGGTGTACACGGTTGTACTGTTTATGATCGTACCTTTGGTATCCACTCTGGATGGCATGAGCAATGAGTTAATTGAAGCGGGGTACAACCTGGGAGGAAATAGCCGAACCGTGCTTCGCCGTATTATTATTCCCTATGCCATGCCTGGTATTGTAGCCGGATGCATTGTTGTTTTTATGCTTAGCGCTGGTAGCTACCTGACACCTATTCTACTGGGTGGTAAAAACTCAAGCTGGTTTACCGAGCAAATTTATGATCAGTTTATTACTCGGTACAACTGGGAATCTGGTGCAGCATTTGGCTTTATATTATTACTGTTTACATCATTGGCGGTGTGGCTGGGCTTGAAATTATCAGGACAGACACTGTCAAGTACTGTGGCAAAAAGCTGATTACCCTACTGCTATGACTCGTGCAATCCAACAACCAATATTACGTCACGGATACAGGCTGTATATGGTGTTGTTTTTTGTTTTTTTGGCAGCCCCATTACTGGCAGCAGGATTATTTGCTTTTAACGACTCATTATTTCCTGTGCTGCCCTGGCGAGGCTTCACTTTGGACTGGTTCTTCAATGACACTGAACCCAAGCTTGGTATGTTCCACGATAGGCGCTTACTGCGCGGCTTATACTATTCGTTTGTGATAGCCAGTATCGTTTCCCTCCTTTCGATATTCGTTGGAACCTGCAACGCATTTTTATTCGTACGCCACGACTTTCCAGCCAAAAATTTTTTTTACATATTGATGGTATTGCCACTGGTAATACCAGGCGTCATTCTTGGTATCTCAATATTGGCTATGGCCAGCAACCTGGCCAACAGTGTTGAAACAAATATGGGAATTGATCTGGAACTGTTACGCCCGGGCATACTGCTTGTTGTGCTTGGTCAGTTTTCATTTATTACTACCATAACCTCACTAATCATAACAGCAAGGTTGAAAAAATTTGATCAAACACTCGAAGAAGCTGCATTCAATCTAGGCGCATCCAAATTCCGCGTGCTGCGCAGTATCACACTTCCATTCTTGCGACCGGCAATGATAGCTGGTGCTATTGTTGCCTTTCTCGTCTCGTTCGAAAATTTCAACACCACGCTGTTCCTGGTAGGTTCAGAAGCGCCGCTAACCATCACCATGTATGATCGAATGGTGAAAGTCGGTTCCACTCCAGTACTAAACGCAGTATCGTTTTTTCTGATGCTAGGTTCAGCACTGTTAGCGTTAATCTCGGTTCTGGTTCAGCGTGAAAAGCAACCATGAATAACCCACTGTTCACCAGTGATTTTAAATCCACACCATTTTGGTGGGACCAAGCTCCGCTGGACAATTCCACTGATACAGAGTTGCCTGGTTTGGTTGACGTACTTATTGTTGGTTCTGGCTACACCGGTTTACACGCCGCATTACAGACAGCTCGCGCAGGTATGAAGACATTAGTTCTCGATGCTGAACAACCTGGCATCGGATGTAGCTCTCGCAACGGCGGACAAATATCGACATCGATAAAACACAATTACCCAACACTGGTAAAGCGCTTTGGAGAAACACTTGCGCGCGACATACTCACTATAGGCCAAGCTTCACTCGACTACGTTGGTCACTTTGTAAAGCAAGAGAATATTGATTGTGACTTCGAAATCACAGGCCGATTTCACGGTGCACATTCACATTCCGCATTCCAGCATATGAAAGCAGAAATTGAGCAGCCCAATCCTGCATTCGAATCCAACGCTTATATCGTGTCTTGCGAAGAACAACACAAAGAGCATGGCAGCCATTGGTATCACGGTGGTGTGGTGTTTCCACACTTTGCTGCCGTGCACCCAGCTAAATATCACGCCGGCACAATAACAAAAGTAAGGGAAGCCGGAGCACAAGTTATTGGCCATTGTGCGGTTGAAGCCATTGATTCATACACCACAGATGGCCAAAAACACTACACCGTGCATACGGTTAATGGCATGGTTGTGGCCAAACAAGTTGTGATTGCCACCAACGGATACACCAGTTCATTAACACCGTGGCATAAACGGCGAGTCATTCCCATAGGTTCTTATATTATTGCCACGGAAGAAATTGATTCAGACACAATGCAGAACCTATTTCCAAGCAGACGTATGCTGACCGATTCGCGCAAACTGGTTTACTACTATAGACCCTCTTACGATCACAAACGCATCATTTTTGGTGGCCGTGTTTCATTGAATGAAACGGATGTTACCAAGAGCGGCCCAAAACTCCTCGCTGAATTACGTCGCCTGTATCCACCCCTTGAAGACATACGAATTTCACATTCGTGGGCAGGAACGGTAGCCTACACATTTGATTCGTTGATGCACTGTGGTGAACACGACGGTCTGCACTACGCAATGGGCTATTGTGGTTCAGGTGTTGGCATGGCGAGCTACCTGGGAAAATGCATTGGTCAGCAGCTGAGTGAGACCGGAGATGCTTATATACCGCTAGCCAAAATACCGTTTAATACTCAACCTTTTTATAACGGTACACCCTGGTTTCTGGCACCATCAATCTGGCTCTACCGCATGCGCGATAGAATGAAATTTTAGACGACCATTTTGGTAGGTAAATAAAACTGGCGGTAATGCAACTGCAATGCACGACGGAAACGCAGTGCGTTTTCACGCTCCGGTAGATATACCAATCAATTTTTGAGAATTGTTAGCCAAAAATGACCAAACAATGCAATAGTATTAAAAAGTCATAATAGTCTTTTCGACATTTAGAATAATAAAAATGAGCAAGCCGTCATTCTGGCCGTATTGTATAAATAAAACCCCTCGTTAAACACATCAAGTTTGCATTTTCTGTTTTCATAGCATTCGGCTAACCAATGTACGGCTGCCACCGTCGCACCAGGAAAATAGATTCGAAATGAAAAAACACAAATACAATGGAATTTGGCGCATCGCATTCGCTTTGCCTTTACTGCTATTCAGCGCATTAGCGTCGGCTCAATTCAATCCGCAACCAAATTGGAAAGACAGCTACGCGGTTGATGGACGTTGTTATTGTGATAGCAACTTCGATCACGGCCTTCGCGGCAAAAGCGCCGACACACCAGATGGTCGTAAAAACGTTGTGCAAATCTGTAGCGATATTCGCGACAAGCTTGGCACAGGTTCTCGACAGGGTCGGATACCATACAACGATATTCAGTGTGGTCATGGACCCGCGAATAATGCAGCAGATGAGGCCGGTTGTCCGGGTCGCGTCGATATTGGCTCCAGAGGTTGTGACGTCAAAGGACCGAAATGGGATTTGCAAGCTGTGTATGTAGGCGAACCAGAACTACCTGAGCCTCCTCAACCGCCTGAACCTCCTCCGCTACCGTCTGAGCCTACTCAGCCTACTCAGCCTACTCAGCCGCCTCAGCCGCCTCAGCCGC
>CAYTJF010000339.1:0-4750 GCA_964437945.1 uncultured Granulosicoccaceae bacterium
TATTATCGGCCCCCAATCTACATCACTGAAAGCTGATATGGTTATTGGCAGTGGAGCTACGACTAGTAACGCTAAAACGAGTAGTATCAAGCAAGCGAGATACTTGCCAACCGCAAACGACCAGAGTTTGGCCGGTTGCGTTAAAACATGCTCCAGCGTTCCAGTTCGGCGCTCCTCGCTCCACATGCGCATGGTGAGTGTACTGCACAGCAGAATTAAAAGTACCGGCATCCACTCAAACATGGGGCGCACGTCGGCAATATTTCGCGCAAAAAAAGCTTCACCCCAGAAAAAAACAAACAGCGTGATCGTTGCAAAACTTGCGATGAATATCCAGGCGATAGGCGATGAAAGAAAAAGTAGTAGCTCTTTTGAAGCGACTCTGCCAATGATGCGAAGTGGATTCTGTTTAAGTTTATTATTAGCGGTATCAGGCAACATGTGTAGTCTCCTGACTCTGACTTTCAGAATAGGTTGATAAATCCATGAACAGCCTTTGTAGATCTTGCTTATCACCTTGAATGGAAAAAATAGGTATCGATCGGTTAACCAGTCGAGCGGCACAGTTCGAAACGGCTTCGTTTATATCGACATCGGGTTTAGTTTCGATAAGATAAGTGTTCGTATTATTTGGTTCTGACTTATTAATGCCTGTAGTGAGTGTGTTAAACCATTGTTCATTGCACAAGGCATCGCTGAGCGTTTTTTCTGCCGCAGTGGTTTGCAACGCAATCCTATTTGTTGAATGCAAATCGTTAAGCTGCGTATCGACCGCTAACTGACCTTGTTTGATAATTAGCGCACGTGAGCAAATGGCTTCCACTTCTTGCATAATATGGGTTGATAAAATAACCGTGGCTGATTCGCTAATTGACTTGATGAGTTCGCGCATCTGTTCCGTTTGCGCCGGGTCCAGTCCGTTGGTGGGTTCGTCCAAAATCAGTAAAGAAGGCGAACCTAACAGTGCCTGCGCAACGCCTACGCGTTGTTTCATACCACGAGACAGTGTGTTAATCGGAGATAAAAATCGATCGGTAAGATCGGTTGCTTCCACAACACGTCGAATGGCATCTCGCTGCGCTTTACGTGTAAGGCCCTTGAGATCAGCAGCGTATTGCAGATAGCTGGCAACGGTGAGTTCTGGGTAGACCGGTAGGTTTTCCGGAAGATAGCCCAGCGAACGCTGCAGTGAGTTGTCGCCAAGCTTAATTAACTTGTCGTTCAGGTATATAGAACCTGAATCAGGTTCCAGGTAACCACTAAGCAGTTTCATGATGGTGGTTTTGCCAGCACCATTGTGTCCTAACAATCCGACAATTTCGCCAGATTGAATGGTGAATGAAACATTATCCACCGCCTTTAAGTCTCCGTATCGGCGACTAATTGATTTTACGTCTAGCATCGCTCTTCCTCATAAGCGTCAACCAAAAGAAACACACCTTTGTCCGACATAAATCGGTTGGGCGCGGCGTTTGATTGCAATCCTTTGTGCCGGTTATGCCTGTTAAATACTGCAGATAGGCAACCCTGCACAGTGCCCCAAACGTGGCTTTATTTGCCGGTGGTGCACAGGATCAGTCAATCCGAGCTGAGAGATCTGGGGATACGAATACAGAATTTCAAGTCGGGGTAAGAGAAACTTTCCAATTTGAAAGATACGAATAAAATTGTTGTCAATTGGTTAGTCGGGGGCGGAGGAATATTGCATAGTTGATAAGTTTGTTTATGATTTTTCTCTCCTCAAATTAAGCAAATATTTCCGCTGTTCTTGTTAGGCTAATAATTAGTTCTTTATGGTTCAGGCTTTGCATCAAATACTTTCCCATTACCTAAAATACGCGTCTGCTTCAAAGCTACGTTGTTAGAACAGAAGGGTCACACAAACTTTGTTGCGCTTGGTTCAACCTGATTGACCATTTCCGTTATGGTTTCGGCACCGTCTTCTTTGACTATCATCTCACCGACGGATTGGGCTTTTATCGCTACTTTCTGGCTCAAAGCGTGCTCAAGTGCGCCCGCTAAATTTTCGGTAGTGAGGCGTTTTTGCGCGATGGGTAATGACCCTGCGCCAAGTTGAGCAATCCGCTGACCAAAGAACGGTTGATCAGCAAACAGTGGGCAAATGACACCAGGCCGTCCCCAACGTAGTCCTTCGTGAGTGGTGCCAGACCCACCATGATGTACCACTGCGGCAACTTTGGGGAAAAGCCACGCGTGTGGTACTGCGTCGAGTACATGCCATTTGGCAGTGGAAGACAATTCGCCAATTCCACCCCAACCGGTTGCCATTACTGCACGCAGGCCCGTTTGCTCAAGCGCACCAACAAGGGCGGTATTCACCCGTTCATGGTTAATCCCTGGCATAGAACCAAATCCAACATATATTGGTTTCTCCCCTTCAGATAAAAATTTTCCTAATGCCGAAGGTGGGGTAAATGCTTCGGGTTCAGCAAATGCATATCCAACCTGCCGATCAATGCGTGGCATATCTTCTCCAAGCGGTGCAATCTGAGGAGAATAGGCATGCAAGCGCGTTGCTGTTCCATCGGGTGAATGTCCGGCCTGCAAATCCATTAATGGTCCGATGTCGGTTTTCGTTGCTTTGACCCATTGCTTTATCATTAAAGTGCTGAAGAAACGAACCCCCGCGCCAAACAATTTATGGGTCATCAAATTACCCATGCTGCCAAGCGAACGAGTTGTCAGAAAAAACTGCGGGTAGGCCCGAGTAGGTGTAAAGCCCGGTTGCAACATGACCGGCCAAGCCGGCACCTTGAGGCGACGTCCCAGATAAGGTGCGATCACGCCTTTAAAATGATAGAGGATAAGCTCTGGCGCCACCTCAAGCCCAATGCGCCACATGGCACTGAATTGCTTATTCATGATCTCGGAGGCCAGGCTGAAGGCCTTGATTTTGCCCGAAAACGTGGTGATAGCTGCCTGCATGTCGGGGTCTTGAATAATTTCCTGAAAATCCAATGGAAGCGGGTGATGCGTCAATCCTTCTGCGGTGATCATCTGCGAGAACCCGGTGTCGGCAGCTATGTGTACATCATGCCCTGCAGCTTTCAATCGTGAGCCAATGACAGCAAATGGCTGGACGTCACCTCGTGAGCCGAGGGTGATCAACAGTATTTTCATAATCCGCTGTAGTTATGCACTTAATGGGGATAGACAACAATGTGCAGTATCAGGTCGCGATTAGTTGGACCACTCGGTTTCTTCAGTAGGCACCCCTGCTATTTGAATGACTTTTCTCTGCTGTTCTTTAACCTCAATGATGCAGTGCGCGCAGTTGGGTAATTGGGGTAGGGCATGAACGGAGGCTAAGGGTATATCCAGATAGTAGGCTAATATTCTTTTCATTATCGCCCCGTGACTCACTATTAACACCTCGTTAGTAGCGTCAGTGTGTGCAGCATCTTCCTGGCGTTTAATGATGGATTCAATTGCTTTGACACCTCGCTCTTGAGTTTGAAAAGAGGTCTCGGCTCCTTCTACAAAAAACTTATCACTGCCTGTACGTTGAGCTTCTACCATGTCCGGATAGGCCGCTTGAATGTCACTCCATAATTGGCCATCCCATACACCCAGGCTGAGTTCCCGCAGCTCATCCATGTATACCGCTGAATGTTTAATATCACCACTATGCTTACTGGTTCGATGACTGACTAGATTATCAAGAAGGTGTTCCGTGGTTTGTCGAGTTCGAAGGCTGCTACTGGAGTAGATGGCCGAAAACTGTGTGTCGGTGAAGTCTTTACCACGCTGGCAGGCTTGCTCGATTCCTAAGTCATCCAGTTCAGAATCCAGATGGCCTTGGATTCGGCCTTCGGTGTTCCAATTAGTTTGGCCATGGCGAACGATGTGTAAAAGCATGATGATAGGTTCTTGTTTTTAATCAATCATACCAGCACAGGCATCGCTATATCCTTTTCCGCGCCCAGTTTTTTTAACGCAGGTGCAATGGTTTCGTGCAACTTGACTCCACTGCTTAATTGTTCTGCCTTGCGTGCAATTGCACGTTGCCCAGGTACGCGTACTGGCACGTCCTTGTTAATTGGTTTGTTAGCTACACTGTGATCAACCAACCACTGCATTTGTTGTTCGAATTCAGACACACCACCAAAAGCATCACAATCAATCAATTGCAAATAAACTGTTGCGCCCCAGCCATCAATGTCGTCCTTACGACCATGCCCTGTGAGACCTGCCGTCACCGACTCAACAAATAACGCCAATGAAAAACCTTTGTGACCAGCCTCGACACCGCCCAGGGGCATCAAGGTGCCGGGTGGATTTGTTTCCAGTACGGCAGGGTCTGTAGTAGGGGTGCCGTTTGCATCGAGCCACCATTTGTGCGCACCCTGTTTATCGCTGTTGTGTAATCGGCTGGTCATGGCATTGGTTGTGATAGAGGCTGAGATATCGATCATGATTGGTTCATTTTTTGTTGGTATGCCATAGCTCATTGGATTGGGAGTCACCAGAGGTTCGGTCCCACCAAACGGTGCAACGCTTTCAACAAAGGGATCGCTGCACATCAGTTGCACCAAAAAGCCATCGCGCGCCGGTTGTTCAAGGTAGGCAGCCAGTGCTGCTATATGACTGCTCTTTTTTATAACCAGTGTGGCAGTGCCAAACTCTTTAGCTACTGGCTGAGCCCAATCGAGCCCACGTCGAACCAACCATGGTCCGGGAAGATACTTGCCATCCCATGTTGCAACGGCCGCTCGCTCTCTTACTATAT
>CAYTJF010000340.1:0-4710 GCA_964437945.1 uncultured Granulosicoccaceae bacterium
ACTTCTATATAGTCGTGTTCGCTGCAACTTACCATAATGTTTGCCTTTTTGGCTTATGACTTAAAAATGCTACTACTGCGAGCGAAAGTGCAGTGCTTTTACGTTAGCATGCTTGCTTTTACTTAGCGGTATTATATCGATTGCTGGTTTTTTTGATTGGTTCCGCATTTGCAAGGCTGCTGCTTGACTGTTTTCACACAGTCACACGTAGCGCAACCTATAGCCGTTAAGGTAACATTCAAAACAGGCTCTGCTCTATTGAATATCATGGCGACACGCCTGTACATAGGCATTGTAGGTACTTGGTGTCCTCTTATGATCACACCTATGATTTCTGAACAAAATCATCGTCTGTGGTCAACTGGCTGAGACATTTTACAAAGGAGCTCAACATTAACTCAACCAATGCAACAGTAGAACCAAAGAAATACCGCAAACGTGAAAGGCAAACAGTTGTCGCTATACAACTGAATCTGGAGACTGACGGCTTTTCGTATCAAAAATGGGGCTCAAAGCAACAGTGCAGCGCCGGAGATTGGCTGGTAGATAACATGGGTGATGTGTATACGATAAATAACGATAGTTTCGCCAACACCTACACTGAAATCGCACCAGGGCAATACATCAAGACCGCAGCTGTTTGGGCTAGCCAGGCCGACAAGTCTGGCAAGATAAAAACGAATGAAGGTTTTACAGAATACGCACCAGGAGACTACCTGGTAGCCAACAATGCTGATGGAACGGATGCATACGCTGTGGCCAAGGTGAAGTTTGAAAAGATGTATGAGCTATTGCCAGATGAGTAGTCTTGCACTTCCGCCTTCGCACCTCCGGTAGTAGTTGCAAAGTTGCGCGAAATGTTACAGAAACCTCAACGATAAGGCGCACCGGAACTACACTATTTCACTGCAATAAAACTACACTGAAATACTCAGTTCTGCGTCCACCGCTGCTAATATACTTTTTATCCAAAGCCCCTCATTGGCCGCATAGGTATCATTTTCGCCATTGAGTTTCTTCACTTTAAACCCGCCCGAGTGATGCAAAGCTATTAACTTCCAGTTTTGATTAAACACAGGGCTACCCGAGCTGCCTCCCTCTGTTGGGGTACGGTAGTGGATTTTTGGCTCTTTATGGTCGAGCAATAAATTATCGTCAATGGAGAACGACAGATTGCCACCTTTGGGGTGTCCAATTATGTAAACACGCTGGTTCTTTCCCTTAAGAGGCATCCGTTGAGAAAGTTCGAAGGGCGTAATATTGTTAAGTTCGTTTGTCGATGCGCTAAAACTCAGAATAGTGCAATCCAGCTCATTACGTGGTGAGCTGAACAATACCGTATCGAGCTCAAATTCCTCTTTGGTTCCTGATGCTTCAAATCGCACCTTCACTTCGTCAGGGTGTAATGAGCCCGGTATATCGTTTTGCTCTACAGGATTGTCGCTGATAACGTGCGCGTTGGTTATTAGCAGCCATGGCTTGTCCTTAAACTTCTCATGAATATCCTGACCCCTTAGTAGAAATCCGGTACCAATGCCATTACCAGATTGGTCGCATATTTGCGCTACTCCCGCGGCGCGTTCCAAACCGGTCAAATACCACTTGAAGCTTTTGTAGCGGTCTTTACCCAAAATCTTTTCATATTCATCGTCCGATTTTAGATCTTTAACGCTTGCCAGCTGATGCGATTGGTTTGCGATTTCCACGTGGCCACCTTCCGCTGTTAACAGCGCAGATCTTAAGAGATGCAAAATTCTTTCTTGATCCTCATTGCCATCATCCAGCTGCCAGACTTCTTCGAACTGTCTTAATGTACTCGCATATTCGAAGGCGTCAGCGTATTTATTAGATGGGTCGGTATATTTGGCTATCCATTCGAGGGCTTTTGAATAGTCGCCGGTAGCCAAACAAGCTTCAGCAGCAGTGGCAAAATCCCACATAGTTGGTTTATCGATTGATTCAACCGTTTTTAATACCTTTTTTCCCAGCACTTCTGGTTTTGGCAAACCATTGTCTAGTGAAACTTTATCTCGCTTTGCGCGTGCAAGCAGTGCAACCGAATTAACACCATGCCATGTTTTCGTTTTATCTTTTTTATATACTTCAAAATAACTGTTTATAGATTCTGCTAAATGCTCTCGCATCAGTGCACCTGGTTTCTTCCCAGACGATGCATCCATATAAAGTTGTTTGTGTGCACGGCCTATCAAACCCATGGCTTCAGCCAGCTCAGATGTATTCTTGGCTTCTTTGCATTCCTGCTTCAATCCAATCAGCACTTCAAGGCCCGCTGTTAGATTACCTTGGTCAATTAAGGCTTGCGCATACTGTCTTTGAATATTTGGGTCGTCCTGTCTGGTTTGAATTAGAATATCTGCCACCTTAACAATTAAATTAAAATAGCGTTTTCTACGCAGTATGTTCAGTATTGCTTTGGATTGCTTAAACGGATAAGGTCGCGAACGGGAACCTAAGTGAACGACCAGTTTGTCACAAAGTAACCCGGCGGATTCCTGGTCGAACGTATCAACAGCCTGTTTCAACGCATTCACAAAACCCGTTGGGTGCTTGGCAATATTGTCATCTATATGTTGCACGATTTCCCCTGACACACGGCCAACCTCATCTGGATTGAATTGACCAGCGGCACTTGCCAGCGCATCCAACATAGTTTTGAGTGACTTACTCATGACTCATTTAGTTACAAGTTAATTACTGGCATGAAATTAAAGTTCCAACATTGCACTTAAGTTTTCTATGAACTCGGCTTGAGCATAATACTTCTCGCTACTGTGGCGCCAGACTCCACCGTTTTTCACTTTTCTATCAACCACCACCTTTTCACCGTCCTGTCGATAATCACTGGCAATGCGGGCAGCGAAAGCCACGGGATCGAGCCGATCATACACATTAACCCAATCGCCGATGACTTTAGCAGACGGAAAAGCACTTCGTTTTTGATAGGCTGGAGAATAGTTGTCTTGAATTTCACTTAAACCCAGTGGACTACCCACCGTCATCAAAGCAGAAACGGATGGACAAGTATCCACATTTTTTAGACAGTCATAGGAGATAACGGTACCCATGCTGTGGCCAACAACAACATGCGGCCCATCGGCTGATGACGCATCTTGCTCAAGCTGTGACACGAAACGTCGTCGAATTTCATCCTGCACCTGAAAGGTTTCCCCTTGCCTGGGTGTATAGCTTGCATTGAATAGATAATGATGTACATCTTTAACCAGTATCTTCATCATCCTGCGTTTAATAAACCACGGCAACGGAATTGCTTCAAAATCCAGTTGTTCAAGCTGATCTTCATTCATCGGTTCAGGCGGTTGGTAGTTATCCCCATCGGGTGACACAGCGTTATAATTGAACTTCTCGCTAAACTCCTCAACAAACGCTTTCTCGTCGTCTGGCAGAGACTCAATCCAGGAAACATCCTCATCGACCTCCTCCGTACCCAGCCCAGCTTCAACACTTTCGAATTGTTCAGCAGATTTCATTGGAGATTTGTATACCACATCTGCCCAGTACACTATTGAGCTAGTGACACCTTCGGTATCAAGATCCAGCCCGCCTACCGTCAGCGCATGAAGCCAGTTGTCGAGTAGGGTTTCTTTAGGTGGTTTGTTTGCGATTCCATGTATAAAGGTAACGTGGGGCATGTTTATTTTCTCAAAATCAAGATAGACCTTCGTCTTCACGAAGATAAGTTACTATGGCATCCAGGTTCAACTTTGGCGCAGAAGTGCAAGACGCACCTTTACGACACCGTCAAAGGTCGCAAGCGTTCCCTCCAGACGATCTACGGAGTTACGATAGCGAAGCTCCCCAACAATCTCTGTGCTGGTGAATGTAACACCGGTAGAGCTCACTTGCCCGTTCACTGATGAAGTGAGCCAGTCTTCGCTGTTGCGTTCAAAAACAATAAACTGATCGGTACGCGAATCGTCGTCACCAAATTGTCGGAACTCATACGTCACCGGCATATTACGTGGCGTTTTGCACGGTTCGTCGGTCAAGTGAGCGACTAGCTCTCCTAAAGGGAACACGGTTTGCATCCGTTCTGCCATCGGTCGGTCGTCGAACCAAAACCCCAACGGAGATGCGTCTGCAAAAGAATCGTCGGGAACGTTTAGTTCCGCTGCAATTGGCGGATTGGATACGGCAGGCGAAGCACTTGCGTTGGCAGGAAGCAAATTCCTGATGGCATCGAGAAGCGGTGCGAGATCACGCTTCCAACTATGATGCTCGATCTCAGCTGCGTTCCGGTTAGCAAGCCAGGCAATCGACTCTGGCAGATCGGATTTTGGTGGCAACTTGGCGCCCCTGAACCGGACCGGAATAATCGGTATATTGAAACGGTGCGCTGACTCCACTTCAAGACGGACCCAATCAGACTCGCTAGCCAGTCGGTCCGGCGACCAGGCCGGACCAACCAGCACCAGCATTACCGCTGATTTTTGCACTGCTTCGTCTATATGTTCACCGATATTCGCCCCAAGTGGGATATCGTCAACATCCTTGAACACGGTGTCTGAACCAAACTCAGCTGCAAGATCTGATACCAACCGACCTGCATCTGCTCCTGTGTCTGCGCGACGATATGACACAAATATCTTGGGTGTAGCAAGCATAACTGTCCCTATCAAAAATCTGACTATCTACTAAAAACAGGATAGCAAAAAGTTAATCGAGCAACCG
>CAYTJF010000341.1:0-4705 GCA_964437945.1 uncultured Granulosicoccaceae bacterium
CAATTTCAAACTCAATGCCGAGGCCGTGATAGTCCGACAGCTTTATACTGCACGGACTTGAATGGATTTCGTTGCTGTAGATAGCGCCAGCGATGGGATGGTCGATTCCACAAAGTTCCTGCTGCACCTTTGAAGCCAGTGCGATTTTGCGTCCTGCTACAGTGCCTCTTTTGCCGCCGGCTCGAAGGTGTTGCAGTTCGTTTTGAGCAGCATAAGCATCGATAATCGTTGCAGGGCGCACGTTGGCATCAAGCTGGCGAAACGCTTCACCATCAGCATGAGCGCGCTCGATTTCGGTAGCAGTTGCGTGTGCTTTTTCCTTAGCTGAAGACATCAGTCGCAGACCTTGTACATTGCATGGGTACGGTTGAATGTGTGGGGCCGCACCTCGGTTGACCAGCGTCCGGTTTCGACCGCTTTGGCCCAGGCTTCGCTTGTGACAACGGCCGGATCGTCAATTTCATACAACGCTATATAACGCGGCACAGGACTATCAACGGTTTTCACAACACCTGCCATCGCAAATTCGAAGGGCTGGCCATTTGCGCGGGTCACTGAGTGAACTCCGTCAACACCCATCAGATAAGGGACATGTTCAGTGTCGTACACTTCATTAAACAGCGCTTCGTAATCTGGTTCAACATCCATGGAAACGGACAGTAAATAACGAGTGGTAACCGGCATGTAGACTCCTGTTGTAAATGCGGTTAATTACCTGGAATTCTACTCTAAATAGTTCTGGACAATAAAGATAGCCTTAAGGAGACAAATCTACCCGTGTCGCTAGTCCGCCAGCATCACATCTCGAACCGCATCGTCCACCGTTGGTTTAACACCATACCAGGCTTCAAACCCAGGCGGTGCTTGATGTAGTAGCATTCCAAGTCCGGACACAGTCTTTAAATTGCGAGCTTGTGCCGCATCCAGAAAAGAATTTAACGTTGGCCTCGCCACAATGTCGGCCACTACTGCATCATCATCGGCAAGATCAAGCTTGAATGGCAACGGTGGATTCGTGCTCATTCCCATACTCGTTGTATTCACGATGGTTCCAACACCTGGCATTGCAGACTCACTCTTGTCCCAGTCAACAACGCGCACTTTGGTTCCGAAGCGTTTTGCCAGACTCTGCGCACGCTCGTGCGTTCGGTTAGCAATACTGATCTCCGGAATGTCAGCATCGAGTAGAGAATGCAGCACAGCACGGCAGGCACCACCGGCACCAAAAACCAGCGCCGGTTTAGTCGGATTAAAACTTTTACCGGCAGTATGCATTAGATTCTTCATAAAACCGACACCATCGGAATTATCGGCGATGATTTTGCCGCTTTCGAATATAAGCGTATTGGTAGACCCTATTGCCATTGCACGTTCGCTAACTTCGTCAGCGAGTGAAAGGGCTGTTTCCTTGTGCGGCATAGTTACACTGCCACCACGCCAGCCATCGTTAACCAGTTGTCTGAGCCTGGTTTCAAATTCGTTTTCATCAATCTCGACAATTTCATAACTTCCGTCAATTCCATATTGTCTTATCCAATGTTGATAAAGCCGCGGAGCCCTGGAATGTTTAAGAGGATATCCAATCAGGCCTGCACGAAGCGTGGTCAATGTTGTTGTCTCCTGAACGCAAATGGTGACTGGCAAAGGTTGTTTACCAGGAAGTTAAATTGCTTTCGTATGATCTTACATCGCTAGTAACCAACGGACTTTTGATTTGTGTATCAGACAATATGTCTCAGTTTAAGCGTTGTTTACCGTCCACATTTTTTATCAGCCCAATCGGATCTGCAGCTGGTATAAGCCGCGACGAGTGGACTTGCACCATAAAATCAAGCGTATAAGCGAATTTGACTTCAACTCTTAATATCTTATTTATTGGAACTCTAATTGAGGTAGAGAGGATAACAAATGAAAATGTCAAAGTACGTTGCGATTGTTTTTTCGACTGCCATTATTGCACTGGCTAGCGCCCCCGCCACAGCCATGGACAAAATCCGCACCAACAGCATGTCGTACTACACAGGATTCCCGATTTTTGTAGCCGACAAATTGGGACTCTATAAAGAGCATGACATCGATACCGAACCAAAATATTTTCCATCAGGCGCACCTGTTATCCAGGCGGCCGCTGCTAAGCAGTGGGACATAACGTTTCCAGGTGCACCACCAGCAACACTTGCCGGTCCTAAACTTGGACTTGTCACCATCGGATTTGTAACCGAAGAAGCTGCTATTTATCAGATGATTGGGCGACCAGACGATGAACTCTGTCTAACGCTGATTAGTAATGCGATAGGCAGCTGACTCCAGACGCGTAATTCACGTAACACGGCAATCAATCGTTAAGCCCGGTTCTCATAATCTGCTGTTCTTGTCAATACCGAAGAAGGGTAAGGAGTTTAAGCTTTGATTGACATGCCGATGAAATCAGTCAACAATCCAAGAGTAAGAATAGCTCAACGGAAAATAAACAGTCGCTAACTAAACCCCTTAATTTAACTTAATAATATTTCGGAAAATCACAAGGAGGCTGTTGTGACACAACAATCACTGCGCGATATGGCAAATACCCGCTCCCTGAAGGTGGGGCACTTTCTGGTTGAGTTTGCCACTCCCGGTATAGGCCATATTCTCAAAGCCGCGGGCTGTGATTTTGTCATCCTCGATACTGAACATAGCGGATTTAGTTACGAGACTGTTCGCAATGTTGCTCAATTTACAAGGGCGGCTAATCTCCCTCTCATTGTTCGTGTTCCATCTCAGGAATATCATCATATTGCACGTGCTGCTGACATGGGTGCAACAGGCATCATGTTACCCATGATCAATTCAGCGGATGAGGCGCGCGCCGTGCTCAACTCAATGAAGTATCCACCACAAGGCGGACGAGGTGCAATTTTTCAATTTGCACACGATAATTATCAGCCCGGTAGCCCAAAGCAAAAAACACAGCAGGCTAACGGGGATATGGTATTTATCGCGCAAATAGAAACTACCGAAGGTGTCGCCAATGCGGATGAAATTGCAGCAGTTGATGGTGTTGATGTACTTTGGGTTGGACATTTCGATCTGAGTAATTCTTTAGGCATACCAGGACAATTTGATAATGACAAGTTTATTACCGCAACCAACGAGGTCGTGCGTGCAGTAGACAAACATGGAAAAACAGCGGGAAGACTGGTACCAACCGTTGAGGAGAGTATAGCGCTCTACAAGGTTGGCTTCGATTTTATCAGTTTCTCAGGTGACGTTTGGGCTTACTTGCAAGCGATTCAATCTGCAGTAGAGGATATAAGAGCTGGCTGCAAGACCGTTTCAAATAATCGCGGCGCGAACAGCAGAGGTAAGGTGAACAAAAAGAAAAAGCCTGGGAAAACGACTAAGAAAATAGCAAAAAAACAGCAAAGAAAACACTAAAGAAATAAAGATAAGAAATAAAGATAAGAATATCGCAATGAAATAAACACCAGGGAACGCGTATTTAATCACAATAAAAGGACAGTGATATTCATGAACAAGTTTCGTGTAGCGCTCAGCAGTGATTTCAACAATCCAGATGGCACCCCTGCCTATCCGATGTTCGATCTTACGCCACTACAACGTCCTGACATCGAATACCACTACCTCAAATGTTCCGGCTACGTTGCGATGAAAATTGTACTGGCTAAATTCTAGCGCCAACAACGTAGCTCATTCTAATCAATTTTTATATTTAGCGCTTTTGCCAAATTTTAAGTTAGTGACTCCACTCTTTACACTGTCTAGTTACGTATGTTGAGCGCGACAACTCAATTTTAAGAGGCAACAATCTGATCTCCAACGAGGTTTGATACTAATTAATCAGATTTGTGCTTAAAGGAAAAATAAGGCCATATAACTCACATTTAAACTGTATAGAGGGTTCTGTTATGAAAAATATTAGGAAGTTGAGCTATGTTGTTGTGCTGGCTCTAACTAGTTATTTTATATTCAGTAACAGACTATCGGCAGAAACACTTTTTAAAAGTTCTGTTGTGGGAACAGACATTGACTTCATCGAACGCGATGACAAAACTGCATCTAGCTACCATTGTTATCTAGGCAGATTTACACTAGAAATGCCTGACAGGCGAAATAATACACTAATGGATGCGAATGCTGAGAAATTTTCTATTCATTATGATGATGGAACTGAAGTTGAAATTTGGGGGCACAGTGATTTTGGTGGAAGGGACGATGTTGAGAAATATGTCATTATACTCGCCGACCCTATAGGCAAACTACCCAAATACATGAGACAGCAACTTTTTCATGTCGTTGTTCACAAAGGCAATGAAGCAGCGTTTGCCGAGTCACATGGTGGTTTTTTTGTTATGTATTCAGATAATATAGCATTTCGATTTTCGGAGAACGATTTAGAAGAGACTGTTTTTCATGAATCAGTACATGCCACACTTGATCGCGATCATATTGAATCTGAAGATTGGTCGCTGGCTCAAAAAATGGATCGGAATTTTGTAACGCAGTACGGAGCAAAAGTACCCCATAAAGAGGATTTGGCGGAAACGGCGCTTTTCGCACATACAATGATTAAACACCCGGGAAGACTTCCGGCTGAAACTGAGAAATGGTTGCAAGTGAACATTCCCAATCGGTTAGCTTACCTGCAATCTGTTTTTAACGATTTTCAAAATATACCTGTAAAAGTTTTACCTCTAATTTAGTA
>CAYTJF010000342.1:0-4658 GCA_964437945.1 uncultured Granulosicoccaceae bacterium
AGTCGCTGCGTCTTCGTTGTGTCACACGCGATGGTTTTTCAAGCCCACGCAGAAAATACGCCTTGTCCCAGTTATCAAGATAAAACGGCAAGTTCGGGTGATCGCGATCTTTGTTCTCAACAACATGACGCTCATGAAAACCGAACGCACCTTCTACCGGCATTGTGTGCATCTTGCCAACGTTGACCGTGCGATAACCTGCCTCGGCTAGATCTTTCACCCAGCAGTAATTCCATTTTTCATCATTTCGAAACACGCCATTGGTGTGTGGGTAGACGCCAGTAAACAAAGATGCACGCGATGGAGCACAGGAAGGTGATGTGATGTACATATTTTCAAAGACCGTTCCACGCTGTGCCAAACGATCAAGGTTCGGTGTAATCATGTGATCGAAGCCCAAGGCTGCGATCGTGTCATAGCGCTGCTGATCGGTGATGATGAAAACGATATTCGGGCGTTTCGACATGGTTATCCTTTAACGGCACCAGATAAAGACTGAACAATATAACGATTGGCAATGGCCATCAGTGGCAAGATCGGCAATGTTAACGCAATACTGGCGACAGCGATTGAGCCCCAGGCAACACTGTCGTAGGAGATAAAGTTCATCACGGCGACCGGTGCTGTGCTGGTGGCGGAACGTGTGATAATCAGCGCATAGAAAAAATCATTCCAGGCAACAAGAAAACCTAAAATCGCAGCGGCAACAGCGCCCGGTCGTGCAGCGGGTAGCGCGACAAGTAAAAACGCTTTGGCCAGGGATGCGCCGTCCATGATAGCCGCTTCAATCAAGTCATCTGGAACCTGCGAGAAAGAGTTCCACATCGACCATACGATTAACGGCAGTGTTAACGTCATGTAAGCAAAGATCAGCCCAATGTAAGTATCAATAAGCCCGGCATTCACATAAAGCAAAAACAGCGGGATAACAAATCCGACCGGAGGAGCCATGCGTAGCATCAGCAACATCCATGATGCAATAAACTTTCCAGACACCCGTGATTTAGCCAACGCAAAACCGGCCGGAACACCTACCAGCATCGCTAACACGGTAGAAGCCCCTGCCGTAATAAAACTGTTCATTAACGCTTTGGGGAAATCTGAACGTGTGATGCTGAAATAATTATCAAGGGTCACGGCCAATGGACTTTCCCAGATGGGTTCAAACATAGCCGATTGTTCACGAATCGACAGGATAAGCACCCACAGCGTTGGTAATGCTGCAAAGAATAATAAAATCGACATCAGCGCTATACCGAACGCTCGCTTGGTTCGAAACGCCTGGGTATTGTCGATCATGATGATACCCGCTGGTTAAGCCGTGCTACATAAAAACTGATCATCGCGGCCATAATAAAAAGCAGGACGGCGATTGATGCACCATAGGCAACGTTAGAACTTTGGAAGGTTTGCAAATAAGCGTAATAGTTTGTTGCCTGTGTCGAGCGTCCCGGACCACCCTTGGTCATGACAAAGATCATCGGGAAGTGTTTTAGCGAATCGATAAATCGAAACAACGTCACCATCAGTAGAGCCGGCATCAACAGCGGCAAGGTAATAAAGATAAACGTCTTAACGCGAGTTGCTCCATCAAGTGCTGCGGCTTCATCAAGGTCGGGCGATATACCTTGCAATGCTGCCAGAATGATGAGCATGGCGAACGGGAAATTGGTCCATGTGTCGGCAACTACTATGGCGAAGATTGCGCCGTTTTTACTGGTAAGAAAAGCTGGAACGGTTATACCGAACACATCAAAAAACGCATTGATTGGAGATAGAGTCGGTGTAAAAAGCGAAAGCCAAATAAGCGCTACGGCTACATGCGGCACCGCATAGGGCAACAGAAATAAAATGCGGCCCAGGCGCCATCGGCCAACGACCTTCTGTAAACCCACAGCTACTGCAGTACCAATAATAACCTGCGCTGCCACACCAAATATTGACAACGCCGCCATTACATAAACTGAGTTGATGAGTCTTTTATCAGACACCAGTTTGGCAAAATTGTGAAAACCAAATTCCCAGCTTGTGCCGCGAATAAGATGATAGTCACTGAACGCCAATGCCAGCATACCCGCCAGCGGTACGATCGCAAACACACAAACAGCGAAGATTGCCGGGAGTATCATTCTGCGATACCCACGTTCAATATCGGCTGTTGCGCCCAGTTTTTTTACCGACGTTGCAGACATTAGAATAACGTTGAGAAACTAAGTTGCCCGGCAGGTCACTGCCCCACCGGGCTTAAATTGGTAAGAGCAATTATCTTAATCGCTCCCACACGCTTTACTAATCCAATCCTACTGACCGAGGATGTCAGCCATTTCCTGATCGGCAGCTTCCAGGGCTTCTTCAGGAGACATCAACCCATTAACAGCCGCATTGATATTCTCGCCAATGGCTTGTCCAAGTGCAGGCCACTCTGGGACCAATGGACGATAATGTCCAATGGCAAGGTCCAACGCCTCAACACGAAGTTTAAGAAAGTCCGGATGGACTTCGGCGTATTTTGCAACCACCTCTGGATTATCAGCAACGGTACCGGTAGTAAAATCAGGGAAGGCTTCTGACAAAGCAATCTTGGTGACCGTTTCTGTGCTCACTGCCCATTCGATAAACTTGGCAGCCGCTTCCGAGTTTGCCGCATTCGCAGGAATTCCCAGCCCGTGCACACCCAACGCTGGCGAGCGACCTTCCGGACCACCTGGTGGCAGTGCCAGCCCGGTTTGACCAGCAAATTTACTCTTTTCCGGGTCGACAATTTGACTCACTATGCCAGTACCTTCAACGGCGAAAGCGATTTGTCCGTTTTGCGCAGCTGCAAGCACTTCAGCAAAGTTGAAATTGCCTGCGCCTTCAGGCGCATATTCTTTTATTAGCTTGATATAAATATTCAAGGCTTCAAGATTTTCAGGTGAATTCATAGCCGGTGTTAGGTCACCGCCAGTGTAGTCTTTGAAAAAGTTACCGCCATAAGCGCGCATGATCATCGGGAAGATGAACATATTAAAACCCTGCCCCGGTACAGCTCGCAGTGCAATGGCCGATTGATCATCACTACTTATAGCTTCGGCAACTTTCAGCATGTCTTCCCATGTTTCAGGCACTTCCTGCCCGGCAGCTTCCAGAAGATCTTTTCGATAGGTCATCAGGCCAACACCCGCCATAAACGGAACAGCCATTTGCTCACCCTTAATGACATAGGCATCCAAAGGACCTGCAAGAATATCGGCTTTACCAGGCATGGCATCCACTTCTGCAGTTAAAGGCTTTAACCAATCGGCAGCTACCCATCGCTGCACTTGTATAACCGGCGTATGAACAACATCGATATCCCCGGAACCTCCTGTAAAGGAGAGTGTAATGCGATTTTCAAATACATCTTGCCCAATGACATCGATATTGGCTTTGATTCCGGTTTCAGCTTCAAAATCACCGGCAAGTTTCTGTAAACCATTGGTGTACGGCATTCCAAAAAGCACAACATTAATTTCGTCTTGCGCAGATACCGGTGCGCTGATTATTAGTGCGGCTGCTAATGCCGCTTTAATGAACGTTTTCATTTAGTCTCCTCAGTTTCAAGATTTTCCAGGTGGTGATGCTATCTTCAATTCAATTCGCCTCATTTTTATCCTCCACGTTGAGGCATAACATGGTGTTTTGGTCGTGGTCGATTAGCAGAGCTCTCCAATGAAACAAGCTCTTCCAGTTCTTCGCGCGCGGCTAATAATGCATTTTTGTAGCGGGCCACAAGTGCTTTCTCATCCTTAACGGTACTAGCAGGCTCTGCAAGCGTCAGTAGGTGTAAAAACTTTCCGTCTGGATCATCCACTACCGTTGCAAAGCGACGGATGCCCATATGATTACCTTCAAGGTCGGCTGCAAAAATGTCACCGCGTACCTTACGCAAACGTTTTTTCAGCGCACTTGCGATAAGCCATTGAGTCTCCTGACCGGTACGCCTCAATGTTTCGAAAAATCCATCAACATAAAACTGCGCTTGCACCTCATCCCAATCCAGACGGCTAAGATACAGCTGAGCTAATACATCCAATTCATATAGCGATCGACGAAAGCCTACGTTTGCGCGAATGATAACGTCGGGATCAGGGTGTTCTGTTTTGGAATGCCAAAGCAATTCGTGCCCTGCAACTACCACGACTTCTGCTGAAACACCAAGCCGACTGGAAAGCTCTCGCATCGTACTGTCAAGCTTTGCCAGATAACTATCTGACATTGGCACATTGCGTTCTAAGCGAAAGTTGCGCACGCAGTACTTTTCGCTGGTGCGAAACAGATAACCCCAATCTGAAAGTGATTTCACAATTCGGTTCAAAGTGGATGGCGATAACCTACAGTCACGCGCAATATCTACCTGCTTGACCGGTCCGGGGCCTGCCGCCATCAGGTACTCTAAAACTTGCAAGGTTCTCTCTGACGGGTTCATCTAAAGCGGATAACCTTTGAATCCAATATTCCACTATTGAATTTTCAAAATACCATATATGAAATTCTTGATCAATAGATCCAATTGACCAATACAGCTATTCGCTGATATTGGATAAAGTGCTGAAGTTATCGCAACAATAGAAATCTACTATGGCTGAACTGCGCAAGAAGCTAATCAAAAAGCTGGAGAAATTGCCAGGCATCGATGT
>CAYTJF010000343.1:0-4651 GCA_964437945.1 uncultured Granulosicoccaceae bacterium
TCGAAAGATCCTGCTGAACTGCTGTTAATCCCTCGTATACTGTGCTTTGTACAATCACCACTGAGTTGAAGGCGGTGATCAAATGCGGGTCAAGTCCGGCCGGTGAAGAGTCAATGGCCACCTCGAGTGTGGCTGCCCGTAATTGCCCAGCCAATGTAATCGACGCAATTGTCGCCATGGTTATGAAAGCCACCCTCACAGACTTTCGTTGTCTGGTTATACCTTGCATCATGTATTTCTCCTTTGGTTTTGTTGTTGCTTATGCCGATCTCAGCCTATGGTAATGTGTAATGACATTCAAGTATCGATACCGGTTTTGAAGCACTAAGTATGAATGATAACAGCTTGTTGCAACTCAAAAATTTGCAGGTAAACATCGGGCAAACGGCATTGGTGCGCGGTGTTTCCTTCGAACTTAAGGCAGGGCAGTCGCTTGGTATTGTGGGTGAATCCGGGTGCGGAAAATCCCTCACAGCATTGTCGATTATGCAATTGCTTCCACAACCTCCGATGTGTATAGCATCCGGAGATATTCTGTTCAACGGTGAGAATCTAGCGCAAATGTCAGAGCGTGGTCTTGAAGAAATTCGTGGCAGAGATATAGCAATGATTTTCCAGGAACCGATGACGTCACTCAACCCGGTATTCAGTGTGGGTGAGCAAGTATCTGAAGTGTTGTATTTGCATGAGCAATTAAGCGCTCGCAGTGCAAGACAAAGAACAAAAGAATTGTTCGACAAAGTTGGGTTGTCCGCAGCACGAATAGCAACTCAGTTTCCGCATCAACTATCAGGAGGACAACGTCAGCGAGTAATGATCGCGATGTCGTTAGCATGTAATCCCAAGCTGCTGATTGCTGATGAACCGACGACCGCACTTGATGTAACGATACAAGCGCAAATACTTGAGTTGCTCGAGCAACTCAGAACAGAGTTAGGTATGGCAGTATTGCTGATAGCACACGATCTTGGAGTGGTAAGAAATCATTGCGATCAGGTCGCTGTAATGTATGCGGGACAGATAGTTGAATATGGCACAGTCAATCAGGTATTTTCATCTCCAGCTCACCCCTATACTCGTGCTTTACTAGACACAATTCCTGCTGCTAACGAGCGTGGTAATCGGTTGCCATCTATCGAAGGTAATGTTCCATCGCCAACAGATTTGCCTCATGGTTGCTCTTTTACACCGCGTTGCCAGTATTCGCAACAACAATGTATGAATCAGTCTCCAGTACTTGCCTCTCATTCAGGTACTGATCATCCGGTGCGTTGCTGGTATCCTGTGTCAGCATCATGAACACACAAAAAATAGCGCATCAAAACTCGTCACCGGTTCTACAGGTTAAGAATTTATTCAAGCACTATTCTGGCAAAAACGGCAAGCAACTTATTGCCGTGAATGATGTGTCTTTTTCCATTAATAAAGGCGAGGTATTGGGCGTAGTTGGTGAATCCGGCTGTGGAAAGTCTACGCTTGGACAAACCGTATTGCGCCTGATTGAAGCTACGAGTGGAGATATAACCTATTTAGGACAAGATATATCTACACTTAAAGGGACAGCGCTAAAATCCCTCCGTAAGGAAGTACAAATTGTATTCCAGGACCCGTTTGGTGCGCTTAATCCGCAGCATACCGTTGGCCGAGTTATCGCTGAACCTTTAATTGTGCACAAGCTTGGCAATCGTCAGCAAAGATCATACAGAGTAGCAGAGCTGCTTGAGTTAGTTGGTTTACCACCTGATGCTAGCGATAAATATCCTCATGAGTTTTCCGGCGGTCAGCGCCAACGTATAGCCATTGCCAGAGCGCTGGCATCCAATCCATCGTTTCTGGTTTGCGATGAGGCCGTCTCAGCGCTTGATGTGTCTGTGCAGAGTCAGATACTCAATTTGTTGATGGATTTACGACAGCAGCTGAATCTTGCGATGATGTTTATCAGTCATGATCTGTCCGTGATCAGGCATATTTCTGATCGAATTGCTGTTATGTATCTTGGAAAAATTGTTGAAAGCGCGCCAACCGATATGCTTATGAACAATCCAATGCATCCATATACCCAAGCGCTGTTGTCAGCTATACCGCATCCGCTGGCTGAGCAACAGATGCGGATAATTCTGCACGGTGAATTGCCCGATGCGACAGAGCCTCCAGCGGGGTGTGTTTTTCATACTCGTTGCCACAAACGCAATGAGAGTATCGACGCAGAGTGTATCGCAACAGTGCCTGAACTGCGCAAGTATCCCGATGATCACCTGGTTGCTTGTCATCTGCACTTTCAGCCGTCTGAACAAATAGATCGTTAAGGATAGCAGTGGCGGCTTCAGCAGATTTGGCGTTCGATTTAGTTTGTCAGGCGGTAAACCAGGGTCGAATACCCGGGGCAGTGTTAGGCGTTTTTGATCCAAATGGTGAACGGGTAATTCAACATTGCGGTTATGCCCAATTGGTGCCTGAGAAGCGCCCGATGCAAACCGATTGCTGGTTTGATCTAGCCTCGTTAACCAAAGTGATCTTTACGACACCGCGTATTTTAGAACATCACTGCAATGGCTTGCTCGATCTGGATGCACCACTCACATCCGTGCTACCTGATTTGCGCCAGTACGACAGTGAATGTTGGGAGCGAAAGGTAACTTTTCGACAATGCCTGGGTCATCAAACTCATTTCCCGGCAGTGGAACCTTTATATACGTATGGACAGACGCCAGAGTTGCTGCGTGCGTTTATTCTACAACGCAAATGGCAATCCGTTACCCCAACATATTCTGATATCAATTTTATTTTGCTGGGACTGGCGTTGGAACGAATTGAAGGCTGCTCTCTAAGAGAAATGAATCCAGGTGACGGATTCGCATTTTCAGTAGCGCCTGAATTATCAGCTGCTACGGAGAATTGTACGTGGCGGAAAAAAGTATTGTGTGGGGAAGTACACGATGATAACTGTTATGCGTTACAAGGAGCCGGTCACGCTGGATTGTTTGGCACAGCTAATGCGGTTCTGGATTACGCTGAAGGCTTACTGGCAAACTCAGCACACGCGAAGTCTGTACACGAACTTATTCAAACGCCTTTGTCACCGACACGTACTCATGGTTGGCAACGAGCCCACGAAGGTTGGTCTGGCGGTCAGAATTGTACTGATAAAACGATAGGGCACACAGGATTCACCGGCACCGGATTGTGGATTGATTTTGAATCGATGCGAGCATGGACCTTGTTATCCAACCGCATTCATCCCAGCCGGCACGTTAACAGTGGTATAGATGAACTACGTCGATCTGTATCAGATGCAATCTGCGCAAACTAAAACATACCTAGCAAAGATGAGAACACAATTGTAATGAGCTGTGCCAACAACACATTAAACAACGACAAACGAAGTACAGAAGCAGTCTGGGCCGTGGGGTTAATGACGGGCACCGTGCTCGATGGCTACATTGATGTGGCTTTACTCAAAACGGACGGTGAGCACATTACAGAATTTGGTCCATATGCTTTGGAACCATACGAGAGCGGCATTGTGGAATTACTAAATGAGACTTTGCAAGCCGCACTGGCTTGGCAATTTAAAGGCCCGGAACCTTCCATTTTCGCAAAAGCTGAAAAACTGATTACTGAGCAACAATCAAAAGCAGTGTTGAAGGTTCTGGACCGTGCTGGTCTTACCGTAAACGACATTGCCGTAGTTGGTTTTCATGGTCAAAGCGTGCTACATCAAGCGCCTAAAAATGGAGAACCGGGCCACACTCGTCAATTGGGTAACGGCCAGCTTATGTCAAAGATGCTTGGCATACCTGTCGCGTGGGATTTCAGATCTGCAGATGTTGCCGCTGGAGGACAGGGTGCACCGCTTGCACCGGTTTATCATCAAGCTTTGCTTCAGCAGGCTGCTGCCAAGCTAACGAACAAAACCGCCGTGCTTAATTTAGGTGGCGTAGCGAATTTAACCTGGTGTAGCGGTGGTGCTGAGTTAATTGCGTTTGATACAGGGCCAGCAAATGCGCCAGTTAATGATTGGGTGGGCCAACACACATCAGACGCCATGGATGTCGACGGAAAACTGGCCGCTAATGGAAACGTTGACGAGCAACGGCTAACTGAATTGTTGGAGCACCCTTATTTCCAGATTAACTACCCAAAGTCACTTGATCGCTTCGACTTCCCGTCGTCGATGGCAAAGGGTTTAAATTTGCAAGATGGAGCAGCATTGTTAACCGCGTTCTCCGCAGCTGCGGTTGGCAGGGCACTGGATCAGCTACCACAGCGGCCAGATAAATTGGTGCTTTGTGGTGGTGGTCGGCATAACCCATCTTTGGTGAAGGCCATTCAAGAACGTGCATCGGTTAGCACGGTGGATGCAGATGATATTGGTTGGCGTGGCGATGCCATTGAAGCAGAGTGCTTTGCTTTTTTGGCAGTTCGTGTGCTGCGCGAATTGCCACTGAGCTTTCCGTCCACGACCGGGGTTAGTGCGCCCTGTATCGGTGGACAACTAAGCAGGCTAGCTTAATTTATATTCGCATTAACGCTCTGAGCACCTCCAATTGCGATTCGTAATATAGGATTCAGCCTCGACATTATTTAACGAAGCGATCGTTTTATAGCAAAAATAGATACATCATCACTAAAAACTGAACGATCATTCCAG
>CAYTJF010000344.1:0-4616 GCA_964437945.1 uncultured Granulosicoccaceae bacterium
TGGTTCGGTACCGATAATGTTGGTCGCGATATTTTCACACGCGTTCTCTATGGGTATCGGGTTTCACTAGGCATGGTGGTAGGCGTACTTGGCGTTGCGGTTCCACTTGGCGTTGTCCTTGGGCTGGTAGCTGGATATTTTGGTGGGCGCACAGAATTTATAGTCATGCGATTTACCGACATTATGCTTGCCATTCCACCGCTTGCAATGGCGCTGGCGATTACAGCCGTGTTGTCGCCAAATCTAATAAACGCGATGATAGCGATTACGCTCTTGTGGTGGACCTGGCATACACGCCTGATTTATCGCATCGTTCGAGCGCAAATGAATGAAGATTATGTAGAAGCAGCAAAGCTCGCAGGTGCCAGCCATTTACATATCATGTTCCGAGAATTACTACCAAATTGCATCTCGGCTATTTCAGTAAAAATAACCCTCGATGCCGGATTTGTCATATTGTTTGGAGCGGCGCTTTCATTTTTAGGTTTGGGCATACAACCACCCACGCCCGATCTAGGTACGATGGTCAGCACCGGTTCGGAGTATCTTCCAGAGCACTGGTGGGAATCATTACTACCCGGTCTTGCCATTTTATACGCGATACTCGGTTTCAATCTGCTCGGTGACGGACTTCGTGACATGATGGACGTCGAGCTTTGACATGAACAATCTCATACTCGATATAAAAGATCTAAATGTAGGTTTTTCAACCTATGGGCAGTACAAACAGGTTTTGCACGATGTCAGCCTGCAGGTGGGCGAGGGTGAAAGAGTTGCTTTAATTGGCCAGTCTGGCTCAGGCAAGACGGTAACAATGCGCACTATTATCGGTACGCTGCCTATGCCTCCAGGACAAATAACATCGGGGTCCATACGCTATCAGGATGCAGAACTTTTAACCCTGAATAAAAGGGATCGCAACAGGCTTAAGGGGACCGGCATTTCGATTATTTTGCAAGACCCGCTTCTGTCATTTAATCCGGTACTGACCATCGGGCGTCAAATGCGCGATGTTATTCGCTACGCCGATGTACGCTTAGGTCGCAAGCGCAACACATCACAACATTATTCCATTATGAAAACCACGTTGCACAAAGTACAACTTAGCGACGCCGATAGAATACTCAAAGCTTATCCAATGCAATTATCCGGCGGTATGCGACAACGCGTATTGATCGCGTTGTCATTACTCAATAACCCGAATCTGTTGATTGCTGATGAGCCAGGTACAGCACTTGATGTGACAACTCAACAGGAAATTCTGGCATTGCTAAATTCTCTGGTGGCCAATGACGGGCTGTCTTTATTATTGATTACCCACAACCTGGGTGTCGTTAGAGAAACTGCTGATCGAGTATACGTGATGGAGCAGGGACACATTGTTGAACACGGCACGCTTGACCAGGTTTTCGCAACGCCTGCCCACGACTACACGCGTAAATTAATGGACAGTGTGCCGCCGTTGTATGGAGACCGGGTTCGAACCGTTATCAATAGTTCCAGCGCGGAGCCAACTATAAAGATTGACAATTTGAGTAAAACCTTCACCCGTAAAGCAGGTTTTCTCCGATTGCAGCGTATAAACACGGTTGCCGTCGATCACACGACACTCGATATTAGCCACGGCGATATCTTTGGTATTGCTGGAGAGTCCGGATCGGGTAAGACGACGCTGGCTCGCATGCTGCTTGGTTTGTATGCGCCCAGCGAAGGTACCATAACGTTCAATGGTGATTCTGTTCAAGCCTTGTCAGGCACAGAAGCATTTCGTCGAAAAATACAGATTGTCTACCAGAATCCTGGCTCATCATTGAACCCAAAACGAACCATAGCGCAGCAGCTTTCGGTACCTTTGAAATTTTCCGGAGAACAGAAAAACGCAATAGCATCGCGGATTAAAGCGTTGCTGAACATGGTGGAGTTGCCCGAATCATACGCGTCAATGTATCCCCATGAGTTATCTGGTGGACAAAAACAACGTGTTGCGATTGCACGGGCTCTATCGGTCAACCCGGAAATACTGGTTCTCGATGAACCGACATCAGCATTGGATGTTTTAATACAGAATAAAGTAATTGAGTTGTTACTGCGATTGCGCGAAGAGTTTAATCTTACTTATGTGTTTATCTCCCACGACCTGAGTTTGATGCGCAATTTTTGTAACCGGGTTGCTGTCATGTTTCGTGGTGGTATTTGCGAGCAGGGAGACACGGAGACTATTTTCGGCAATCCTCAACATGCGTATACACGCGCATTGTTAAGTTCAATTCCGGTTATAAGCCATGCTGAGGCCGAAATGAAACCGAAAGTAACGGCAGCAGAAAAAGCAGCTGTGCTTGCCACTTCAACAGCGATCAATCAGTGAGGAAATTATGTACCGAATAGGAATTGATGTTGGGGGTACTAACACCGATGCGGTGATAATGAACGGTGACACTATTGTTATCGGGGCCAAGTCTCCGACAACCGAAGACGTCATGTCGGGTGTGGTGCAGAGCCTGGAGAAAGTACTTGGCGACACTGGCATCAAAAACACGGAAATCAGTGCAGTGATGATCGGCACAACACATTTTACCAATGCCGTTGTAGAGCGGCGAAAGCTTGCACAAACAGCCGCAGTGCGATTGTGTTTGCCTGCTGCACAATGCCTGCCGCCGATGGTTGACTGGCCAGATGACATCCGCGAGGCCGTTGGTGGAAACTATTGGATGGCAAAGGGTGGGAACGAATTTGATGGTCGTAACATCTCAGAGCTGGACGAATCGGAATTAAAACAGATTGCAACGAGCATCGGTAAAAAAGGTATTGACACAATTGCACTGTGCTCGGTGTTCAGCCCAGTCAACGATGATATGGAGAAAAAAGCGCAGAGTATTATGCAAAGCGTTTTACCAAAGGCGAACTTCACACTGTCTAGCGAGATTGGCAGACTTGGGATTCTGGAGCGCGAAAGTGCTGCCATTATGAATGCGTCTTTGTTTGAATTGAGTCACCACACCGTTAGTGCTTTTGCAAAGGCCCTTAAATCCGTGGGCTTGACTTGTCCTTACTACATAACGCAAAACGATGGCACACTAATGAGTGCAGATTTTGTTCAAGCCTATCCGGTACTGACGTTTGCCAGTGGACCAACTAACTCGATGCGCGGTGCATCGTTCTTGACTGGAGAACAAGACGCCATCGTTGTCGACGTTGGTGGCACATCTACCGATGTAGGGTCGTTGGTCAAAGGTTTTCCTCGTCCGGCGAGCACATCGGTTGATGTTGGGGGAGTACGTACTAACTTTCGGATGCCCGATGTCTATTCTATTGCACTCGGTGGTGGCACCATCATTAATACCGATAACGGTATCACTATCGGCCCTCAGTCAGTGGGTTATCGGCTTACAGAAAAAGCCAAAGTGTTTGGTGGAGACACCCTTACCAGTACCGATGTGGCTGTTGGGCTTGGTATGGCAGATATTGGTGAAGCTGCTGGTATAGCGGGGCTGGAGCAATCAGTGTTAAGAAACATCTACACCGACATTGACGAGATGATTGTTAACGCTGTTGAACGTATGCGCGTATCGGCCGATAAAATTCCAGTATTGGCTGTGGGTGGTGGCAGCATATTGATACCCGACAAAGTGGGCGACTTGCCGGTTATTCGACCCGAACATTTTGAAGTGGCCAATGCGGTTGGTGCGGCTATAGGTCAGATAAGTGGTGAAGTGGACCGTATATATAGCCTGGCCGAAAAATCCCGTGATGATGCTCTGGCAGAGGCACGCATCGAGGCAACTGATAAAGCCATTGCCGCCGGAGCGAATCCGGATTCGATTGAATTACTTGATCAGGAAGATGTGCCTCTAGCCTATTTACCAGGTAATGCTACTCGCATACGCTTGAAAGTGGTTGGTGAGCTGAATGGATAGGATCAGGAAAATTGAAGACGCCGATCTCGACGCCATTGAGGTGGGTGCGGCAATATTAGGTACCGGTGGTGGCGGCAACCCGTACATTGGAAAATGGCGATGTCGTTTGCAATTGCAACAGGGACGTCGGATAGACGTCATTCCACTCGATGAACTTGACGATGATGCCCTCGTTGTATCGCTTGGTGGAATCGGTGCACCGGTTGTCGGGGTTGAAAAAATCGAGCAGGGAGAAGAGTGTCTGCGAGCACTGCGTGCACTCGAACAAGAGCTTGACTGTACTGTCGATGCACTTATTTCAGCAGAGATTGGTGGTGCAAACTCGATGGAACCCATGTTAACCGCGGCGCAGGCCGGGATACCGGTTGTTGATGGCGACGGTATGGGACGCGCTTTCCCGGAAATGCAAATGACGACGTGGTCGATATACGGGCACAAAAGTACCCCTGCTGCTATGGCAGATGAAAAAAACAACGTTGTTGTTATCCGTGAAGCCAAAGATGAACGCTGGGTTGAAACGATAGCGCGTGCAAATGTTGTAGCAATGGGGGCAGCAGCGGGTATTGCAGATGCACCAATGCGAGGTTCGTTTGTTAAAAAAAACGCCATTCCCTATACCATCACCCAGGCACTTTCTTTGGGTAATACGGTGCTTCAGGCACAACGTGACAATCTTAATCCAATTCAAGCCGTCATTGCACA
>CAYTJF010000345.1:0-4566 GCA_964437945.1 uncultured Granulosicoccaceae bacterium
CCGCGTTTGAAAAACATGAAGACAAGAAAAATTCCTACCGTGGCGAACTGGCGTCAATGGCGTCTGGTGATGCAGAGGCGCTGGTAGTGATTGCCTATGCAGGTGGCAGTGGTGCAAAGATTGTCAAGCAGTCGCTTGAAAACGGGTTTTTTGATCGCTTTATCGGTACCGACGGTTTACGTGATGACTTACTGATAGAACAGATTGGCGCTGAAGCACTCGCTACCACTTTTTTCTCAGCGCCGACTTCACCTGATGACAATCCTGTGGGTGACGTATTCCACGCACGCTTTGACGAAGAGTTTGGCGAAGGGTCCGACAAGCCGTTTGTTGATCAATCGTATGACGCTACCATGTTGATTGCGTTAGCGATTGAAAAGGCCGGCAGTACTGATCGCACAAAAGTACGCGATGCTTTGCGTGAAGTAGCCAATGCCCCTGGTGAAGAAGTTGGCCCGGGTGATTGGAAAAAAGCCGTAGCACTCATTGCCGATGGAAAGGATATTAACTACGAGGGTGTATCCGGTAGTCACGAGTTCGACGAAAAAGGCGATGTTTCAGGTTTTATTGGCAAGTTTGTTGTTGATGGTGATAGCTATAAGCAAATCGCTATTTTTGAATAGCGGACCGGCGCTCTTATGCTGCAATTTGACAACGTCAGCAAAAGTTTTGGTGGTGTCAAAGCGGTAGATCAATGCACATTTAACATACCTTCTGCCAGCATCACCGGGCTAATCGGTCCCAACGGTGCTGGCAAAACAACCGCATTCAATATAATAGCCGGGCATCAGTTTGCACAAACTGGTCGAATCCTTTTTGACGGAAGAGATGTTACCCGGCTACCTGCGTGGCGCCGCCAGTTAATGGGCCTAAGCCGTACTTTTCAATTACCGCACGAATTCTCACGCTTAAGCGTGCTCGATAACCTGATCGTTGCAGCAGAGAATCGGCAAGGCGAAAATATAGTAAACGCTATTTTTCGTCCGCGTCGCGGCCGCTTACGCTCGCAGGAAGCGCACGCGATGGCAACTAAGACACTCGAATTTCTGGAAATCAGTTCTTTGCGTGACGAACTTGCCGGTAACGTATCGGGAGGTCAGAAAAAACTGCTTGAGTTGGGGCGCGCTCTTATGCAGCGCCCCAAACTCATTTTACTTGACGAGATTGGCGCTGGCGTTAATCGCACGCTGCTGGCTAAAATCGCCGATAAAATTCTCGAACTCAACGCCACCGAGGGTTATACCTTTTGCCTGATCGAGCATGATCTCGATTATGTATCACGACTGTGCGATCAGGTAAATGTCATGGTTCAAGGGCGCTTGCTGACTTGTGGCACAGTTGCAGAAATACGCAACGACGAACGTGTCATCGACGTCTATTTCGGTGGTGGCAAGTACCAGGATAAACCATGACGGCGGTGGTTCTTGATGTTGCGGACTTAAGTGCCGGTTACGGCGCGCAAGCGATCATTGAACATATCAGCCTGCAACTAAAGGATAAGGAAATTGCTGTCATTGTCGGTCCCAATGGTGCTGGTAAGTCAACCTTACTAAAACAAATATTCGGGCTAAACCGGCATCTCGGTGGTGAAATTCGGTTTAATAACACGTCAATCGTTAATATAAAAACATCTGATTTGGTGCCGCTCGGCATTTCTGCGGTACCACAATCAAGCAATGTTTTTCCAACCCTTACCGTCCATGAAAATCTTGAGATTGGCACCTATGCGTCACCACCAGCGAACAAAAAAATGGCTCGCGAACGGGTGCTTGAGTTGTTTCCTGATTTAGCCGGCAAGCTCGGCCAGCCTGCCGGTGAGCTATCGGGCGGGCAACGGCAGATGATAGCCATCGGCCGCGCACTGATGAGTGAGCCACAGTTGTTGTTACTCGATGAACCAACAGCGGGCTTGTCACCGGTTTATTTGGACATTATTTTCGATCTGATTTTACAGATTCGCGATACCGGGGTCTCCATTTTGATGGTCGAACAAAACGCTCGGCAGGCATTGCGTATCGCAGATACAGGTTATGTTCTGGCTAACGGTCGTCATGCACATACGGGCACCGGTGCTGCACTACTGGCAAATGATGATGTCAGGCGTGCGTTTCTCGGTGGTGCATCACCAATGAATAAGCTCAATGATTGAGTTCATTAACTACTACCTTATACCCGGCATCACATTGGGCAGCATTTACGCGCTCGGTGCGGTTGGTATTTCGATGATATTTGGCGTGCTGCGATTTGCACACTTCGCACACGGAGATTTAATGACGGTTGGTGCGTACGGTGCGTTAACGGTCGTTTGGGTAGCTGGAATCCCACCGCTTTTCGCTATTCCTTTCGCAATCGCTCTGGCAATAATCGCAGCACTGGCTTGCGACCGGCTGTTCTACCAACCGTTACGGGAACTGCCAACCATTTATACCGTCATTGCATCCTTCGGTGTCGCTCTCATTCTACGTTCACTGGTTCAGGTGCTATGGGGAACTGAAAGCCAGGTGTATACAACGGGCTTTCAAAAGCCCCAGGTGTACTTTGACACCTTCCGCGTAGCAACAAGACATGTTCAAATAATTGTTTGTACCGTTGCAATAACTGTATTACTGCATCTGTTTCTTTCCTATAGCCGTATGGGGCGCTGTATGCGTGCGGTGGCAGATGATGCGTCGCTGGCACGCGTTGCGGGCATCGATACGGATAACGTTATCCGCTGGACCTGGATAATTGGTGCCGCACTGGCAGCTATCGCTGGGGTGTTTGTTGGCCTGGATACTGATGTGCACACCAACCTGGGCTGGAATATGCTGCTGCCAATGTTTGCAGCAGCGCTATTGGGTGGCATTGGCAAACCGCTGGGTGCTATCACCGGTGGTCTCATTATCGGTATCGTTGAAGAGTGTGTGTCCTACCCAATCTTTGGTGTGACGCTGTTATCACCGAGTTATAAATCCGCCGTTGCATTCGTCATTATGATTGCCTTGCTCTTGTTACGCCCTCAGGGTTTGTTTAAGGGAAGGCTACTGTAATGAGTGCAGAGGGCATCGCTTTTTATCTTGTCGGTTTTCTAACCATGGGCGGAATCTATGCCGTACTGTGTATTGCACTGAACATGCAATGGGGCTTTGGGGGATTGTTCAACGCTGGTATAGCCGGGTTTTATGCGGTCGGTGCATATACTGCGGCAATACTGACCTCTGCAAGCGCACCATCGCATGTGGGTGGTTTTGACTTACCGATACTAATTGGGTTGTTGGGTGCGGGTGTCGTGGCAGGGTTAACTGCCTGGTGTATAGCCCGCGTTTGTGTTCGCTTGAAAGCGGACTATCTGGCTATGGCGTCGATAGGTGTAGCAGAAATTATTCGCTTAATAGTCATCAACGAGCAATGGCTGACCAACGGGAGCTTAGGGATCTCTCGAATACCTCGGCCATTGGAATCTGTATTTAGCGGCCGTCAGGCAGAGATTGTGTATGTGGTGTTTGTCTGGCTGATTGTGCTGTTAACCTATATTGTGTCGCAGCGATTGTCGCAAAGTCCCTGGGGACTGGTTATGCGGGCTATTCGTGACAACGACGTCGCGGCCGATTCAATAGGCAAGAACGTACAACGCTTCAGGGTCGATGCGTTTGTCGTCGGATCTGTTTTCATGGGGGTGGCAGGGGCTTTAAGCGCACACTATTTTAAATTCTTCAGTCCCGACGCCACCGAACCCTTGCTGGTCACCTTCCTATGCTGGGTCATGTTGATAGCCGGCGGCAGCGGCAATAATCGCGGTGCGATTGCAGGTGCTCTGCTGGTTTGGGCAATCTGGTCGATGACAGAAATTATCACCAGCCATTTACCGATCGAATGGGCCAGTCGGTCTGCGTATTTGCGAATGCTGCTTATTGGGTTGTTTCTGCAATTTGTTTTGCAGAGGTATAGGCAGGGGTTGTTGCCGGAGCGCCACCGGTAGTATGTTGTGACATACAATAGAGTTCGGTCACCCAGTTGGGTTCAAATCCAAAGCAGCTATAAGCAATATAAGAAGATTCCAATCAGTCCAAACGGCACGACGGAGTTGACAAAGAGTTGTTGAAGAAAAGAGTTACTGTGTACGAAAACGCAAGAACCAACAACCCACGCAGATGGAGTGGCAGTACACGTAACTGGCAGTGACGGATACAAAATGGAAATCTTATTACCTGGGCTTTTGTTTCTCATTGGGTATTTGATCATGATCCCAATCTCTATCTGAATTAGAAGTGCTACATCCAAGTGACGGCGGGCATGGGTGTATATTTGTTGGGTGGGAGAATTGTACGATCTTGTTAACGTTTAATAGATAGCAACTTGAGTATATCCCAGATCCAGGTATTCCTTCATTTGACTACCTGCCCCTGACGATGCCAGCACATAGTCAGGAAAATCATTTTCCGTCTTTCCACGCCAGCTCGCATGAGTTGAACAGACGTGAACAGGTACATTCTCTGCGGAAATTCGTTTTACAATGTCGTGTGTTTTACTTTGTTTTATAGCATTTTCTTTAGTCAGTTCAAACTGCTCAGCACCATGGGTAACAAC
>CAYTJF010000346.1:0-4512 GCA_964437945.1 uncultured Granulosicoccaceae bacterium
CTCAGGCTCAGGTTGTGGTTCTGGCTCAGGCTCAGGTTGTGGCTCTGGCTCTGGCTCTGGCTCTGGTTGTGGCGCAGGCGGTGGCGGTGGTGGTGGCGGTAGCGGTGGTGGTGTTGGTGGTGTTGTCGAATCGCCATAAACAAACTCGACTCCTAATACGTCTATCGGAGATAGGGAAGTTGTTTGTCCAAATGAAAAAAGCGAGATGCTTGGATCTTTCGGACGAATTACAGGTCTTGATGGATTCAACGCAAATAAGAAAGCGGGGTAGTGCATCACGGATGCAAAATCGTAATCGCCAACATCAGTACTGGAGGTTGCTTTACGAAACTGAGATTCAGCATTTCCCGCGATATTGCTAAAGTCAATGGTGACGTGCTCATCGCGATCATTTCGATTTTGCTCATGAGCTAGTCCCATCGCGTGACCAATTTCATGCACCAGGCAATCGGTGAAAGTGCTGGCGTAATTGAGTGATTGTCGTCCACCAACTCGACCTATAAACGAGCTACACCCATTGCCAACGCCGGTATTAACAAATTCAACATAATCACGTTCGTTCGTTCTTGGAATAAATCGAACACTGGTTTTACTTTCCCATTCTGCAATTGCATCTTCGACTGCCCGTGCGGACGCTGACGGAGTACCTGAACTCAATGTGTAGGGAACAATGCCATCGGGCCAACGTCGCCGTGGGCTGGCGTTGATAACCGAGCAAGCAACGTTTGCCGGACAAACTGCGTTAGACGGAGGCGCGACTGCCAAAGATTCAATACCGTATGCCTGTACATCAGCATGCGTACCCAAAATAATATCGCCTTCGAGAATGGCCATACCGTTTATTACATCATAAGGTATCTCTTCACCCGTGCTGCGTACTACCGCGACAGCTAGTTCAGGTGCGTTCGGGTCAACGCTTGAAGGCAGTGGTTCATTGGAATGTACAGATGTCGATGCTATTCCAAGCGCTACTAGACCAAGTGTGGTGAACAACGGAAGGCCATTGCATACAATCTCACGTATGGAAATGCGAGTTAGAGCTCGTCTCATTTAGAAATATCCTCCAAGAATTTATATTTTGCTAAGTCGTTAATTATTGTGGTGTCGTCGTTAATTATTGTGGTGTCACTATAAAAAACGGTATAAATACGACGTATGAATCATATATTAAATCGTTGAAGAATAACTTACGAAAACCTCACTTGACGATGCTCACTAATGGAATGTCCAGTACTACGAGCAACTACATATGCCGCGAATTTACAGAGCGGATAGGTATTGTTATGAAACGACTTTGAAGAAATGTAAAAGTTCGAAAGTTGGTCTACGGCATAGCAGTGGGTAAACTGACTTATTGCCTCAATTAACGCTGCTAGCCTGATTTAACAAGCGATTGTTATACCTCGTGTCATAGATGGGATTCATTGACTCGACTAAATATTTATGCGGCTGTCATTACAAGCTGTTCAATGTGTTTGATTTGTCTTCAGACTAAGCAGCTTGAGCGGTGATAAATATGCCAATTACCAACATCAAACCTAAAAACTCACGGCCTAAATTGCAGTGCTTATCAGCTGTGTTGCTGCATATTGCGTGGTCAAGTTGTAATTCAAAGTACTTGTTTTTAAAGAGTCGTGACCACGCAAATTGCCTTTTCAGCACAAGTTGGCTGGACTGTACTCGGTGCCGTTCTTGCGCGGCAATTCGATTGAAACTGCGTTGTTGGTCATCAACATAATGCAGAACGTGTAGCGTAACTTTTATCTTCCACACCATACCGCGCTACACTAGAAGATTAATTAATATGTATAGGAGGGCCTCAATTTGGCCGGTCCGGTAACACCAATATCGCCTAATTTATCTGTTATACAGCCAGGGTGTGCAGAGCAGCTTGCTGATGTTCTGGTCGTAGGCGGCGGTAACGCTGCATTGTGTGCAGCCATCAGTGCCGCTGAATTGGGTGCAAGTGTTGTGCTACTCGAACGTGCGCCGAAGGTATATCGAGGCGGCAATAGTCGCCACGTTAGAAACTTTCGGTGTGCTCATCAAGTACCACTTGGCGTTTTATCTGGTGAATACTCTGTTAATGAGTTTTACGACGACTTACTCCGCGTGACCAAAGGCAACACCGACGAAGTCATGGCGAAGTTGGTCATGCAGCAATCGAGTGAATGCTATCAATGGATGCGCAGACAAGGTGTGCATTTTCAACCTTCGTTGTCTGGTACTTTGTCGTTGTCGCGCACCAATGCATTTTTCCTGGGTGGCGGTAAGGCGCTTGTGAATGCGTACTACCGACGCTGTGAGGAATTGGGTGTAACAGTCCACTATAACGCTACAGCTTTAGACTTTCATATTGAAGACGGCCTGAGTGATGGCATATTAGTGGATTTTGATGGTGAACAACGCTATGTGACTGCAAAAGCCATAGTCATTGCAGCAGGTGGCTTTGAGTCGAACAAACAGTGGTTGACCGAAGCCTGGGGCGAGGCCGCAGAAAATTTCCTGATTCGTGGTACCCCGTACAACCGTGGTGAAGTGCTCAGATCACTATTGGACGCTGGGGCCGACTCAATTGGCGACCCAACGCAATGTCATGCAGTTGCCATAGATGGACGAGCACCAGAGTACGATGGTGGCATTGTAACAAGGCTGGACTGTGTACCGTTCTCAGTGGTGTTGAATGCCAATGGTGAACGTTTTTACGATGAAGGTGAAGATATATGGCCAAAACGATACGCGATCTGGGGGCGACTGGTTGCTGCCCAGCCAGATCAAATTGGCTATTCAATTATTGACAGTAAATCCAATACGCTGTTTATGCCGTCAGTATTTCCGGCGATTGTTGCTGACACATTGCCCGATTTGTTTGAAAGTCTCGCTTTGCCAGTAGATGTTAGTGTTAAAACGATTGACGCTTTTAATGCGGCATGCCAAGCAGGAGAGTTTCATGCAACCGAACTCGATGGATTAACAACCACTGGGATAACACCTGCAAAAACCAATTGGGCTCGGCCTATTGATAAACCGCCTTATTACGGATATGCGCTTCGCCCAGGAGTCACCTTCACCTATCTTGGTGTCAACGTGGATAAAACCACTCGTGTATCGTTTGCTGATAAACCATCTGTCAATCTGTGGGCAGCCGGAGAAATAGTCGCTGGCAATATATTGGGTGAAGGTTATCTTGCCGGTTTTGGAATGACCATAGGCACCGTGCTTGGACGTATTGCTGGCCAACAGGCAGGACAGTATGCAACACGATAAGACCGACACCAAATCGAGTGAACAGACTTATGAGAAGACTTATAGTGATCAAACCGAAGCCGAGCGCCAACTGGGCATTTGTAATTCCTGTCGGTATTGCGAAGGTTACTGCGCGACCTTTCAAGCGTTGACTCGATACCGCGATTTCGATGAGCCAACGGTGACTCATCTGGCAAACCTATGCCATAACTGTCGTGGGTGTTACTACGCTTGTCAATACACAGAGCCACACGAATTTGCAATCAATATTCCATCACTACTGGCGAATAGACGTGCAACAAGCTGGGAACAGCATGTTAAGCCGCGTTGGTTATCTCGTGCTATGCAGCAAAGTGTTTGGCCTTACGTGATGCTAACTGTTTTTTTTATGGTTTTGTTTGCATTTGTCATCGGTGTTCCATGGGTGTCTTCTGAGTCTTTCTATACTTCTATCAGTCATTCGATGATGGTGCTGGTTTTCACGCCATTATTTTTAGTTCCTTTGGTATCACTTGCACTTGGTCTTAAAGCTTATTGGCGCGCAGTCGGTGGAACTCGATTAACCGTGCTTGATTTAAAAGAAGCGTTTAAATCAGCCGCTACGCTGCGTCAACTCTCTGGTGGGCAGGGGCAGGGTTGTAACTACGAATCTGAAGACGGTTTTAGTTCCACACGGCGCTGGGCGCATCAGGCCACCATGTATGGATTCTTATTGTGCTTTGCCAGCACCTGTACCGGTACGCTTTATCATTATTTTTTTGGGCTAACTGCGCCATATTCATTATTTAGTTTGCCTAAGCTGTTTGGTGTGTCTGGCGGTGTGTTGTTGTCATTAGGCACCGCAAAGCTTTCGTACCTGAAATCGCGAGCCGATTCAGATCTCGGAGCAAAAACTAATGCTGCAGCGGAGTATGTGTTTATTGGGCTGTTATTTTTGGTTTCAACAACCGGACTTCTGTTGTACTGGTTTAGTGGTACCAAGTTAGCAAGCTTATGGCTCATCATTCACTTAGCGTTTGTGGCTGTTTTCTTTATTAGCATCCCATATTCGAAAATGGCGCATGGTTTTTTCCGTCTGGCAGCGCTGTGCCGTGAAGCGCAACTAAGGCGCTAGGACCAACTTAACCACTGGCATAGAACTCGACTCTTGGCGAGACTGTGCTGGTATCACGGCTGTCATATAATGATCAGCCCACTGCTCATAGGATGCGTTGAGTACGGGTACGTATCGATCAGTTTTGGTTACTGCACTTTTCAAATTATCCG
>CAYTJF010000347.1:0-4494 GCA_964437945.1 uncultured Granulosicoccaceae bacterium
TATCTCCGGCCAGTTCGGTGTTGTCATCAATGCCGTCACCGTCTGAATCGGTGTCGAGATAATCCAGTGTGCCATCACCATCAGTATCCACTGGCGTTCCCGGCGCTGCACCAGCCTCAATGGAATCTGCAATACCATCACCATCAGAATCGGTATCAAGATAGTCCGGTACACCGTCACCATCGGTATCGGCAGTGCCTTCCACACTGTCTGGAATGCCATCACCATCGGAATCCAAATCCTGATAGTTCGCTATACCGTCGCCATCAGTATCACCAGCGAGTTCAACACTATCGTCAATGCCGTCACCGTCTGAATCCTGATCGAGATAATCTGGGATACCGTCACCATCAGTGTCTACCGGTGAGCCAGGGTTAGCGCCTGCTTCCAGAGTGTCGTTGATACCATCGCCATCAGAATCGTTGTCGAGATAATCAGGAATACCGTCGCTGTCGGTGTCACCGCTACCTTCAACACTATCCGGAATACCATCATTGTCAGAGTCCTCATCCAGAAAATCCGCAATACCGTCGGAATCAGAATCTATCGTCAATTCCACTGAATCAGGGATACCATCATCGTCTGAATCCGGGTCCGCGCAGTTTGGTAACGCATCACCATCATCGTCGGGAAGCGTTACAGTCAGCATCTGACCGTTTTCTTCCCAGTCGGAAATGCCGTCGCCATCAGTGTCGGTTTCCTGATAATCCGCCACACCGGAACCATCGAGATCGTTGTTAAAACCTGCAGCTGATGATAAGTGGTTTGACGGTATAGTTGCCCAAGCACCACCTGTGTCTTGCGTACCGCCCGCCACTTTCCATGACAATCGCGCTGCATGGCTGCCACCGGCGTCATAAGCATACATTCGAAACGCAACTGCATCTGGCGCGGCGCAAACCGCTGAGGGAATGGGGACGGCTGCTTCGATTCGAATCAGGGTATTAGGCTTGCCTCTGCCACCACCAAGGTAGACCATATCAGACTGTTGGTCTGACAGGGCGGAGTAGAAGTGTACTCCTAAAGCTCTGGGTGAATTGGTTGGATGTTCATTGGATACAGAAATCTCCATCGAGGTGGCACCGACTGGCAATTTGATCAATCCATCTAACATCCAGGCTTCGGGTTCAACAGTATTTGCAGCCGTGCCGCAGGGCAAAGTACCTGGTGTAACAAAAAATAAATCAGCGGTACCAATCGTGCAATCAGCATCACTTGCACCATTCCAGATGGGAAGGCCAAAGGCATCGGTCGCAGTCAGTATCTGATCTATATGCAAAGTTTCGTCCATTGGTGGTTCACCAGTCAGCTGCTTTTCGCGAGCATCCAGGTTGCCATCGAAGCTTGATGCGTAGAGTGACGATGTGACCATCGTAAAACCAATGAAGCTCCCGATTATTGAAATTGTACTACGAGAAACTCGCATGGTACGCGACCGAAAAATTTTCACTATATGGCTCCTGAGCATTAGCAAGTATTCGATTATTCTGCTAATTGGGCGGTTGTATTATCTACAGATAAATTCATTATAAAAACTGCATCTCTGCACGAGGCTCAATGATGCAATGGTGATTCGGATATGGCTTTGAGTGGCGTATTGCTACTTCGAATAATTGCCAAGTTTGCTTTGCCGGAGAAACAGACGGTAAACAGGGCTTTCTTCTCTATTAGCTGCAAAACATACTGATGTAGAAACACGTTTTTGTTCATCCTCACCTAGATCTTGGTTTGCTTGATATGCAATTGACGACCAATACGACATTAATCGCTTCGGCTTGTCCAACAAGTCGGCATTTCAGCGAGGGGCTTTAGCTATATGTAACAACGGAAAAGAAAAGAACTGTTACTTGTACAAGAAATTACAGAAAAACCAAGTGTTGATGCGAGTACTTGATTGTTTCGGCAGCGCCAGGAAAAGCAAAGCCGACAGTAAAAAAACTGGGTGCAGACCATAAGGTGTCTGGGAAGACAACTCTGTTTGAGTGTCTTTAGGCTCTATAAATTTTAGGCGAATTTGCTCTGAGAAAGTCGACTATGTTGTATCTATACGCAGAAGCTCGACTCCCACTAATTGATCTGCAAGTTATGGATTCGCCTTTATTTAGAATGATCATTCCTGCGCAACACCAATAACCCAGCTACAACAATTAAAATCATTCCCGTGATCGATATTAGGGTTGGAGAATTACCGAAAAAAAGAATGTCCCACACTGCTACAAAAACCAGGTAACTGTATTCAAACGTAGAGACGATAGCTGGCGGCGCTGCCTGATAAGCGCCAGCTAATAGCATACCAACTGCAATAGCAAATACAGCTAGCAAAGCCAGTACAAGCCAATCGTTCAGGCTAGCGTATGACCACATTCCAAAGATATAGGGATAGGCGTTTGCGATCTCGCTTTGAGGTTTGAGCGTTACTAAGATCGCACTTATGATCAAACCAGCACATAGCATGATCAGATTCTGCGAGAGCGCAATAGCACCTAGAGGAACTCCCTGACACTTTGTACGAGTCGTTATATGTGCAAGGGCGTAGAACGCAGCCCCAAGCACAGGAAGAAGAGACCAAAACGAAAAAGCATCAGCCCCGGGCTGCAATAGCACGATAACACCGGCAAACCCAAGAAGCACTCCAAGCCAGCCAAGTGGTCCAACAGCTTCACGAATAACATAAGCTGAGAGTAATGTTACAAAGATAGGCGCAATGTAGTTTGCTGCCCCAACCGTTGACAAACTCAAAAATGGAATTGCTGAATAAAACGCCAAGAACGTCATGGTTATGAAGATCGCGCGCAGCATTGGCCATTTCCCCAATGCAAGTCGTACTACACTTTTATGTTCTTTACGCGCTATTGCAAGAATTAATAACATCGGAACAGCAATTAAGCCCCGAAGTGCAAAGATTTGCCAGAGAGTCAGCTCACTACTGAAGAGTTTGAATATTACATCCTGTATCGAAATCGTCAACGCAGCAGCAACAATCAGAGAAACACCACGTATAACGTTTTGTGGTCGAATCTCAACGCTACTGTTCAAACTAACTCTCTTTTTGAGTCTTTAGACGCATACTTGCTTATCAGTGATTAGTCGATTTAACTTCATACAGATAGCTTTTTCGAAGGGTTAGAACAACCGGTCGTGGCCAATCAGAACCTTATTGATCATGGCGAATTCAATTAAGTAAGTGTAACTCAACTAGATTCGTACGGGTGGCTATGTCTACAAAGCGGTGATTGATTAGATCTGAGAAAATTGGAAGTTATTTGAAATATCGAGAGCCTATTGTCGATACGTTGGGCCATATTTATCTGCATTCGTAAAGCACATCCGGACACTTTTCCTCATTTTGTTTGCCATCGGTGTACCTGACGGCATAAAAACCATGATTCTCGTAAAATTTTATTGCTCTCTTGTTTTCTTGAAAGGTCCACAGACGGATAGGCCGTGGCAGAACACTAAACGCGTGAGTTAACATAGCAGCGCCAGTCCCTTTTCCAACATTGCCTGGAGAAAGGTAAAGCTGCTCTATCCAACCAACTTCATCAATTACTGTTGTTGCCAGTACGCCTACATCAATTCCATCTACCTGAGCAATCACAACATCATTGGACGGTATTAATATGTCACTGACCCAGAGCCGGTCTTCATCGAGCGTATGAATTGATTTCGCGTAAGGAAGATATTGAGCCCGAGAGCGCTTAAGTATTTGAACAATGATCTCTACGTCATCAAGCTTTGCTGATCTGAGCTGAATCATTCTAAATTTACTGGAAAAGAACTTCAGGTGCGCGGTGACATTTTGTCAGCTCCGTTCGATTTAGCAACCGAAATAATCGGCTTCGTTGTAACTCTAAGAAGCAATTGGCGATGCTATCTCGACAATACATCCATTCAGATCTCGTACATAGGAAACTGTTTGATTCCAGGGTTTATCTGTGGGTTTGCTGACACTCGTACAACCTTCAGAAATGGCGCGATTAAACGCCTCACTAACATCCTCTGTTACAAAACAGATTTCCCAGCCAGCAGCCGGACCTTCCGGATTATTAGGCAGGATTGCCAAGCCGTTCATCTCGGCAGCTTCGTTACCTGCAAATGCAAGAATTGTGTTGCCAGTTTCTAATTCACCATACAAGTTGCTTTCGTGAATAAAACGACGTGTAAGCCCAAACGCCTTTTCATAGAATGAAATGGTGCCGGGAACGTCAGCCACATATATTATTGTGTATCCAAGTTTCATGTTGTAAGACTACAGCGACTTAGACCGACTGTCTTGAATAAATAAGACATTGTTAGAGCAATAGTGTTGGAGACGACAAATGATGCGGGATATTTGACGGTGTAAATCCACCAAATCGTTTAAATGCTCGAGTTAAGTGTGCGTGATCTGAATACCCTCCTTCAAACGCTGCATCTGAAATCGACAATTGTTCTACTTGTACTAGTGGTCCATCCACTTGATACATTCGGGTTCAGAGCCGCAGAGCCACTTCA
>CAYTJF010000348.1:0-4434 GCA_964437945.1 uncultured Granulosicoccaceae bacterium
CCGTTGCCTGGCGAACCACTGCTGCGCTGGCTTTCCCCGTCGATAAGGCGTGAACCACGCCTGGTCATCTATTAAACCGTTGAACTAAACGTCGGTAGTGCGGCGCTCAGATCATTGGTTAAGCAAGCTCTTAAGCTTGCAGACCAGCCTTCGCCTTATCGACGATGGCGGTAAACGCTGCTGAGTCGGCAATGGCAAGATCTGCCAACATTTTACGATCAATATCGATTTCAGCTTTTTTCAAGCCTTGCATCAATCGACTGTACGTAATGCCTTGTGCACGTGCACCAGCGTTAATTCGGGCAATCCACAAACGACGAAAAATACGCTTCTTCGCTTTGCGGTCGCGATACGCATATTGTCCCGCTTTGGTGACGGCCTGTTTGGCAACGCGAAATACTTTACTGCGAGCACCACGGTACCCTTTCGCCTGCTTTAAAACTTTCTTATGACTGGCGCGAGCGGTAACGCCTCTTTTTACTCTTGGCATCGTGCTCTCCTAGCGAAGGTTGGGTAACATGCGTTTGATCAGAACCACATCTGATTCATGAACCATGGAAGCACCGCGAAGCTGACGCTTACGCTTGGTGCTTTTCTTGGTCAGGATGTGACGCATATGCGAGCTCTTGCGCTTGTAGCCGCCAGAACCTGTTCGCTTGAAGCGCTTGGTGGCGCCGCTGACTGATTTTTGCTTGTTAGACACTGTTTGACTCCTAAATTACGGTATTTGAAAATACCTTGAGTGAAAAGCCGGCGACGTCTTAGTGTCTGTACGTCATCTCGGCTGACTAAAAATCTTTTACTGCCTTTACCTTTACATATTAGCTCTACAAACTGGTTTTACATACTGACGCTTTACGTTTTCCTGGGCGCCATGACCATCACCATCTGACGGCCCTCCAGTTTCGGAAACTGCTCTACCGTCGCCAATTCGGACAAGTCCTCTTCAACACGTTTGAGTAGCTGCGCACCCAATTCTCGATGGGCCATTTCCCTACCACGAAATCGCAGCGTAATTTTGGTCTTGTCGCCGTTTTCCAGAAATTTGACCAGACTACGCAACTTGACCTGATAATCACCGTCTTCCGTACCGGGACGAAACTTGATTTCCTTTATCTGAACGGTTTTCTGCTTCTTCTTGGCCGAGTGTTGCTTTTTGTTGTTTTCAAACTGAAAGCGACCATGATCCATGATCTTGCACACGGGCGGTTCGGCGTTTGGAGAAATCTCGACAAGGTCGAGTGAATGGTCAGCGGCGGTTGCCATTGCAACGTCCAGTGATACTACTCCAACTTGTTCCCCATCGGCACCTATAAGCCGAACTTCGGGTACGTCGATTTCTTCGTTCTTCCGATTAACTTTTTTCGCAGAAATTTCGTTATTCCTCCAGTACAGTTTGACCGCGACTGGCGGTCTCTAAATTCAATTGCTCGACCAATTGGTCAAGCTTCATTGTGCCAAGGTCGCGACCATCGCGTGTTCTCACAGCGAGCTCGCCACTCTCGACCTCTCTATCGCCTGCAACCAGTAAATACGGCACCCGCGCAAGCGTAGCGCTGCGGATTTTAAAACCAATTTTCTCGTTGCGCAAATCTGACTCGGCGCGTAACCCGCTATTTTGCAACACTTTCACAGCTTTCTCAACGTACGGGGACTGTTTATCGGTGATATTCATCACCATAGCCTGAACCGGGGACAGCCAAAGTGGCAATTTACCCTCATGGTTCTCGATCAAAATGCCTATAAATCGCTCAAATGAGCCCAAAATTGCCCGATGCAGCATCACTGGCGCAAATTTCTCACCTGATTCGGAAACAAAGCTTGCATCCAGCCTGCCTGGCATCGAAAAATCCACCTGCACAGTGCCACACTGCCAAACCCGCCCGATGCAGTCTTTCAGCGAGAATTCTACCTTGGGTCCGTAGAACGCCCCTTCGCCCGGCAGTTCCTGCCAATCCAGACCTTTTGCGTCGAGCGCATCTGCCAGCGCTTTTTCAGACTTGTCCCAGATCTCGTCGCTACCCACCCGGTTGGCCGGGCGGGTCGATAAGCGGTAGATAACCTCTTCAAAACCAAAATCCTTGTATACCGTGTGCAGAAAATCGATAAATCGGCCTACTTCAGGCTGAATCTGATCTTCGGTGCAGAAAATATGGCCGTCGTCCTGAGTAAACCCACGAACACGCATGATGCCGTGCAATGCACCAGACATCTCGTTGCGGTGGCATGAACCAAATTCAGCCATGCGCAGTGGCAGATCACGATAGCTCTTCAGGCCTTGATTAAACACTTGCACATGGCAGGGGCAATTCATCGGCTTGATGGCACTGATGGCATTACGCTTCTCGTCAGTAGTTACCGAAAACATATCATCGCCGAACTTGTCTGCATGTCCACTACGCTCCCACAAAGACATGTCAACAATTTGCGGTGTACGGACCTCTTGATACCCTTCGGCCTGTTGCATCTTGCGCATGTACTGCTCGATGGCCTGATAGATCGCCCAACCACGCGGATGCCAAAACACCATGCCCGGTGCTTCATCTTGTAAATGAAATAAATCCAGTTGTTTGCCGATTTTGCGATGGTCGCGTTTCTCGGCTTCAGCCAGGTTATGCAAATGAACTTTGAGCTGTTTTTTATCGGCAAACGCCGTGCCGTAGATGCGCTGTAACATGGCATTGTCTGAATCGCCACGCCAGTAAGCACCAGCCACGTGCGTCAGCTTGAACGCTTTCAAGTGAGATGTGTTGGGTACATGAGGCCCGCGGCAAAGATCGGTAAAGTCGCCTTGCTCGTACAGTGACAGCGTCTCATTTGCTGCAATACTGCCCACGATCTCTGATTTATAGTGCTCGCCAAGCCCGTCGAAATAGCTCACCGCGTCGTTGCGACTAATGGTTGAGCGCTTGATTGGAATGGCCTGTTTTGCTAAGTCGCCCATGCGCGTCTCGATGATCTCCAGGTCTTCTGGAGTAAAGGCACGCTCAAAGGCGAAGTCATAATAAAAGCCGTTGTCGATAACCGGACCGATTGTCACCTGCGCGCTGGGAAACAACTGCTTTACCGCCTGTGCCAGCAAGTGGGCGGTGGAATGACGCAGCAGCGGCAGCGCTTCTTCGCTCTTGGTGGTGACAATGGCCAGAGACGCATCGTCTTCCATGATGTGGCTGGAATCAACCAGAGAGCCATCAACGATCCCGGCAAGCGTACCTTTGGCAAGTCCGGGGCCAATGTCAGCAGCGACGTCGAATACAGACACAGGATTGGCAAACTGACGGACACTACCGTCAGGCAGAGTAATTTGAGGCATAAACTTTTCCCAGTGGTGACCCACACGATAGGCCACGTGATTATCAGTGGTGGCCCGCACGAGGGGCCACTTGTGCTTTGTGTACTGACAAGTGTAGCGCTTTTCTTACGCAGTTGGAATGACGTCAGTACACCGTTTTATACGCAAACGCTGTTCCGACTATGTGTTACTCGCCAACCCCGCCGCAGATCCTGCCGGGATCTGCATAATCAGAGAATTCGCAGCACCTGCCTAACCGACACTTGCCCAACGATAGACAAGCCAGTAGAATTCGCCGTTCGGCAGGCGCGTAGCTCAGTTGGTTAGAGCACCACCTTGACATGGTGGGGGTCGGTGGTTCGAATCCACTCGCGCCTACCAACTTTTCATTTAAGCGAATTGTCTTTACGCCCTCGCTGAACTCCTCACCGATTCAACGCTTCATCTTTGTACGTGATCGTTATTCAATTCCGTTTGACAGGCAACGCACTGAACGACTACCGGTTCGGGTTATCCTTTGTGATGACAATGACTAATCTAAAACCAATGTCAGCACTTCGCATTTGTAGTTGTCGATAATATGGAACGTGGTTATTGGCAAAGCAGCCAATCTGCAATGCGTTAGTTATCGACGTTATTATTGGCCTGAAAACGATAACAACCTTCGCTTAAAGCAACTCAAACACAGGCGAATCGAATACTGAATTCACATCCCGTTAAGACGTTCCTGGCGATCTCCTTCTCTATTTATTTGTCCAGTGGTTTTTTGTGGGACTAAAGTTCAAAAACCGTTTTTATCTTTCAACTAGATTACTTCTGATCGCAAAAACACACGCACTATCTGATTGGCCTGAGACACTTTGTCTCAATGGCCACGCCCTTCGGTCTTTTTTGCTATGTCGTAAATTCGCTCTATCTCAATTTCTTTTAAATTTTTGCCCGCTAATATAGACTCTGGTCTCGCTAACACTTTTAACTCTGTTCTTTAACAGCTACAGATTGTAAAAGCTAAACCTTATGAAAGCTAAATCACTTGGAACTCTTCTTTTCTTACTTATTCTCGGTTATTTCGGTTATGCAATCAGCGGTACTACGCCGACTGAAGAAGCTACAGCTACTGAAGGCGATGCAGCTACTGAAGG
>CAYTJF010000349.1:0-4380 GCA_964437945.1 uncultured Granulosicoccaceae bacterium
TGTTTACCTGCTGAAATGTCCGTCACTGCCAGCGCAACCTTTGGTAATTGGCGACAGAAAATTGATGCACCGGCTAATGATCCGACACCGTTAGGCACAAGCAACACTGGTGAAGACTGTCGTGATTTGCATGACCGTTATTGGGTCAAGGGTGATGATGGACTGGCTTACCATACCTGGCATCCGTCAGCGGTAAACGGCTGTGTGTTCCGCCACGAACATGGTGATGACCCCAATACTTCGGATATTATTGCTTATGCCGAAGGTTACCCAGCCTTTGGTTTTGTGATGGAGCAGCAGCATGCTGGTTCGACTATGCCCCGCCATGAAGATCACTTCGGACATAAAGTTGTGGTCGCCAATAACATCAAGCTCGCCATTGGTACTTCAACAAATAGCAACGATACCCTATACGATGCAGGTATAACCTGCGATTGGTTATCGAAAATTCACCAGGGTTCTCACTCTTCTGATGCGCTTACCAATAACACCCATGAGTACTATTTGAATTTGCAGTGCAATGATACTCATCAACAAGAGTCTACTGAATTCTCGGTAAAAATAATGGCTGATTGGGGAAAGCCAAACAAAGTCACATTTATCGGCAGCAATGGTTTCGTTAATATTGAGCCGGTTGAAACGCAGGTGACTTCTTTCCTGACTTTTCCGTGGAACGGGGAACCTGATCCTATTACACCACCCACTATGGCCTCGCCGCCCAATCCGAATGGTGCGCGAGAATTCGTATCGATAAGCAACCTCCAGTGGAGAAACTGGAACGAGGTTAGACAGCCTGAATTGTGGCAACAAGATGAAGTTTCGGTCAAAACGCCAGTAGGTAGCATTAGCTTCGCACCGTACTATGTGGTGAAAAATCCAGCTCGTTTATTGAGGAGCGATTTCACCCTGCAGCGCACTGTTGACCTGTGCTACGAGAATAATGGTACACGGCTGCCAGGCGGTTTCTGTTCCATTTTGCCGGCTAACCATCCGGGGCCAGATTACTGGAAGTCAGCAAATTCACCTTTTAATGGTTCGATGCGTGCAGTCAATTTCAAAGCCGTTGAAGTCAACAATGATAATGGCCCAGCAGAATTCTGTACCGACCCCTTTGGTCAGAATGCCAGCTCTATCCCGTGTACTGGGAACCAGATCAAGCAAAAATCGGCGTCGATAAGAAACTATTGGAACTCACAGCCTGGAAACACGGCTAACTGCATCACGGATACCTCGGGTGTTTGCCACCAGAAGAATTTGGCAGGCACACTTGAGCGCTGGACGATGGATTATCAAAATGGTCAATGGAGCGCTAATCGGGTCGGTGCGCAATCACTGGGTGGTAGCGCTTATGAGCCCGCCGGTATCGGGTTTGAGTGGATCAGTAATCATGGCAATGATGCAGGGGTGAGAACACCCAATTAACCCATGATCGTCCATAAGCGGCTAAGTGTTGTGAAGGTTTTTGTTGAGTCGCTTAAAAGTCCAGTCAGGGGTAAGTGTTGGTTTTGTAAGATGTAGAGTATTCAGCACAGTGGTGTAAACTTTACAAACTAACCTTACCCCTTGATTGCCTTCATAGGGCTTTCTCATCAGAGCAACGCACTGGTTCAAGATGACATCAGATAGCACAGGTAATCTTGATGTAAAAAGTGATGAGCTGGTAGCGATATTGGTTGATCATCAGCGCACATCCGTTGAACGAACCAGAGCTACGCAACAACTGTATCAGCGCCATGCCTCCTGGGTGGTGCAGCAAGTAGGCAGAAAAATCTATAACCCGGATGATGTTCAGGATATTGCCCAGACGGTGTGGATGCAGGTGTTACAACCGGACAAGCTGGGCAGTGAGTATAGAAATCTAAACGGTAAGTTCAGAGCGTATCTGCGCGCGCCGATTCGATGGGCAATACTCAAACATATCGATAAGTTGCCGTTTACAATCAATGATGCAGGTGAAAAAACACCGGCACGTTTTTCTGACATAAGTGATTCTATGTTGGAAGAATCTCTCGACAAAAGTATGCTTGACGACGTCATTGAAAATATCATCAAACCGCACCTGAAGTTCGTTGATATTAAATCCAGAAATGTTTATATGGTGAACGAGTACGACGTTATATTTGAAACCGATCCAACCCTTGCAGAAGTGGCCACCATTAATGATATAGATGACTCCGAAGCGTTGAGACTATTTGACAATGCAAGCCGTAAAGCGACTAAAAACTGCTCAGACGAAGAGATATCCGTTTATTTGCCAGTTAACTATAAATCACTGGTAGACCCGGTTCTGTTAAGTAAATCAAGTGGCCGTTATCTTGCCAACCTGATTGGAATCAGTGAAGCATTGTTCAGAAAGCGCCTGCATAGCGCGCGTAAATATTTGTTGGAAACCGTTCGACAAAATCTGTTCACTTTGACAGAAGGTTCGGGCCATGGATAAAGACGGTTTTTGGCAAGCGGTTGTTGACGAGACCAGACATCACAAACAGCGCTCGCATCCTGTTGAGCAGTTACCCAAAGAAAAAATGGAGCAACTTGAATCTAATGTGTATGCGCACATAGATCAATTATTCTCCGATAGTGAAATGACGGATAGCGAAGTCATGCCTGCGACAGTTGAATCAGAGGTTTCAACAACGGCAAACTCGCAACATAAGCACTTGCCTGAACAGAGCAGTTCACTGTGGGCGCGGCTGTTTAAAATTAGCCAAACACCGTTTTTTGTGATGGCAATGATTGCTCTTTTATCAGTGGGTGTTCTGGCATACCTGTTTTCAGGCAATCGTGTATCAGAGCCACTATTCGATATTCCGGAGTCAGTGGTTGTAGCAGATGTTGATCGTTACATACCAGTACCGCAGCAGAACTCGCGAGCATTGACAGGGACCTTGCCGTCGATGCGTCGCAGTGCGTTTTTGGCGGGCGTCACACAAGCAGACCTCGATTTGATCGACGATATCGAAACTCCTGCAGCTCATCAAATAGCACTTTGGTATCACGAGACTATCACTGGCACCCCGACGGTCAATGCACGCAGTGCATTGGAAACAGTGCGATCAAACGTGGCTCGATATGTTGCCAACAAACAGAGCCGTTTCTGGTTAAAGCATGGGTATGCGGTAGAGATGGTGCACCTTGCCGCAAAACACTCAATGAGTGATTTGAACGTAAGTGCTTTAGAAGACGCATTGGTGTTCTATAGGGCACACACATTGGTGTCCGATTCAGATCAAACTGAGCCGACTAACCCCGAGCTAAAAATCGGTAATGCCGATATAGCCAGACAATACATCCTCAATCACGAAAAATTGGAAGCCACTACGCTAACTAACGAGCCTACACCTGAGCAACTGCAGGAGATCATCGATATAACGCACGACATGAAGGTTCTGATTCAGTAGTTATGGCTATCTTACAGACCGTTGGTTCGTTTTATTTGGCCATTATCTTTGCACTGATCCTCTTTGTACATCCATCGATTGTACTGGGGAGTGAATGTGCTACCAGCAAGTGTTATATCGATGCATACAAAAGTGTCGAGCGATCTGAGCTGCCTGTATTAGATCGAGTCAACGATATCTACAAAAAACTGTGTCGTACGATAGGTTCACAGCAAGCCAACAGATCGAAGTTGCAGGTAATCGATAGTGATGGTTACCCCTGGGCCGTTGCGTTGAGCGACAATTCAGTGGTGATTACCAAAGGTGCTATTGAACTTATGTACCGAGAGAATGATCTGGAATTAGGTGATGCACGTGCAGCGTTTGTACTTGGGCACGAGCTATCTCATTTGGGTACTGAAGATCTCTTTCATCATCGAGCCTTCATTAACAATCAAAATCTAATCCAGGGAGAGCCAGGGAACTCATTGTGGCAGCAATCGCGTCCCGAAGAGGAGCTGCGTGCTGATCTGCGCGGGTTTACGTTCGCCACCATTGCCGGTTACCGAACTGATCGGCTTGTTGGTGGCGAAGTTGATTTTTTTCGTCATTGGCTTGCACAAATCAGTGAAGTGGACAGTAGTGATGCGAAGAAAAGCACTCACCCGGCTAACGAAACACGCAGGCGATATTTACAGGAAGGCTTTAAGAACATACTGCAAGACGTACCGTATTATCGCTATGCCGTTGCGCTTGCACACTTTGGACATTATAAAGATGCACAAACACTGTTTGAGGACTATTTGAATCGTGTAGAAACAATGGAAGCATACAGTAACCTTGGCTACGTTCATCTGCAGCTTGCCAGAGAAAAAATGCCGGTTGAACTGGCTTATAAATACTGGATTCCAACCTTGCTGGAGCCCAACAGTGGATTGAAAATAACTCGCGAGCGAAGTCTTTTTGAGCAACAGGTGCCGCAGCAGGCGATGGTCCATTT
>CAYTJF010000350.1:0-2988 GCA_964437945.1 uncultured Granulosicoccaceae bacterium
ATTGGTAAATACCGTTGTCAGGTAGTCTTGATCACGATAGATGTTGTATCCATCGACACCCACATTATCGCTACCGGCTGCCCAGGTAAGAGCGACGCCAGCGGCAGAAGCCGTTCCTTGCAGGCCGGTGATTACAGTGGGGCTTTCTGTATCCGGCTCGTCAGTCGGTGGTTCAACAGGTGGTTCAACGGGAGGTTCACCCGATGTGCTGGCCTCAGCCGATCGGTCGGAAAAATTTCGTGGCTGGTCGAAGGCGACAACGTAGTAAGTGTATTCGACGCCCGGAGTAAGCTGGTCGTCGTTAAAGCCAGGGTTTGAGACGGTTGAAATATATTGGTTATCGCGATAGACGTTATAGCCTACTACCTGAACATTGTCGCTCGAAGCGGTCCAGGTCAGAGACACCATTGTTGGTGATGATCTTTGCGCACTCAGTTCGGTCGGTGCTGTGGGAATCTGGCTGTCGTCGTTACCTGAGTCGTTATCAGCGGGCACTGTGAGCGTTGGTGATCGACCGGAGAATGAACGCTCCAACTCATCGGTTGGCGTGTCGAAAGCGATGATATAAAACTGGTTCGTCTCGCTGGTGTTAATCGTTCCGGAGTAGCTATTAGTCGATACAGTCGTCAGGTAGTTATCGTTCTGATACACATTGTAGCCAGCCACACCAACATCATCAGTTGATGCCACCCAGCTTAGATTAACCGTGCTGCCGCTGACTTCTCCGGTTGGTAAACCCGGATCCGACGGCGGGTTGGCAATGGCCGGAAGACTGAAAGCCAAAAGACCGAATGTGGCAGTTATTAAAGTAATTGACCGTCGAGTGAATCGTGACCACGACAAATACAATCCAGACACACAGAATCCAGATACGAAGAATCTCATAGCGTTCTCAAAGTTTGGTTGCGGGTGATTAAGCCTGTGGCAAAGGTGTGCAAATAATCTCTGGGCAGAAATACCTTAAATAAGAACAAAAAGCGACCACTAACGCAGTATTTCACAACTATCCACATAACCTCCCGGAACCGTAATCGGTAAAAACAGGAGAAGATAATTCTGGGCAGTCAACAGATCTACCACTTATCCGGCGCTATTCATTCAAAGGTTGTACTTAACATGCACGATTGTACTAGGATGCCAATTTAATGACTGTGTATATTCGGTAATGCAAGACGCAGCTTTCTCCGCCTTAAGCATCGGAGTTGCAGATGTTGTGATTTTTTCTAAACCTGTGTAAAAGTCGGGAATGTATCAGTGCTGTTTGTAAGCGTGGTGTTAGTGATAGTGGGGCAAGATTATGTCGGAATCTCCAGAACTTCAAGGCGAGCGCATACTACTTCGACCAATTACAGCGCTTGATATTCCCGCCTATGAAAAACACTTTATAAATTACGAGGTGATACGCCATCTGACGGACTCGGTTCCGTGGCCGTACCCCGAGAATGGGGTCCGAGATTGGTTTAATGATCATATTCTTCCGCTGCAAGGCAATAATCGCTGGATCTGGGGTATTTTCGTACGTACCAATACGCAAGCCAATACGCAAGCCAATACGCAAGCCAATACGCAAGAAATGATCGGTGGTATTGAGCTTTGGCGTCCTGGAACGCCAGAGAATCGGGGTTTTTGGCTAGGGCAAGCGTATTGGGGGCAGGGTCTTATGACTGAGGCGGCTGAACTGGTTACAGACTACGCGTTCGATGAGCTTGATTTTAAGACATTAGTATTCTCTAACGCGAAAGGTAACCATCGATCAGCTCGAATTAAAGAAAAAACCGGTGCCAGGTTTATCAGGCACGAGCCATTTGCATTTGTGGATTCCGAATACACAGAGCGAGAGATCTGGGAGTTGAGCAGGGATGAATGGTTGAAGCATAAGATTCAACGGTGAGTATCAATGCAAGAATGTGAAATAACACTTACTGGCAGTAACTCCAACAAAAAAGTTGTTCGTATAGGCAGTACTGTGAGGCGCGAAACCAGCGCGGTAAGTGACACCGTTCATCGGTTACTTGAAACGCTGGCCAGTGCTGGTTTTTCCAAAGCCCCCAAATTTCTTGGTATAGATGAAAATAACCGAGAGATACTCTCCTACAAAGTGGTACCTGCACCGTCGACTCAGATTACTGGCGTGATGAGCGTTATCTTGGTTCTGCAGGTGAGCTATTGCAAGCTTTTCACAATGCGAGCGCCGCCTATGTTCGTACAGATGCTGACAATTGGGCATACGAATACCCTGATGAAATCAGGCATGAGGTTATCTGTCATAACGATTTAGCACCTTACAATTTAATTTCTGAAGCCCAGAAATTTATTGGTGTTATTGATTTTGATCTGGCCGGTCCGGGTCCGCGCATACGGGATGTTGCTTACGCTGCATATTGGTTGGTGCCGCTATCCCAGCTTGCAGACGATATGAAGGCAGCAGCAGTAGCTGATACCATGAATGGCAGTAAGCGATTGAAGCAGTTTTGCGCTTGCTGTGGTGTACAGGCCGATTGTGAGTTGTTGAATATGCTCAGCGAAGTTCTGCAGCATATGGGTAGTGAGCAAGTCGTAATAGATGTGGTTGGAGAACAGGGCGCTGCCCAGCTCAAGGCTGATGGGCAACTGGATCACTGGATGCAAGAGGCAGCGTCTTTTGATGAGTACCGAGCCTCTATTGAGCGAAACCTTTAAAATGTTTGTTTTGAACAAGCGTTAATTTGGGTTTAAAAATGAGAAAAGTTAATCCTCTGAAACTTACCTTAGTCGTTGTTCCCATTGCGATAATACTGACACTTTTGGTTCGATACATCATTTCCGGTATTATTGGAATCAGTGTGCATCCGGCGATTACACTGGTTATCTACATATTTATGTTCGCCGTTCTTAAAATAGTGGGTGAGAAAGTAGTGACTGGGAAAGTAACGGGTGGGGAATGGTCCTGGTTTATTTCTGATGAAAATTAGCTACGCATCGGCATCCTCTTATCAGATACTTGCCTGC
>CAYTJF010000350.1:3088-4319 GCA_964437945.1 uncultured Granulosicoccaceae bacterium
TGTTTGAGAATATTTATGTTTGATCCAAAAGAGAAAGAACAACAACTCAAGTCTGAATCTGAACAATGGGATACATCGAGTCCGGAGGATGCCAGGCCTGACGACATTCCAACCATTGATCTTGAAGCGTTTTTCAAAACTGGATCAGACGATGAGTTGGATGTGGTTGCAGAACAGCTCCGCGTTGCGTGCGAGGAAACCGGTTTTTTCTCCATTGTGGGGCATGGTATATCAAGTCACGACTTAAACAATACGTTTGATCAAGTGCGGCAGTTCCATGCCATGCCACTCGAATACAAAAAAACGGTGCTTATGGATCGTCCTGAATGGCCCGTGGGTGGCATGGGCTATTTGCCATTGAAGAATCATAAGTTGCCAGCGCGTGCAACCGGCAATGTCAATGAAGCATTCATTGTCAAGTGCGATGACAAACTAAGTATGGACGACAACCAATGGCCCGATGCTCAGCAACTACCAGAATTCCGGGCGCAGGTTGAACACTATGCAGGTCGGGTGACGTCGCTAGGGAAGCGAATGTTGCCAATTTATGCACGAGCACTGGATATGCCGACAGACTACTTTGATGAGGCGTTTACCAATCCACTGTATCGCTTACGCATGACGCATTATCCGGCGGTTGCGCTGGAGCCTGAAAACGCATTTGGAATTGCACCTCACGTTGATACATCGTTTTGTACCTTGCTGGCTCAGGACCAACCTGGCTTAACTATCTTCAGTGAGCGTCGAAAAGTGTGGGTCAATGCGCCAGTGGTGGAAAATGCGTTTATTGTCAATACGGGCGAGCTGTTAAAACAATGGACAAATGATCGATTCTTGAGTACACGTCATTTTGCCAACAACAATACAGGCACGCATTCGCGTTACTCTATTCCATTTTTCTTCAATGCCAACCCGCATTATGTTATGAGTTGCATACCCAGTTGTTGCAGTGCTGACAATCCGCCTAAGTATCCGCCAATATCTTACGCGCAAAGTCAGGGTGTGGTACAGGGCGAGTAGTTAACTAGTTGGACCGGGACCATTTAAGGGCGGCAATTGTGACCATCTGAGGTTCTGTGACAACATATAAAAATAGCAAGTGAGCGAGGTTGTTTTTGAATTTAAATGTATGTTGTATGCACTGACTTTAGAGAGCTTCTGTTATTTAAATCTCATTGCTATCGGTCGTATACTAAGAAAGAGTTAGCTTGAGGGGCTGTTGTGTCCTCAT
>CAYTJF010000351.1:0-4221 GCA_964437945.1 uncultured Granulosicoccaceae bacterium
AAACCAAAACGGCTGATAAAGCCGACATGCATCTAATGTTAAAGCCTGGCACTGATGCTGCGCTGGCTTGTGCTGTGATCAACGTTCTGATTAGTGAAGGCCTGGCGGATAAAAACTATTTAGCGAACAACACAGACTTCAACAGCCGTATCGAAAAACATTTTGCCAGCCGCACACCTGCGTGGGCTGCAAAAATTACCGGATTGGACGAACAAGCTATTATCGAATTTGCAAGACTCTATGGCAGCACACGCAAGAGTTTTCTTCGTATCGGCTATGGCTTTACACGTTCTCGCAATGGCGCCGCTAATATGCATGCGGTGAGCTGCTTACCGGCATTAACGGGCGCATGGTTAGAGGAGGGCGGCGGCGCACTGTATAGTCAGTCCGGACTATACGGGCTGGATACCACACTGATTTGTGCGAAGGATGTTGCGCATGAGCACACACGTGTGCTTGATCAATCGCGTATTGGCGCAATTCTGTGCGGTGATGCAACCGAATTGCAAGGTGGTCCACCTGTTAAAGCTTTGTTTATTCAGAATACCAATCCAGCCGTTGTTGCACCGGATACAAACAAGGTATTAAAAGGGTTTGCTCGTGATGATTTGTTTACCGTGGTGCACGAACAATTCATGACCGACACAGCGCGCTGGGCTGATATTGTATTGCCCGCTACCATGTTTTTGGAACACGACGATGTGTACACCGCGGGTGGGCATACCAGCGTACAACTTGGGCCAAAAATAATTGAACCACCCGGTGAGTGTCGTAGCAACCACAGTGTGCTGGTGAATCTGTTTGAACGTCTGGGTCTATCACATCCGGCCAATGATCTGAGTGAACGTGAATTAATTGATGCTACGCTTAAAGCCACTCACTTACCTGGCTTAGATCAGTTGGAAAAAACGGGGAATTTGGAGTGCGGCCTGAACTTCGATACTGCTAATTTTCTCGAGGGATTCGAAACGCACGACAAACGATTTCATTTTTCGCCCGATTGGTCGTTGCAGGGTGCCCACTGGCAGGGCATGCCCGAGATTGCCGATTACTGGGACGTGATTGATCAACCCGACGATGTGCATCCTTTGCGCCTGGTTACTGCACCTGCCAGACAATTTTTAAACACAACCTTTACTGAAACACCAAGCTCTGTGCGGATGGAGAAGCAACCCTATGCGCTCATTCATCCTGAAGATATTCAGCGCTATGGTCTTGTTCATGGTGAGATGATTACGCTGGGCAATGCATTGGGTGAGGTCAGTATTGAAGCAAGACAGTTTAATGGTGTGCAACCGGGTACCGTGGTGGTGGAGAGCTTGTGGCCCAATCATCAATTTGTGGGTGGTGTTGGTATTAATGCACTGACAAGCGCAGAACCTGGTAAGCCCAATGGCGGGGCTGTGTATCATGACACGGCAGTGTGGGTTAAGGCTCATATAATGCACATAAATACCGGGCCGGAACTAATTCTTGCCGAAACAAACTAAGATGGTTGCACTAATCTAAAAAGAGGCATTTGCGATGTTGAACCGTGTTTTGCTAAACCGTACACCCAGCCTGATTCTACTGCTTGGCACCCTTTTATTTGCCGGTCTTGCGCAAGCTGCCGAACCGGTATCGAAATCTAAATTCAAGGGAGTGGCTATCGGTGGCTACGATTCTGTGGCTTATCACAGCCTGGCTCGCGAGCCTCAAGCAAAGGCATTAAAAGGGACGAAAAAGTTTGTAGTGAAGTACAAAGGTGCGAAATGGAATTTCGTCGATCAGGAGAGTGCTGATAAGTTTGCAGCAGAACCTGAGAAATACTCACCAGCCTACAATGGGCATTGTGCCAATGCGCTGAGCATTGGTAATGGTCTTGTTAAAACTGATGGCACTCATTGGGAAATTCTAGGTGATCAACTTTATTTGTTTTACGCAGCACCTGGCCGAACACGTTGGCTCGATGGCAACTGGGAAACGTATAAGGTGGATGCCGATGCAGCTTGGGAAAAGTTGTCTAAATAATAATGTAGTGCATTTGAAATCAGGTCGCCGAATTGGCGACCTGGTTTCGGGTAATATTAGTTACTCAAGCCGTGGCCAGCTCACGCAGTTTGGCGTAATGCTCGTCCCAACCTTTGTCCAGCGCCATAATCAGCCCTAGTGCTGCATCGCCTACTGCTTCACTTACACCTTCATGAACCATCGTGACGCGTGTACCGCCAGCAGCGTCTTCCAGAGTCCAGTTTACTGTGGACATGTTGTCGCCCATCGGGCCACCTATCGTAAATGTGTAAATAAGAGACGTTGGTTTTTTTGCACTGAGCACATCACCCCAACAAATTTTAGAATCAGTGTCAGCTGCATCTTTTAATAATGTGTACGGTTTGCCTTCGGTTAGATTTTCAGCCGCTGGATGAAACCATTGGCCAAGTTTGTTTTTGTCGGTAAGGTATTCCCAAACAGTTTCGCGTGAAGCTGCAAGGAAAATCGATTTGTTAATTGTGGTTGTACTCATTTTTTCTTCTCGCTGGTTTTAGTCTGGTTATCGCTCTCAACTGCTTTCTTTAGTGAACCAAGCGCTGTGTCCCAATACTGATCAAAATAATTGAACCAATCAGCCGTCAACTGCATGCCTGTTGGATTGATACGGGTTATGCGTTCCTTGCCATTGGGAGTTACGGTAATTAGGTTGCCTTGTTCGAGAATGGTCAAGTGTTTACGAACCGCTGTACGAGTGAGTTCGAATTTATCGACGACCTGCGTTATGGTCATCTCCTCTTTGTACAAATCCATCAAGATCTGACGGCGAGTGGGATCACCCAATGCACGAAAAGATGATTGAAGGGATTGGTTCATGATCTTGGATTTTTAATTTGTTAGAATGATGATAAAATCATATAACACCATATGGTGTTATGTCAAGTACCTGATAAAACTGATTTGTTGCGATCGAGTTTGTAAAGCGCTTGCGAACGACGATCGGAACTATCATAAGTTAGCGATCGAAATGAGTCTCATCAGAAAAGTAAACTAAGCAACGAAATTGACTGCGTGCAGCAGCAGTATTTAGTTTCACCGCATGAAGCAGTGAGTGCAATATGCTTGACGTAACCTGCTTTATTTTAAAAAATTGATTATCGAATCACTACTGTCAGATTTGCCCCCAATATAAGGCACCGTTAGAATTACTAAACAGTGAAGGAATTGGTATTAATCACGGATTGATATACTGTCACAATTGTGATCGGGTGTTGCTCAATAGCTAAACTGGCCATTCAAGTAGTACCTATTTCTGTTCTGCTCTTAGACTCTGATCGGCCAACAACAGACCTTCGCAGTACTGGAGTACTGCATCAAAATGCTAAGTTAACCAGGTATGAATTTCCACAAAAGGGATAGTTATGAATAAAGTACATATTGAGTCTGTTACGCTAGGTACATTCAATGGTGGTCTGTCGGTGTCAAACCTGGGATTAGGTTGCATGGGCATGAGCGAATTCTATGGCGAGCATGATGATGAGCAGTCAACTCAAACGCTGCACCGTGCGCTTGATATGGGTGTTACGTTTCTGGATAGCGCAGAAACCTATGGCCTTGGTCACAATGAAAAGCTTATTGGCCGTCTCATTCAAGAGCGTGGACGAGATAACATTACCATTGCAACTAAGTTTGGTATACGTCGAGAACCCGGTGCCTATGCCCGTGGCATATCGAACGATCCAACCTACGTGCGACAGGCATGCGAAAACTCACTGAAACGGCTCGGAACCGAGAACATAGACCTTTACTACATTCATCGTATTGAAGTTGATCGGCCCATTGAAGAGACAATGGAAACGCTATCCAAGCTAGTTAACGAGGGGAAGATCAACCACATTGGCATCTGCGAGGCTAGCCCAGCCACACTCAGAAAAGCACATGCAGTACACCCGATTACCGCGTTACAAACTGAATACTCATTATGGACCCGTGAGCCAGAGAACGATGTACTGCCTGTGTGCAAAGAGCTTAACATTGGCTTTGTACCTTATTCACCCCTGGGGCGTGGATTCTTAACCGGTGCATTGAGCTCCACTAACGAATTAGCTGAAAACGACTTTCGTCGCGCAAACCCTCGTTTTCAAAAAGAGGCACTCGAACAGAATATGCGCATTGTTCACGCGATACAAAATATTGCCCAAGATAAACGATGCTCCCCGGCACAGCTCGCGTTGGCGTGGGTAATGAGTAAAG
>CAYTJF010000352.1:0-4207 GCA_964437945.1 uncultured Granulosicoccaceae bacterium
AAAGGCATTATGCAATATTGCAAAATTGTGTTCCCCGAAGCTGTATGAAGGAACTCTATAATATTAATTAAACTTTGAAAGTTTAGCTGTATGATCAACAAATGACGAAAGCCTGCCGCTTGCACTCATCGAGAATCAAATCTAACTGTCGCTTACATTAAAGTGGTTGGTAGATAGAGTGCAATTTGCGGCCAAATGGTAAGGATTGCCACACCCAGCAATAAGATTAACCAATACGGCACCGTGGCCAGTGCTGCCTCACCCAATGTCACATCGTTTTTAGTAACCGACACTAGCACCGAGAGGTTGAGGCCCACCGGGGGAGTGACCTGGCCGATTTCAATCATGATCGTGATGATCACACCAAGCCAGATGACGTCATAACCTAAACCGGACATTAATGGCACTACGATCGGTAATGTCATGATCATCAGTGACAGGCCATCGAAAAAACAGCCAAGTATCAGATAGATTAAAACAATCGCTGACAACACAATTAGTGGACTTAAGTTTGCTGCACGGACTGTTTCCAAAATCACTTGCGGCACACCCAGAAGGCTTACCGCTTGAGCAAGAATAGTCGCTCCCATAACCACGAACATAATGGATGCATAAAGCAGGATTGCGGCGAATAAACTTTGTCCTAGAACTCGCAAAGTAAGCGTTCCCCATAAGCTCCCTAGCACGATAGTCGCAATGACGCCGACCGCGGCAGCTTCGGTAGGCGTAGCAATTCCGAACGCAATCGAACTCATGATCGTCAGAATCAACAAGATGAAAGGCCATAGGCTAAGCACACCAAGAAGGATGGCAATGGGGCGAATCGTTTTTGTATCTCGTGGTGCCAGAGCAGGTTGTAATCGGCAGCGCATGAAAAGATAAATCATGAACAGTCCGGCGAGAAGCAAGCCCGGAAAAACGCCTGCCAGGAACAGCTTGCCGATAGAGGTTTCCGTCAGTGCACCATAGATCAGCAAAGACAGGCTGGGTGGTATCAATAACCCAAGTGTTCCGCCACCGGCGAGAGACCCCACTACCATCCGTTTATCGTAACCACGCTCTGACATTTCCGGATACGCAACAGACCCAACTGCCGCTGCAGTGGAAAGACTTGAACCGCTGACAGCACCAAATAAAGTACACACGGCAATATTGGTATGCAGCAGTCCGCCAGGGACACTTCTAAATACAGGCGACAGCGCGGTATAGATTCGATCGCTAAGACCACTGCGCAGCATGATTTCACCGAGCATAATGAATAAGGGGATTGCGCTGAGCGTAAATGAATTCAACACGTTCCAGACAGCATCTACCGCCACAAACGTTGAGCCATTAGCGATAAAATGCAAGATGAGCAGGCCGGTTAGACCCAATGCTGCACCGAGCGCTAAGCCTGAGCCTGCCAGCACAGTTAAACCACCCAGTAGCAATGCCCAAAATGCGCTCATTGTGGATCCAGGGCTAGCGCTGTTGCGGTAATGATTCTGGTTCTGCTCCGTGGTGTCCGCGTAGCGCGCGAAGAGCAAACGCTAACGATGTCAACAGCATCGACAATGGCAACACAGCCATCCATGGATACATCAGCAAGCGTCCCACATCGGTTTTTATCGCTCGCACATACGCAAATTCGAACCAGGGTAGACACAACCAAAAAAACCAAACAGCAAACACAATACCGAATAATGCGGAAGCCGCGGCTATCCAACGTGCCACACGCACGGGTAGAGAGTTCATCACTATTTGAACCCGTACATGTTCTGCGTTAAGGGTAACCAATGGCAGGGCCAAAAAAAAAGCGACCGTCATTAGTAAGCCCACCAGCTCTTCGGTAAAACGAAAGGGGGCGTGCGCGACGTGCCGCATAGTGACACTTGTGCCCACAAGTACAACGATCATCACACCGGCAAGTGTGGCAACCAAAGCTAATGCTACAAACAACTGCCGCAGCCGGTTCTCTACTCGTAGCAGCAGTGAACCGCGCCGCCCGTTCATGTTATACGCAGTGTTTATTAGCGTCCCAGTACATCAAGAATTCGTTGCCGGTGGGCTAGTGCGTTGCCACCGGCATCAGTGGCAAGCGTTTCCCAGGTCTTGGACGCCGCATCGAGAAATGCACCTCGATCTTCATCTGAAAAATCGTCAAGAAATTCCACACCTTGCTCGCTAAGTTTAGCGCGCGCTTCTGCTTCTTTCTCTTCTGCTGAGTCGTATTGATTCGTGCGTTCCCAGACGCTGGCAGCAGCTGTTGATACCGCTGCCTTCTCTTCATCAGTTAATTTGTCCCAGGCATCCTGGTTAGCGCCAAGCACGTATGGTACGCCTGCAACCGGGTACAGATAGGAGGCGTATTTGGTGACTTCTTGTAATGAGATGGTATGTGCGAACAGTGCAGGGTATACGGCGCAATCGACAACGCCGGTTTGCAATGCAACGTACAGATCGTTCTGACCTACAATCTGAGCGGCAACACCCAGCTCGGTAAAGGTTTCAACCTGATCGTTGCTCCAGACTCTGAGCTTTTTGGTTTTCAAATCTTCAAGGGTTCGAACGGGTTCTTCCCGGCAAAAAATGGACGCTTTTAGTAATGGCAATGCCATAAACCCAGTTGGAACAATTCCCCACTCGGCCAGTTCTTCGGTGTAGATGTCTTGAATTTCTGGCAGTACTTTTATTAGTTCATCTGAACTGCCAACCGAGCCTTGGATTAACACAGCGTTCAAAGCGGGTGCATCGCGACCAAGGTAGTTCGCCCAAACAAGGCCCATTTCGACCGCACCCTTTGGCAACCACCGCGCTACATCGTTATTTTCAAGTTTTAGCGATCCGCCGTGAAAAACCTTTATGTTTAGGCTACCGTTGGAATGCTCCGCTACATCGGCAGCGAACTGATCAAGTTGTTTAGACTCATCTCGTCCTTCCGGGAGCCCGTTGTTGAACTTCCATTCAGCCGCATTGGCAAGCCCGCCGGAAATGCAAAATCCAACAATTGCTGCGAAACCCCAATTGCGCAGTGATCTGTTCATAATTAATAGTCCTTTTCTATGCGATGTGTATCTTTGATCGTACCAACCTGTTGGTTCTCGAACAAGTGGTCTTATGGATATCGGGAATATCGTCAACGAGGACGGTTACGCAGCGCAATTGGTGGTTCGAGCAAATTCCTTGAGCACGAAGGCCTGTCGCAGTGCGCGTAAATCATGTAACCATTCACGGGTAGATTTGGCATTGACTTGTTGCTTCAACACTTTGTCGAGGAGTATTGCCTAAATCTTAGTGGAGACTTCTTTAACTACCGCAATGCGACTCGCTGGAATCCGGTCGATCAAACCAGCGATGAACTGAAACTTGAACCTTTCCTCTACAGTATAAAAAGCCGATTTTGAGTATGGTGAGATATTCAATTACAAGTCGGCTAATTCAGATTTGCTAGGCTTGATTCTTGAGCGTGCCACCGGGGTTCAGTATGCCGAATTGTTATCGACCGTGTTATGGCAACAAATGGGTGCGTCCACTGATGGCTATGTTACCGTTGACCGTGCTTCAGTCGCACGTGCCGCTGGCGGTATCTGTATAACAATTGCAGATCTAGCGCGATTTAGTCAGTTAGTTATGGACAATGGTTCGTTATCTGGTCGAATGGTTATTCCGGAGTCTTGGATTCATGACACAGCAACCGGTGGGAGTCGTGACGCGTGGATGAAGGGCAACTTTAAAACATTACTGCTAAATGGGTGTTATCGAAACAAGTGGTATCAGATACGCAATCAAGATCGCTGTATTGCGGCCATTGGCATTCACGGACAATGGCTGTACTTAAACCCGGCAACTCGCGTGGTGATCGCCAAACTATCTTCTCAGAGTGAGCCGGTGAACGAGAAATTGGATACCAGCCTGCTCAGTATTTTCGAACAAATCAGTCATGCGTTTTAAGAAAGCCTATCCTGATATTTTCAAATCTTATTCAAATACATGTAAACGGCAAGAAGGTTTGCAGCGCAGACCTGTTTGTCTATAATTTGGCGGAATGTGATTACCCCCATTCTATGCGTTGCCACTGACTGTTAGATGTTCAACTGATACCATATTGGAAAGCCAAGCCGATTCAATAGGGAGGTCAGTAACAAGCATGGCTGTGAGCATAAAGAAGCTTGATACAGAAAGTCAGGATCGCTTGGGCGATATTGTCTTTATTCATGGATTGAGCGGG
>CAYTJF010000353.1:0-4203 GCA_964437945.1 uncultured Granulosicoccaceae bacterium
GTTGGGCGGTGCATTTCTTGGCACTGGTGGTGGCGGAGATCCTTACATTGGGAAGTTACTGGCTGAACAAGCACTACGCGAACACGGGCCCGTTGATGTGTTGTCAGTGGACGCGCTCGACGATAACGACTTGATTGTACCGGTTGCCATGATGGGTGCGCCAACCGTTATGCTGGAAAAACTTCCGCGTGGCGACGAAGCTAACGCCGCACTCGATGCCTTGCAAAAGGTTATTGGTCAAAAAGCGCGTGCTGTCTTTTGCATCGAGGCCGGTGGGCTTAACTCAACCATACCAATTGCCGTCGCAGCAACAGCCGGGCTGCCGATAGTTGATGGCGATGGTATGGGCCGTGCGTTTCCCGAACTGCAGATGGTTTCGATGACCTTGCATGAAATTAGTGCATGCCCGATGGTAATGGCGGATGAAAAAGGAAACTCGATTGTACTGAATACGGTAGACAATCTATCGACCGAAAAATTTGCGCGAGTGATCACCGTTGAGATGGGTGGTGCCGGATTAATCGCGTTGTATCCTATGACAGGTGCGCAAACAAAAAAAGCGGCGTTGCGAGAATCCATGTCGCTGATCAATTCTATCGGTGTAATCATTCAGAGCGAACAGGCCGCCAATCGAAATCCAGCCCAGCGTCTCAGTGACGATCTTTCTGGTGTCAGGCTATTTGAGGGGCGTGTTATGGATGTCGATCGCCGAACCGAAGGAGGGTTTGCCAGAGGCAGTTGTTCCATCCAGGGACTGGGCCCGGATGCAGGCCACTCATTAACGTTGGAATTTCAAAATGAGTTTTTACTGGCGCAAACATCGTCTGGCAAGCCGGTTGCCATGACCCCGGACCTTATCTGCCTGCTCGATCTGGAAACCGGCCAACCCATTACCACCGAGCAGATGCGTTATGGTTTTCGTGTTATCGTTTTTGGCCTGCCTTGCAACCCACAATGGCGTTCAGACAAAGGGTTAGAGCTTGTTGGGCCACGTTATTTTGGTTACGATCTCGATTACCAACCAATAAACGAATTAAACCCTGTTAGTACAAACGACGATGGTAGTTTGTAACGATGCTGTACGCAAAAATGCTGTTCAATTAAATGCTGTTATCGGTAGATGCTGTTAATGGAACAGATCAACAAAATTTCATACATAATTCAAGGAGCACAGATGTGATGTTAAGAAATAAACCAAATTTGGTGAATTGCATAGGTAAAGTCCTGGTTACAACTGCGCTCGCTTTTTTTGCAGCGACCGCAAACGCCCAGAATATTGCAACCGTTAATGTAGTGCAGATTTTTGGCACGATAGACCCGGCCAAGGTTAACGACTATACCGAATATATGGCGGGTGTGAATATGTATGAGGCCTTAACCACCCTCGACAGCGATGGCAACATCTTACCGCTTCTGGCTGAAAGCTGGGAAATATCCGACGATACTTTATCGTATACGTTCAAACTGAAGTCTGGTGTCAAGTTCCAGGATGGTTCACCCGTTGAGGCTAAAGACGTTGTGTATTCGGTATCCCGTTTGATGGCGATCAACGAAGGGCCGGCTTATTTATTTGAAGGTGTGCTGGATGAAAACTCGGTTTCCGCCATCGACGAAAGCACTGTCCAGTTCAAACTGAATAAAGTTTATACCCCGTTCCTTACTAACACACCGATCCTGTTTGTTGTTAACAGCGATGTAGCCAATGAGAATAAAACCGACGACGATCCGTGGGCACAGGATTATTTAGCCAACAATTCACTCGGTGCCGGTGCGTACAGCCTCGATAGTTGGGAAAGAGGTGCAACGATGAACATCAAAAAATTTGATGACTACCATTTAGGCTGGGATGATCAAGCTATCGATGAAGTGCATTTTGTTGTTACCAACGAAGAGGCGACGGTAAAGGCACTTGCGGCTTCTGGCAAGCTGTCTATGTCTAGCGATGCTCAGGCCCAGGAAACCTATGACTCCATTGCAAAGATGGATGATTACCGCGTCATTTCGTATCCAACAGCAACCAACTTCTATTTGAAACTTAATCATCAAGTCGCACCGACTGATGATGTTGATATTCGTAAGGCAATTGCCTATGCGACCGACTACAACACAATCCGTGAAGCACTGCTGCCGGGCGAACCGCTTGCAGGTCCAATGCCGAACGTATTCGCAGATGCGTATCTGAGTGATCTTGAAGTGCCCAGCTATGATCTGGCAAAGGCTAAAGAACATGTCACTAGTAGTAGTTACGCCGACAAAACGCCTATCCCTGTAGAAATCATGTTTGTTGCCGGACTTGCCTTCGAAGAAGAAATTGCACTGTTAATGAAATCCAATCTTGATCAGATCGGGTTTGACACCATCCTCAAGCCAGAACCCTGGAATCGCATGACAGAACTGGCCAGCAAACCTGAAACCACACCGGCAATCAATGAAGTATTTTATGGTGCGACCTATCCATCGCCGGATAGCTATTTCTTTACTCAGTATCACTCACGCGCAAAAGGCACCTGGGCTTCAATGGAGTGGGTAATGGATGATGAAATTGACCAAATGATTGATGAAGCTCGAGGAACAGGAGATATAGCCGCGCAGAACGAAATCTATAAAAAAATTCAGCGTAAATTAGTTGATCAACAATCGGATGTGTTTTTGTTAACACAAACCAGCCAGCAGGCGTTTTCATCTTGTATGGATGGATTTACCTGGCTTCCAATGCAAAGCTTTGAATTCAACTTCCATACTATGAAATGGGTTTGCGAATAATGTAGAGCGAATCGCTATCGCCACTAAGTGGCGATAGCTACCAGTTCGCTCTCTCATTCTTCTTTGCCCACGCGATGAAACGGCCGCATGGTGGCTTCTCCAGTCACCAAGTTGGTGTTTGATAGTTAAAATTGTGTAAGTGCTCTGTGCATGTAGTGTTAAGATTCTTGTTGCGGAACCTGGAGGGCAGGCACCAATGATGTATCCCACTGATGCAAACATCACAATAGATCAACTTGTGCTCGACCCCTACCCAATCTACCAGCGTTTGCGATCCGAATCACCCGTGGTCTATGTACCCGCGGTTGGTCGCATATTGATAACCAAAGCTGAAGATACTCAACATATAAAAATGAACCCGGAGCTGTTCAGCTCTGATGATCCCAACACGCCAATGGAACGTGCATTCGGAGCGAAAACCCTAATGAGACGTGACGGTGATGATCACATGCGGTTGCGCAAAGCCATGATGCCATCAATGTCACCTGGGCAGGTGAAAAGAGTCTGGTCTGAACAGATCGAATTGGTTGCCACTGAATATATTGATCGTCTTCCAAAGGGTGAGAAAATTGATTTTTTCACTGAGTTCGCAGGTCCGTTTTCAGCTCGTTGTGTTGCCATCGTTCTAGGGCTGCCAAGCGCTACTGATGCAGATATCCAGCGTTGGTCTCAGGTATTGATAGACGGTGCTGGTAACTTTGGAGGAATACCTGAACTGTTTGAAAAAACTGATGATGCTAATAAGGAGATGGATGAGTGTATTGCGCAGTCAATACAAGCTAAGGATAAGCATTTTGAATTCAGTGCGCTAGGTATTCAAACAAGTGCTGCAGAACCTATTGAATACGAACATATTGTGTCGAATATTAAAATAGCGATTGGTGGTGGCATCAATGAACCCAGAGATTCGATCATGACAACGTTGTACGGCTTGCTGACTAACCCTGAACAGCGAGATGCAGTCGTTAAGGAGCCGGCATTGTTTACACAGGCATTTGAAGAATCGGTTCGTTGGGTGGCGCCAATACAGGTCAGCTCCAGGCGTGTTACCGAAAATACACAGATTCGAGGATGCGATATTCCGGAAGGCAAGGGAGTGATGACGATTCAAGCCTCGGCCAATCATGATGAAGATGTGTACGACGAGGGACATAAATATAATATCTTCAGAGACAACAAACGCCATCAGGCGTTTGGCAATGGTCCTCACTTTTGCATGGGTACACATTTATCTCGACGAATGATTGCCGATATTGCCCTACCCATGCTATTCGAACGATTTCCCAATATGAAATTAACAGACCCTGCAGAGGTTAAATGGCGTGGTTTTGGTTTCCGTGGGCCGATTAATCTGCCGCTGGTTCTAAATTGACAGTAATTGATTAACTAGCCTAAGGACAGAACTCAACGCGCATTAAAACCGATGACCACTCTGATACT
>CAYTJF010000354.1:0-4178 GCA_964437945.1 uncultured Granulosicoccaceae bacterium
CAATAACCTGCCCCAGGATCCAACCGCCGGTTTTAACACAACCGGGTAGCCCAGTTGCTCTATTGCCTCGATGGCCGACTGCTCGGTAAAAGCAACGCGACTTCTTGGTTGCGGAACGTTGTGTTCAGTTAACGCAGCTGTGGTAAGCATTTTGTCACCGCAAATATGGGCAACGTTGTAGCTGTTGATACAACGAATTCCTGCGCCTTCAAACAGGCGAAGTGCATGTAGTGCACGGGAATGATTGATGGAGCGTTCCAGCAACACAGCAACCTTTGGTGCGTTTTTGAAATCCATAATCAACTTACGATCGTCAATCATTACCGGTTCTATTGAGGCGCGGCTAAACGCATCTAGCAGCATTTTTTCATCTTTACGAATCAGGGAGTGCAAAAAACCGATTTTTACACCAGCCAAAGTGTTTACTGACATTACTGTCCCCAGTCCTCTTCAGCTTCCGGTGCTTCAGCCAATTTTACTGGTTCAAGCTCCAGCACCTCAAGTTCGCAGCCACAATCCTCACAACTCATTAACTCGCCGACAACGGTGTCTGCCGCTATCTCAATTTCGGCATCACAAACGGGACAATTTGCCATGGTGTTCTCCAAATACTGCTCTTTATACAGAAATAGACGCTGTCCAGCTATGGACAATTTACGCAGTATACTCCATAATTTTTATCCGTTCACAGTGGCAGTCATAGCCCTATGAATTCGACTTCAATATGACAGCAAGGCAAATTCAGAGAAACTATCTTGGAGGTAGCGATGAAGAAATTTGTAAAATTACTCCTGACAACTGCACTTGGCTCTACCGTTCTATTTGGAATCGGCGCGACACTCTCCACCGCCCACGCTGCCGACATGAAAATGCTCACGGCCTGGGGTCCACAACATTCTGGAACAGCTAATATGGCTTATGGCTTCATTGATCTGGTCAAGGAAGCCACCGATGGAAAAGTTGTTATCAAACCCAGCGGGCCAGAAGTAGTGGCTGCCGGCAAACAGCTCGAACCCATCACCTCAGGTGTTTTCGATTTGATCTACACACACGGGCTATACCATACCGGTACAACAGGAATAGGAGCCGCAATTGATGCTGTAAATGGCGATATCGAAAAAAGACGCAGTAGTGGTATTTGGGAATGGGTGGATAAGCACTATCAGGAAACACAAAATCTAAAAGTATTGTCTATTCCAACAGCTACAACTGGCTTCCGCTTTTTTCTGAAAAACGAGATGAACACCGAAAAGAAACTCGACGGAATGAAGATTCGTGCCTTACCTTCATACAATAAGATTGTTGGCTCACTTGGTGCGACGGCAGTAGTTGTTCCCTTTGGCGAATTATACTCAGCGGTTGAAAAAGGCGTTGTCGATGGTCTGGTTTGGCCAAGCGTTGGTGCAGTGGGCTTCAAGTTCCACGAAGTAGCTCCTTATCTTGCAGAACCCGCTTTCGGCACGGTCTCCTACTTGATTATGATGAATCTCGACAAGTGGAACGAACTGGATGCAGACACACAGTCGGCCATGCTTGAATCTGGACATAAGCTTGAGCAAGATACAATTGGCATTTTCAACGGGCTACTGGATGAGGAAAACGCAGCGATGAAGGACGGCGGTGCCAAGATGACTTCTATTGGTTATTCGCTTGAGGAAGCCAACAAATTGTTTGCTGACCAGGCTATGGAGGTTGCTGTAGAAAAATCGGGCGCAACCGGTGAAGCCTTCCGAGATTTCGTATCATCTAAAGGTATGTAATTAAACCGCGCTTTCGCGTACATCAATTGTAGCGTAGGCCTGACAATTCCGATTGCCCTCCCCTCATTTTACTTAAGGGGCAGGCAATCGGCTTTTAAACTTGATTAAGCTTCCTGGCATGAAAAAACTGCTTACATGGCTTTGTCTGATTCACGACTTGTTAACGAAATACGCGGCTATTCTGGCTGCTATCGGCTTAATACTAATCGTAGTATTTTATGTGTTTGAGGTTATAACTCGTTATGCGTTTGATTCACCGACCGCCTGGGTCAACGATTTCGTTTCCTACATCCTTTGCATTTCAGTTTTTTTAGCTCTCCCTAAAGTCACGCGCGACAGGGGGCACGTTGCAGTGACTATTCTGGTTGACGGGCTACCATCAAGAATATCCGGCGTCATTCACACCATAATCTGTGTAATCGGATTCCTCAGTTTGTCATTTGCTGCCTATGTCAGTTTTGGTGAAAACCTTCGTCAGTACGTCAAGAACATAGAGACTCTGGCTATAGTCGCTGTACCACAATGGTGGATTTCCTCTTTTATAACGCTTGGCCTACTACTAAGCGCATTCTATATGTTGCGACACGCCAACCCGTCTCAGCGGCAAAGCGCAAACGCGTTTACGGAGAATTCAACACAGGGTATGTCTGAATGATGGAATGGTATTCCATCCTGCTGATTGGTCTGGCGATTTTATTTGTGTTGTTCCTATCTGGAGCACCGATATTTCTGGCGTTCCTGTTCGCCATTTTAGTTGGGGTTTATTTCATTATCGGACCCGCTGGTTTTCCGATGTTCGCCAACAGTATTCTCGATACAGTCTCAATAACATCGCTGGCATCAATACCATTATTTATTCTGATGGGAGAGATACTTTTTAGATCAGGCACCATGGATGTACTGTTCGATTCCATCGATAAATTGGTGGGCCGTGTTCGTGGGCGTCAATATGTGTTGGTGGTAGCGCTTTCGGCTGTATTTGGCGCTTTATCAGGTGTTGCGATGGCAGTTGCGGCGATGCTCGGCAGAGCGATTATGCCGGGTATGCAGAGACGCGGTTATGATCGCAATATTGCTGCGGGATTGATTATCGGTGGAGCGAGCCTTGCACCCATAATCCCACCAAGTTTGCTGGCAATTATTGTTGGTTCGATTGCAGATGTGTCAATTGCCAAGTTGCTGGTGGCCGGATTTATACCAGGGCTATTCCTTGGCGGAATTTTTCTTGTTTATGTTTTTACACGCATTGCGTTTAATCCGTCACTTGCACCAGTAAACGTTGAATCCGAAAGAGACGAAATAACTATTGCAGAACAACTAGTTGCTGTCTTAAAAACACTACCATTTGTCGTTGTCATTTTTTCAGTCATGGGGTTTATTATGCTGGGCATAGCCACCCCATCAGAATCTGCAGCCACAGGCGTTGTCGGTGCGCTGATAACCGCTGCCATATATCGAAATCTGAGCTTAAAAATGATATGGGATTCGGTTATGGCCTCTATCACGGTATCGGCTATGATTCTTACTATCATGGCTATGTCTAAGATGTTTACTCAATTGCTTGCCTTTACCGGCGCAACCGGAGAAATGGTACATCTTGTGGCTAACCTGGGATTTGATCCGTTGATCATGTTAATAATGATGCTTGCGGTGCCTTTCTTGTTGTGCATGTTTATTGACACGATCGCGGTTATTCTTTTAACCATACCGATATACCAGCCGGTGGTCACCAGCTTAGGGTTCGATCCAGTCTGGTTTTGGCTCTTGTTCCTCATTAATATTACGCTCGGCGCAATCACACCACCGTTCGGATATACGCTATTCGCCTTTAAAGCAGTTGTGCCCGATATGTCAATCAGCGATGTCTACAAAGCGACCTGGCCATTTGTTGTGTTGTTTGTATTAGGTATCGCTTTGATAATTGTTTTTCCTGGCATCGCAACCTGGTTACCAAGTGTGGTTGGTTAGCCGAATTTCGCAAAAGCTTCCACAGGATTAATGATTATTGAATTTGCAGAAAATAGCAGTAAAATCGAGCAACGGAAATACACGAGGAATAACCTGAAGATATGCTGATATCCATCGACTAACGGCTGGTGCTTTCGCACCGACGTCTTTGTATTGACGGCACTTGAGCCCGCCATTATCGATACACTACGAATAGAAAAGCTGCATAGTCTGCGACTGTTGCTTAGTCTTTCGAAACGAATAAATCTAAACTTAGACACTTTCAGTTAACCCCAAACAGGGTTATTAGCACCAAAATGTGAGACAGCTTGTCTCGATTCATGCCGAATAACTAACTCTTTACTCCATTATCTAAACATTCTAATGTTGAATGCTGCTCTTTTCCGTTGTAAGTTATCGATGAAGACTATTAACTCGCGTCCTTGATACAGACTAACCAACCAGCACCAC
>CAYTJF010000355.1:0-4158 GCA_964437945.1 uncultured Granulosicoccaceae bacterium
TTGCGCGTTTCTTGAAAACGCCGAATCAGATTTTGGCATGACAAATGGCGCTCGGCTCATACTCTCCACGCCACCAGCTAACAGTAAATCTGCATCCCCCGACATAATGGCTCTCGCTGCGCTGCCTACCGCATCAAGACCCGAACCACATAACCTGTTCACCGTTGATGCGGGTACCATAATTGGAAGACCGGCCAATAGTACCGCCATGCGCGCAATGTTGCGATTATCTTCACCAGCCTGGTTGGCGCAACCAATGAGTACGTCATCAATATTCTTGGGTGCAAGCCGAGGTGAGGCATCAATTACAGCTGCAATAACACGGGCGAGCATATCGTCGGGTCGCACAGAGGCCATAGCCCCGGCATAGCGGCCTATTGGAGTGCGCAAACCATGACAAATGTAGGCTGATTTCATATTAATCTCTACTTAAACTTTATCTCTTACGCTATCCCTGCTTTAAATATTGATTCGTAAAACGGTCAGTAGCGCTGCTTTGTACGTTAGGTAACGCGCCTTTTATACACGTACCCTGTTCAAACAACCACACTTCAGCACGCTCGGTCAATTGGTGATACAGATCGCCAACAAATTTCCGGGCTTCATTCTCTATATGCAACGACTGCCCTTTGAGCGCCCGTGGTATTGGCGGATAACGTAGCAACAATCGACGCCACTGATGTATGAGCAAAGTACGCGCCGCCAGGCAAGACAAAGGGTCTGATAATGGTTTATCAGCCAACTTGTCAAAACCGCTCAGCAACGCCTGAACCTGCTGTTCCCAATCAGCAGGACATAAATGATCTACAACCCAGTCCGGTACATCATTAAGCCGTCCGGTTACAGACAATAATCCAAGATCAGATGCAGCCTTTGTGGTTTTTACATCCGGGTTAAATACCAACAGCGAGCGATTTGGCAATACTATTGCATTGTCATCAGGAAAATGGTTCAACAGGGATTTATCAATATACATGCCAAGCAACCATGAACCTTGTTGATCTTGTTTAACTTGTTTATCTGCGGCAGTCTGCACCGGTGCATAGATTCGCTGCGACGCATCAGAGAAAAGCTGCATGCCTTTTTTGGTGAGCTGAAAGTAACTGCGCCGGCCCTGTTTCTGTCGTTCCACCCAACCATCACTAGCCAGACGCGAAAACGCGGTTCTTACGGCACCCGAGCCAATATCCACTCTGTCGAGCACGGTGTGAACCGTATTCGCAGACACGTTACCACCGCGATTTACAATGGAGTCACCAAAAAAAGTAATGATAAGTGACCACACTTTTAGCGAACCACTGACGTGGAGTTGGGCAGTTAATGTATCAAGTTGCTTGCTCATAACACTGAAACCTAGCACATTCACGCACATTAGGTTACAATAATTGTGCCTTACCCATATTTTTGGTAACATAAAATGTATCCAATACTAAAATCATGTCGATACAGTACGCAGGAGTTCGTCAATCGCACGTTAGATTTAAGTTACTTTTCAACGTGCTGAAAATAGTAGAGCGGAGCACACTATGTATTCTCAGGGTCTCATTGGCATCAATGACAAAACGGTAGAAGATCAGGATTTTCTCGACGCGTTTCAAAAGCGCATTGACGCTGAAGAGAAAATTGAACCTAACGATCCCATGCCTGCAGCCTACCGAAACACCTTAATACGCATGATCGGACAACACGCACATTCTGAAATCGTTGGCATGTTACCTGAGGGCAATTGGATAACACGTGCACCAAACTTGCGTCGAAAAGTTGCCCTGCTTGCTAAAGTACAAGATGAGGGTGGTCACGGACTGTACCTGTACAGTGCTGCTGAAACACTTGGTGTGTCGCGAGAGCAAATGACAGAAGAACTGCTGAGTGGTAAAGCCAAGTACTCATCCATCTTTAACTACCCCACTCCCACCTGGGCCGATATCGGCACGATCGGATGGCTGGTTGACGGCGCTGCCATTATGAACCAGGTGCCACTGTGCCGCTGCTCTTACGGGCCCTATGCCCGTGCAATGATTCGTGTTTGCAAAGAAGAAAGTTTTCACCAGCGACAAGGCTATGAAATTGTACAAACATTATGTGCAGGCAGCGCAGACCAAAAAGCCATGGCACAAGATTCGTTGAATCGCTGGTGGTGGCCTTCATTAATGATGTTTGGACCTTCAGATACCGATAGCCAGCACTCCGACCAATCCATGCAATGGAAAATCAAACGCTTTACCAATGATGAGCTTCGACAAAAATTTGTTGATGCAACTGTCCCGCAAGCCGAACTAATTGGCCTGAACATGCCCGACGCAGATTTAAAATGGAATGCCGACAAAAACAACGGGCAAGGTGGCTATGATTTTGGCGCTATAGACTGGGATGAATTCTGGCGTGTTGTTAAAGGCCACGGCATGATGAACAAAGATCGTATTAAAGCGCGTAAAAAAGCCTGGGATGATGGGGCCTGGGTTCGCAGTGCCGCTCAAGCGTATGCGAAAAAACAAAAAGCTGCGGGTGTCGCCGCGTAAACGTTCGCTTCACAAGCAGTAAGCAAACGAACCCGGGAGTGTCAATATGAGCAACGAACCGAACATGCCATTGTGGGAAGTGTTTATCCGACCACGAACAGGGCTGCATCATAAACACGTTGGCAGCTTACATGCTGCCGATGCCACCATGGCAATGCATGCAGCTCGAGATGTGTATACGCGTCGTAAAGAAGGTGATTCAATATGGGTGGTAGCGTCGAGTAATATTCACGCATCAGACCCTAGTCGCGCTGGCGAACACTTTGACCCGGCAGCAGACAAAGTGTATCGACACCCCAGTTTCTACGACATACCCGATGAAGTGGGACACATGTAACTTTGCCACATAAAAAATGGGTGCAGGTTAATGATAGGTATAGGTGAACAATGAGTGATTCGTTGCTACACACCGTAGTTCAAATTGCTGATGATCACTTGATTTCAGGTCATCGACTGTCTGAATGGTGTGGACATGCCCCGCTGCTCGAAGAAGATTTATCCATGCCCAATATGGCACTTGATCTTATTGGTCAGGCAAGAACGCTTTACAGTTATGCAGCCGTACTGGAGAACAAAGGCCGAACCGAAGACGACTTTGCCTACCTTCGCACCGATCGCGAGTACCAGAACTGTCTGTTGGTAGAACGCCCTAACACCGACTTTGCCCATACTATGCTACGCCAACTCTACTTTGCTACTTTCATGAAGTTTTTCTGGGAATCAATGCACCAAAGCAGTGATGAAACTTTAACAGCATTGTCCCATAAGGCGATTAAGGAAATCTCATACCATGTACGCCACTGCGGCGAATGGATTGTGCGGCTCGGGGACGGTACTGAAGAGAGCGCGACGAGAATGGCTGACGCAGTACAGGCTTTGCACCCCTACACTGAAGAATTATTTGAAGTTGATGACGAACGACAACACGGCGTTGATCAGGGTATTTTTCCTGACCATGCCAATTTAAAAAAACATTGGCAAAGCACGATTGATGCGATTTTCGTTCAGGCAAAATTATCAATTCCAGAAGCAGGATTTCCACAAACCGGTGGACGTAAAGGCTTGCACACAGAAGACTTCGGCATGTTACTCGCTCAATTGCAGTACTTGCCAAGAGCGTATCCCGGTGCGACATGGTAGCAGTGGTTGACATAGACAAGGCGCGAAAAATAGCAGCTTCAGTACCAGACCCGGAACTGCCTTTTTTAACACTCGAAGACTTAGGTATATTACGCGAAGTGGTTATTGAGAACGGTGTTGTAGTGGCTAAACTGACGCCTACCTATATTGGATGCCCTGCTGTGTCGGTAATCGAACAGGATGTATTGCACGCACTGAACGATGCTGGATTTGTTGCCCGTGTATTACGAACTGAATCACCAGCATGGAGCACATCGTGGATAACCGAAAACGGCCTTGAGAAGCTCAAGCGCAACGGCATCTCACCACCTGAACCAAAAGCGATAAATTCAAACAACAGCACCGGCATTGAACTGTTTTCCAATCGTTCTGTTACGTGTCCACGCTGCGCAAGCACACAAACTGAAAAACTGTCCGAGTTTGGCTCTACACCGTGCAAGGCGCAGTATCGATGCAATAGCTGTCTTGAGCCATTTGATCATTTTAAATGTCACTAGTG
>CAYTJF010000356.1:0-4139 GCA_964437945.1 uncultured Granulosicoccaceae bacterium
CGTATCTGTCAAACTTTGGGTGCCTCCCCAGCATAGCTGGGGGGACTCCCGCTTTTGCTAGACCGCACCGAACTGAAACCTCAGCTCCTCAACGCACCGACGCAATTTACCCACAGAGTTGTTCAAAAATAGAACAACTATTATAAATTAACCGCCACCGGCTAAGAAAACCTTTATAAGCTTTTGAATCATTAATTAAGTCGTTGTTTTGCAATACATTATTACTTACGCATGCCAAAGGGATAAACGCGGTAATATAAACGGAACAATCATTGCAAAAAACATTTATACTCTCGCCTCAATTAATTATTTAATAGTTTAGCCGTTACACTCTTCATGCCCGACAGCTTCAAAACCAGCAAAGATCTCAATGCCCAGCGCCGGCGCGCTGTGCAGTTGCGCTTGTCTGGCAATACGCTGGCGAATGTGAGTGAAGAAGTTGGGCTAAGCACGCCGACCATCATTGCCGCAGTTAAAGCCTTTAAAGATGGTGGCTGGGCGGCGGTTGATGTAAAACCTCGCGGCAGGCCCCGGCGAAACGAAGTTCAACATTCAAGTACGGCTCAGGCTCAGGCTGCCCTGCTTTCACATCTTGGTGAAAACCCTGGTGAGCTCTGGTCATCAAGCGCTGTATGTACTTGGCTGAAACAGGAGCAGCAACTTAACGTCAGCGTGCAAACGGCGGCCAGCTATTTGCAGTCGTGGCAGTTATTGCCGGAAAATCAATTTCGTCTTATCACTGCTTCACCATCAAGTGCTGCGAGCAACTGGCTCGACGGTAGCTATAAAGGTTTTAAAAATCAGGCGAAAGAATGTGGTGCTACCGTGCTGTGGGTAGGTACGCGAGTTACACCAAGCGGATTAACGCAGTTGCATGCGCATACCTTACGCGGACGCTGCCTTTGGATGCCTTTCAATACTAATCCTGAACGTCAGGACTACGCCCACTTTCTTGAAAGTCTGTTAAGCACATTCCCAAAAGGGATTGCCGTTGTTGCACCAAACAAGAACGTTGGCACTGAGATAGAGCGATTTGCAAAAAATGCCGAATCGCCTGTTCTATGCACGCTTGCTCACAACACTCAAACTCAAATTTATACCCGTGATAAACAAACAGTGGTCCCAACCATGACGAAAACGCCTACCAATACCGGCTTAACGCACTTACAGCAGCTAGAAGCACAAAGCATTCAGATTTTACGTGAGGTTGCGGCAGAAGCCGACAACCCGGTCATGCTGTACTCGGTTGGTAAAGACAGTGCCGTGATGTTACACCTGGCTCGCAAGGCATTCTTCCCGGCCAAACCTGCCTTACCTTTGCTGCACATAGACACCACCTGGAAGTTTCAGGAAACCCTGTCGTTTCGCGACATGGTGGTCAAGGAGTTCGGGTTTGATCTGCTCACTCATACAAATGCTGATGGCGTTGAAAAAGGGGTTAATCCTTTTACTCACGGCTCGGCACTACACATTGACATCATGAAAACCGAGGCACTAAGACAAGCTTTGGACAAGCACGGCTTTGATGCTGCGATTACTGGCACACGTCGCGATGAGGAACTTGTGCGTGGTAAAGAACGCGTGTTTTCGTCGCGCACCGCACAACACCATTGGGAACCGAAACAACAAAGTCCAGAACTGTGGAACCTGTATAACACGCACAAAAAACCGGACCAGTGTTTACGCGTGTTTCCACTATCAAACTGGTCGGAACTGGATATCTGGCAGTACATACATTTACACAACATAAATATCGTACCGCTTTACTTTGCTGCGGAGCGCCCGGTCGTAGAACGCGATGGCAACTTGATCATGGTAGACGACGATCGCATGCCGCTAAACGATGGCGAAGTTCCCATGATGAGAAGCGTACGTTTTAGAACACTGGATTGCTATCCACTGTCCAGCGCAATTGAATCGAACGCTACGACGGTGCCAGAAGTTATCAAGGAAATTTTACAATCCAGAACATCAGAACAACAAGGGCGTATGACTGAACACGATTCGGCTGCGTTAATTGAGAAAAGAAAACATGAGGGCTATTTCTAATGAGCGCTAAACCAAAACAACTCATCGACAACGATATCGAACAATATCTTAGTGCGCACGGGGGCAAAAACGTGCTGCGCTGCGTTACCTGCGGTAGCGTTGATGATGGAAAAAGTACACTAATGGGCCGATTGCTTTACGAGGCTAAAGTATTGTTTGACGATCAGCTGGCTGTGCTTGAAGCCGAATCAAAAAAATGGGGAACACAAGGTCATGAGCTGGACTTTGCTTTGTTAACAGATGGACTTGCCGCCGAACGCGAACAAGGCAACACCATTGATGTTGCTCATCGCTTTTTTTCAACCGAGAGGCGTAATTTTATTATTGCCGATGCACCTGGACTGGAACAATATACGCGTAATATGTTCTCTGGTGCCTCTACTGCCGATGTGGCCATTGTATTGGTTGATGCCCGACAAGGCGTTCAGACACAGACACGCCGACACACCTATCTTGCATCTTTACTGGGAATCAAGCACGTTGTAGTGGCAGTTAACAAGATGGACCTGAAAAACTACGACGCTCAGGTATTTAATGACATTAGCGACGAGTACAACGAATTTGCCAATAAACTGAACTTTGAAAGCATCACCGCTATTCCTGTATCAGCTTTGAACGGCGATAACATTATCGATAAAAGCAACAACATGCCCTGGTATCACGGCACAACATTACTAAGTTATCTTGAGACCGTGAATATCGACTCAAACAAGATGCAAGACAGCCCGTTTCGTATGCCAGTGCAATTGGTCAATGAAGCTGACTCGGAAACTCGTGGATTTGCAGGCACATTAGCCAGTGGATCAGTCAAACCTGGCGATGCCATTCGCGTACAACCTTCTGGCAAAACCAGTACGATCAAACAAATTGTCACCCTTGATGGCGAGCTGGACACAGCCGTTGCCGGGCAGTCGATCACGCTGACTCTGAATGATGACATTGATATAGCCCGCGGTGAAGTTATCTCAACTGGCGAACAACCTGCCGCCTCTGCTGATCAGTTCGAAACAACCATTGTGTGGATGACCGAAGACCCGTTGTTGCCCAGCCGTGCGTATCAATTAAAAATTGGCACAAAAACCGTGACAGCAACTGTCACCACAATCAAGCACCAGGTGAATGTCAACACACTTGAACATATCGCTGCAACACAACTCGAACTTAACGCCATAGCGGTTTGCAATATCAGTGTTGATGAGCCAATTGCGTTCGATGCTTACAACGACAACCGCGACATGGGTGCGTTTATCCTGATTGACCCGACTACCAACACAACCGTTGGCGCTGGCATGGTGCACTTCGCTCTGCGCCGATCAGACAATATTCATATGCAAGCTGTGGATGTTGATAAGCAAATTCGTAGCGATCTTAAAAAGCAAAAAGCCTGTGTTGTTTGGTTTACTGGTCTGTCTGGTTCTGGCAAATCTACCGTTGCTAATATCGTTGAAAAGAAATTAACCGCAATGGGGCAGCACACCTATCTTCTTGATGGTGACAATGTGCGCCATGGGTTGAACAAGGATCTTGGTTTTACTGATGCAGACCGGGTGGAAAACATTCGTCGAATTGGTGAGGTAGCTGGACTCATGGTCGATTCCGGGCTCATCGTATTGACTGCCTTTATTTCGCCATTTCAATCAGAGCGTGCCGTGGCACGTGGGATAGTCGCAGACGGCGAATTTCTGGAAGTATTTATGGATACGCCACTAGCGGTTGCAGAACAACGCGACCCGAAAGGTTTGTACAAAAAAGCCCGTCGCGGGGAACTGAAAAACTTCACGGGTATAGATTCACCCTATGAAGCTCCCAAGTCGCCTGAAATATCGGTCAACACCGCAGAGATGAGTGCAGAAGAAGCAGCCGAAAAGGTGATATCCGAGTTAACCGCGAAAGGTATATTGTCGTAGCATGAAATAAGTATCTGGTAGCTTATGTCTTGTAGCGTTGAACCGCGCACAAATGGTTCAACGCTTCAATTCAGGTACTTAACAAGTCGAACTCTATTTTTTATAAGTAATTGGGCATTTGAACTGGTACTAAGGCACCTCATGTTCATTCGCCGCTTCATACAGATAGAACCACTGTTCCCT
>CAYTJF010000357.1:0-4134 GCA_964437945.1 uncultured Granulosicoccaceae bacterium
TGAAGTGCCTGCTTAAGCCATGAAACGAACAATGGTGTTCACAGAAGACAAGGCTGTACCCGAGCTAAATTCGCACTACTGAAAAGAGTCGATTGTGCAGAGTCCCTGAATGGGTGCCCAAAAAAGATTAGCTTGTATTAAAAGCGAATACACTTCCTATCGAGTAACAACCAGATCGCGGTGTTTATCCTCTAAGGTCGATCAGTTCCCAACCGCGATTAGCTGGAAACTGATGATCAACTATCAGTTGGCAACAGTGAACTCAATACGCCGATTCCGTTCACGGTTACTCCGTGTATCGTTTGGAACCAATGGTTTTGTCTCCCCAAAGCCCACCGCCGACAACCTTTGCCGATCAACGTTATTGTTAATCAAATATTCCGACACACTTAATGCCCGCTGTTCGGATAATCGCTGATTACTTTTACGGCTTCCAGTTGAATCGGTATGCCCGGCAACAGTCAATTTGAACTTAGAGCAGCGGTTAGCAACTTCAACAATAGCGCTTAGTACGTCAACACTTTTTGGATCCAGGCTGGCGCTAGCAGATTTAAAATAAATACCACCTGATTTGGAAAAGTCCTCAAAACGTTCCGCACATTGTTTTTCTGATAGCTGCTTGTCTGCCTCCGTGTCTGACTCTGGTGCTGCATAGGGCGATGTGTAAGTGGCTTCATCCGCCCAATCCGGTTCAACCGCTGACGGCTCAGCAGAAGTGGGAATCTCAACCGGCACGGCGACGGGAACAACAGCGGTATCTGCTTTTGCAACGACCTCATCAGATGTCTTGTTTGACACAGAAGCGTCGGCCTGATCAGCTTCCTCTTTGTCTTCGACCTTCTCACCTTCGGCCATTTCAGCATCGTCTTTACCTTCGACCTTCTCACCTTCGGCCATTTCAGCATCGTCTGTACCTTCGACCTTCTCACCTTCGGCCATTTCAGCTTCGTCTTTACCTTCTACCTTCTCACCCTCGGCCATTTCAGCTTCGTCTTTATCTTCTACCTTCTCACCTTCGGCCATTTCAGCTTCGTCTTTACCTTCTACCTTCTCACCTTCGGCCAGTTCTACTTCCGCTTGTTCACCTTCGGTCTGTTGATCTTCTGTTTCTGTGCCTGAGCCAGCCCCCCCTTGCGTGTCGAAGATAAGGTCAAAGGAAACTGCTCCCATGGGAACCACCGCCAGACTCGAGGAGTCTTCCAACTTCTTCACTCCCGAATCAAGATCAAACAGCGACGTATCGATAGTAACTGGCTCTACAGAAGCAACGGATACCTGTCCATCAGGCATCGTCGTTACCGTGGTGTCCATCTGAAATGATTGCTTAACACCATGCAAATCCAATTCGAACTCTAATGGTAATTCAATGCTATCTTTCTCGGACAAATCTGACAGCGCGTCCGGATCAATTTTCGTTGATACGACCGCCTCTGCAAACTTGTATGTCTCAAATAACAAAAACCGCAGGCGCACATTACGCAAATCATCGTCGGTGACAACAGAGTCCAGCTGCACGCGCAGAGATGCTGAACCGCTCTCATCGACTGAACCTTCGAATGAATCGAAGCTGTTGTTCTCAAGGATTGAGACACCAGTTTTCGAACCATCATCATCCACGCCTTGACTCACTGTTTGGAAGTTCAGGCTAGACGCAGCAGAATCGAGCTTCCACCCATTCTCAAATGGATTTTTCGCACCATTGTCGGCAGCCCAGGTCACGTAACATAAGAACATCAACAGGGTCAGCACTGAAACTGTAAAAATTGACTTCGCGGTTTTACTTTCGCTGAATGCATTCATATTGGAAATCTCTCAGACTACTGTGAACATGGTAGACAGCAGTGTTGATGCTATCGAGCTCGGCTGTTCAATTCCTTGTTTTTCTCAGCGCTAGTATAACAGCGAAAGATTCGGAGGGCCATTAACCTGTTAGTTAAGACATTAACATACGTAATTCCCATGATTTAGGATTAACTCAGCTTCTGTTACACTTTGTGTCGATTACACTCAAGTTAATCTAATCACTCTCGTGCACAGAGCCACCCATAACTATAAAAATACGGCCACAATGCAACAAATGGAATTAAGAGGAAAGTGAAGTGGATGACAAAACAAGTCGAATGTCACCACGCCCTTTAGGTGCGGGTTCCCAGATTGATTGGTACAACATCCGCGAAGTATTGGGTATGAGTGGATTGGGGATAACTTATCGAGCGTATGACGGAAAGCTCGGTCGCGAAGTAGCGATCAGAGAATACCTGCCAACCTCTTATGCCGTTCGTCATGTCAAGTACAGCGTTCAACCCATTTCTGCAGCTCACGAAAAACGATATCTGCAGGGGCTCTCCGGTTTTTTAAAAGTTGCCAGAATACTGGAACAGTTCCGTCACGACAATATCATCAAAGTTCTGAACGTAATTGAAACTAACAACACTGCATACATGGCAATGGAGTGTGAAAATGGCGTCAGCCTGGACTCCATTATTCAACAATGCGGAACCTTAGAGCAAAATCATCAGACTCAGATTTTTTTCCCTATTTTCAATGGTTTACAACAATTTCACGAGCTTGGCTTCGCGCACCGAAGCATCAAGCCGACTAACATAAGGATCAGAGAAAACGGCTCACCTGTTCTGTTGGATTTTGGTTCCGCTCGACAAACCTCATTACATCAACCCATGGAATCCACAGCACTGGTAAACCAGGACTACATGCCATTAGAGCAATTCAGTGAAATTTACGGCGAGCAAGGTCCATGGACAGACATATATTCACTTGCCGCCATCATGTATCAAGGTGTCATGGGTACAAAACCGGATGAGGCACTGAGTCGCTCCGACCATCTTTTACGATCTCAGCCAGACACGGTTCAGGAGCTATCAGCAGAATCACATCCGACATATAACCAGATATTTCTCAGCGCATTGCACGAAGGGTTGATTTTGAAACCAGAAAATCGTCCACAAAGTCTGGACCATTGGGAATTGCTTTTCCAGGGCGACCTCAAGGCTTATCGTCAACAGTTTGCAGACGGCTCAGATTTATCAACCGGTGACTCACGTGACCAACCGATAATAACGTCTCGCGAACTTCAAACCGCTGCTCCGGTATCTGAAACTAGCCACCACAATGACATAATGGAGATACCTGAATTAGACCTGCCTGAACTGGACTTGCCTGAACTGGACTTGCCTGAATTAGAGCAATCTGAAGCACAACAACCCGAAGCTGAACCAATGGGCGTTGCAACAGATGAACCGCACGACGAACTCGACATTGCACTTGGCACTACATTAACAGAGGAAGAGAAATTACAAAGAGCCGGTATTTTGGCAGAGCAACAAGAAAATAATGATAACGGTGGCAAGTCACTATGGCTAGGTTTGTTATTGTTAGCTTTTATTGCTCTTGCAGTTGGTGTTATGTATTGGCAAACCAACAGCCCAGACTTTGCATCGAGTAACAATGTCGCCGATGCTGATTCTTCTGAAACGACTGATCAACAGGCAGTGGCAAACGCAGACGGCACACCGACAATCGGTGCCGCATCTGATACACCAGAAGCGAACTCAACTGCAAATTTGACAACGGAGCCATCGACTCCCGAAGAGCCTGTCCAAACTCAAAATGAAACATTGCCAGCGGTTTACTTTGATAAACCATTACCCAATGACCCGCAGTCAGATAACCCTCGTACTTTTTCTCAAATTGTCGAAGCAGCCTCCCCGTTTCCTCCATTCAATGGCATGGATGATAAATTATGGAAAGATAAAGATTGCAGTGAATGCCACATTTGGACGCGTGATAGCTTGTGTGCGCAAGGAGAATATTACAGCAGTAGTGATGAGAGTAATCTCACGCGAATTCAACATCCGTTTGATGGTTATTTAAAACTTGCATTGAAAAACTGGGCGGACAACGGCTGCAGTTAGTTAAGGAATCTCTGAATAATTCAGCGCGTTTATGCAGCGTGCTTTTACAGCGTATTCGCACAGCGTGCTTGAACAGCGCTGGCATACTGGCAGGCATATGTATTCGAACGCAGGCGTCGATTCGCAATGAATAGTTGTTCTATTGATAAGAATTGCGTAGCTGCGATTGGATAAATAGGCCACTAGTGGTCCATCCACTTGA
>CAYTJF010000358.1:0-4131 GCA_964437945.1 uncultured Granulosicoccaceae bacterium
TTTTTCTTGGCAGGCGGCTTTTTGCTGGTCTTCTTTTTCAAAGACGCCTTTTTCTTGGCAAGCTGCTTTTTGCTGGCCTTCTTTTTCGAAGACGCTTTTTTCTTGGCAGACTGCTTCTTTTTGGCCTTCTTTTTTACATATCTCTTCTTATTCGCAGATAGTTTATTTTTGGTGGATCGTTTCTTCTTGCTCATGTATTTTCAATTTTAAACTAAAGACTACGAGATGTAGGGATCTACAGCAGCGTGTGGTCCATGGGATTCTTATGGTCTCGAGTTGTTAACCGAGGGCAATGGCCATGAATTATACTACAACCACTATGCTCGAGTAGCGGAATAAAAACATCACAAGTAAAGAGCAGTTAAAAATTTCGGATACCGACGCGAAGTCAGTGCGCAGTTTATAGTCAGCACTATTGTCAATATAAAGTACGCGACTAAACCTCGAAAATCCTCAAAGCGAACTCAAACCTCTTCTGCAAACACTTAAACTGTGTGTTATCGCGCTGATACAAGCCCGTTAATGTATCTCCGGTGCGGTCGGTGATATGGCAGCAGTTTGCCCGTGGTTGCGTTAAATAAGAATTGATATTTTAGCGAATTGGGATATTTATTAAGCACTATTGATGCAATAACGACTGTTCTTTGGCAAATAAATGTACGTTTTCGGGTTTTGCACCCATACGAACCACCGTGCCTCTGACATCGCGATGAATGCCTGACAATTTTGCAATAGCTGGCGCGTTTTTGGACTGCTTATCAAGATACATTTGGGTTACCTCTCCTAAGGCTTCAGCAATATTGACCCTCCCTTCGAGTGCGTAACTAGAGTCTTGTGTCATTTCCAAATGTTCCGGTCGAATGCCGACATTTACTGACATTCCTGCTTGTGCATCTGTTGTCGTAATTCTGGTCTGAATAACACCACGGCCATCATTAACCGTCACTAAAGTGTTTTCACCGGATTCAACAATTTTTCCAGGCAGTAAGTTCATTGCCGGCGACCCGATAAATTGTGCTACAAATTCATTCTGTGGTTGTTCATACAACTCAAGCGGAGTACCAACCTGCGCGATACCGCGGTTAGCCAATACAACAATGCGTGAAGCCAGGGTCATAGCCTCTACTTGATCGTGTGTGACATAGACCATGGTTGAATCGGGCATACTTTCTTTAAGCTGAGCAATTTCAATGCGCGTTGCTACGCGTAGTGCGGCATCGAGGTTAGACAATGGCTCATCAAATAAATAGACTTTCGGGTCACGAACTATTGAGCGTCCAATAGCGACTCGTTGGCGCTGACCACCCGATAATGCTTTTGGTAATCTATCCAAATACTCTGTGAGCTGCAGTGTCTCAGCCGCCGACTCAACCGCCTGTTTGATATCGCTATTGGATTTCTTTGCGATCTTCAATGCAAAAGACATATTTTCCCGGACGGTCATGTGCGGATACAGCGCATAGGATTGGAAAACCATAGCAATGCCGCGCTGGGCCGGCGGCATATCGTTCACTCGAACACCATCAATAGTTAATTCACCACCTGTGATGCGCTCGAGGCCCGCAATCATTCTAAGCAGGGTTGATTTGCCACAACCCGATGGACCTACGAAAACAATCAGCTCCCCGGTTTTGATATCCAGATTAATATCATTAAGCACATTGATGGCACCAGCATAGGTTTTTTCTATACCTGTCAATTTTAAATTTGCCATCAAGCCCCCTCTTGAGTAGCACTCAATTAATCTTGTGTTACTTAAATTTGTGTGGCTATTAAAGCCTGGTTAGCGCTCAGTACAGCCTCGTTCTCTTTTACAGTGTTACAAGCACCCAGGTCTTTGCCTAGCAATTGCCATTGCCCATTGGGAATTTCCACTTTTGCCTCAACATCGCCCAAATTAAACGCGCAAAACATATGCTGCCCGTCGTGTTCACGCAGAAAACTTACCACCGAACCATTAACAACCGGATTGGTTTGTGAACCTTTAACCAGCACCGTATTTTGTTGTCGAAACTCGATCGCTTTGCGGTAATAGTGAAGTAAGGAATCGTTTTGTTTTTCTTGTGCATCGACGCTTAAAGCTATGTGGTTATCTGAGACCGGAAGCCATGGTTTGGTATCTGAGAACCCACCGTTTTTTCTCTCAGCTTCCCAAACCATCGGTGTACGGCAACCATCGCGACCTTTATATTCGGGCCAGAACTCCACACCATATGGATCTTGAAGATCCTCGAATTTGATATCAGCCTCTGGCAAGCCCAGCTCCTCACCCTGATACAAACACAGCGAACCTCGCAGGCACATCATCAACAAAGCGTACGCGCGCCGACCTTGCTCATCGAGCGACCAACGTGTTGTATGCCGCTGTATGTCATGATTGGTTAGCGCCCAACACGCCCAACCATCCTGTCCCACCTCTGACAGACGAGAGAAAATATCGGTTAGTCGATTGGCATCGAGTTTTTCAGCAGATAAAAATTCAAACGAGTAACACATATGCACACGTTTGGTGCCTTTTGTGTACTCGCCCATAAGCTCCAGCCCCAGTTGTGCATCTCCGACCTCGCCAACTGATGTCGCTGCCGGGTATTCATCCAATAAAGCTCGGAACCGCTCTAAAAATGCAATATTCTCTGGTTGATTTTTAGAGTACACGTGTCGTTGATGATTGTATGGGTTCACACTTGGCGCAATTGAGCCATTACGTTCTTCGACCGTCAAAGCGGGATTATCTCGCAACTTTTTATCAGCGAAATAGAAATTGATGGTATCCAGACGAAATCCGTCAACACCTCTGTCTAGCCAGAAACGACAAACATCCAAAAGTGCATCTTGTACATCGTTATTGTGAAAATTCAAATCTGGCTGACTGGTCAGAAAATTATGCAAATAATATTGTTCCCGACGAGAGTCCCATTGCCACGCCGAGCCGCCAAATATCGAAAGCCAATTGTTAGGTGGTGTACCATCTGGTTTTGGGTCGCTCCAAACATACCAATCTGACTTTGCATTATCTCGAGACGCTCGACTTTCAACAAACCACTCATGATTGTCTGCCGTGTGGCTTAGCACTTGGTCGATCATGACTTTAAGACCTAATCCATGAGCGGTTGTTACAAGCTCATCAAAATCTGCCAAAGTACCGAACATAGGGTCCACGTCACAGTAGTCGCTGACATCGTATCCAAAGTCTTTCATTGGTGATTTGAAAAATGGCGATATCCAGATAGCATCTACGCCCAATGATGCTATGTAAGGTAGACGTTTAACAATGCCGGGCAGGTCACCAATACCATCACCGCTGCTGTCTTGATAACTACGTGGATAAATTTGGTAGATAATAGCGCCACGCCACCAGTCTTTATCCGAATCGTTGGTTGGATTTGCAACAGCCACTGAAGAATTGTTTATCATTATTTAACGGAACCTGCCAATAAGCCACGCACAAGGTATTTTTGCATGGCGAAAAAAACCACTAATGGTACAGCAATAGAAACAAACGCTGAGGTTGCCAGAATTTCCCAATTACCACCACGTGTTCCCAGAAGCTCAACAATGCGCTTGGTCATCACTGTGGTTTCTCCGGTCGAATCAATTAAGAATACCAGCGATACGAGTAGGTCGTTCCATGTCCATAGAAACTGAAAAATGGCGAACGACGCAAGAGCCGGAAAACTCAACGGTAATATTATTTTAGTAAATATCTGGAACTCGGTAGCACCATCGACTCGGGCGTTTTCAATGATGTCTTTGGGAAGTCCTACCATATAGTTTCGGAGTAAATAAATTGCTAATGGCAATCCAAACCCGGTATGCGCCATCCAGGTGCCAATGTAACCTTTTCCAATACCGATCTGATTGTGAAACTTCAATAATGGAATAAGTGCAAGCTGCAGCGGCACCACAAGCAAACCTACTACGAGTGCAATGAGCAATGCTCGACCAGGAAAATCCATCCAGGCCAAGGCATATGCGGCGAACGCCGCTATGAGTATTGGAATAATGGTCGCTGGGATAGTCACCGTTAATGTATTGATAAAGGCCTTAGCCATGCCCTCACGATTATTCGGATCAAACAATACATTTTTATAATTTTCTGTTGTGAATTCGGGCGCGATTGTGGCAGTGACA
>CAYTJF010000359.1:0-4090 GCA_964437945.1 uncultured Granulosicoccaceae bacterium
CGTTGCGTTTCCTTACCTTGTTGTTGAAATTAGCTATAGTGATTCTGGCGATAGAAAGTAAATCTAAAAAATAAGTTAATCGATGTGTAAACGAAAACCACAGAGGAGTGATTAATGAAACAATTAAAATTAGTAACTGCACTTTTGGCAGGAACGCTGACCGTGGCTGCACCTGTTGCCCAGGCCGATAACGTCACCATAGAAGTAGGCTATCCGTATTCGGCCCTGTTCGATGTCACTTTCGAACGTATGATGCCATTATTCAACGAGGCGCACCCGGATATCGAAGTCAAATTCCGCGCTACCTACGACGACTATGAGGATGCTACCAATACTGTTTTGCGGGAAGCCGTTGCTGACAAATTACCTGATGTCAGTTTTCAGGGATTAAACCGACAAGCTGGGCTGGTCGACAAAAACATCGCCAAATCGCTCGAACCATTTATTGAAGCGGAAGCGGATTTTGCTAAAGATGGTTATCACCAGGCAATGCTTGATTTGGGCACCTTTAATGATGAGGTTTACGGCTTACCTTTTTCGGTGTCTTTACCCGTCGGTTACTACAACATGGATTTGCTGGAAAAAGCCGGTGTCAGCGAAATTCCGACAACGTGGGACGAAGTCATCAGTGCGTGTGGCGCATTGCGCGAATCCGGCGTCAAAAATCCTCTGTTCTGGGGTTGGAATATCACCGGAAACTGGTTTTTCCAGGCACTGATGTGGAGTCAGGGTGAGCCAATGATTAAAGATGGCAAAGTTAACTTCGATGGTGAAGCCGGACTCAATTCACTTGAGACGATGAAAAAGCTATTCCGCGAATGCAAGATGCTGAACCTGCCGATTGGAGATGCTGGCAAGCCTTTCGCAGCCGGAGAAGTTGCCATGCACTTCTGGTCAACGTCTGCTGTAGGTGCAATCGAACGCGCAAAAGGCGATTTCGAACTTCAAACCAGTGAATATCCTGGCATGGGTGAGCAACCTAAAGGGCTACCAGCGGGTGGTAATTCCGCCATGCTTGTATCCAACTCCGACGACCCGGCAGTAGTTGATGCAGCCTGGAAATTCCTGAAATTCGCCACCTCTGGAAAAGGTGCTGCCGTCGTTGCAGAGACAACGGGATACATGCCGCCAAATAAAGCAGCAAACGAAATGCTCGGCGAGTTCTATGAGGCGAACCCGAACAAACACACCGCTGTTCGTCAGGCAGGCCTGCTGCGCGAGTGGATTGCTTATCCGGGTGATAACAGCTTAGCTATCACGCAGGTTATCTACGATGCGCTCGAATCCATTGTTACCGGTGACGCCGATGATATGCAGGATCTCCAGGAAGAGTTGGTTGAAGAAGTTAACTCTCTAATGCCTAAGTAGTAAGCAATTGCGAATAGGTAACTCAGGGCCGAGCATGCTACTCGGCTCTGAGTATTACCAGAGTAGATTCAGGAGAAATTGTGGCCACCAATTCCGAAGTTTATCAACGACGCGATGAAAGCGTAGCACGAGCGATCGCTTATTCATCAACATTCGTTGCCAGTCGCGCCGAAGGTGGCGAGATTTGGGATATCGAAGGCAACCGATTTATTGATTTCTGCGGAGGAATTGGATGCCAAAATGTAGGCCATGGCCACCCCAAGGTTGTTGCAGCAATGCAAGACCAGATCGGCTCATTTACACATACTTGCTTTCAAATCAGCCCTTATGAAAGTTATATCCAATTAGCTGAGCGTTTAAACAGCTTAGCGCCCGGGGATTTCAAAAAGAAATCACTGTTTCTATCCGCTGGTGGCGAGGCGGTGGAGAACGCGGTGAAGATTGCTCGATACTACACTCAGCGACCCGCCTTGATTACCTTTTCAAACGGCTATCATGGTCGCTCTTATATGGGGATGGGGCTAAGCGCTCGCATGGATCCTTTTAAAGTTGGGTTTAGGCCATTTCCGACTGAAATCTACCGGATGCCTTTTCCAGATTCCTATCATGGTGTTTCACTCGACGATACGAAACGAGCGTTTGACACGTTGTTTCGCAGCGATGTTGAGCCCGAACAAATTGCCGCGGTTTTCTTTGAGCCGATTCAAGGCGAAGGCGGTTACAACATCGCTGAACCCGATTTCATCAGATACCTTCGCGATTTATGTGATCAGCATGGAATCGTGATGGTAGCGGACGAAATCCAGACAGGTTTTGGACGTAGTGGAACAATGTTTGCCATGGAACATTTTGGTGTTGCCCCTGATCTGACCTGCATCGGTAAGAGCATGGGTGGCGGGCTACCGCTTTCAGGCATCGTAGGAGGTGCCGAAATAATCGACAGCGTACCTCCAGGCGCATTGGGAGGAACCTTCGGTGGCAACCCTGTCGCCTGCGCGGCGGCACTTAGCATTATTGATGTCATTGAAGAAGAGAATCTGCTCGAAAAAGGACTAAAACTGGGTCAACAAATTGATGCTCGATTCCGAGCAATGGCAGACAAGACAGAATGTAGCTGTATAGGCGACGTTCGTGCTTTGGGCTGTATGAATGCGATCGAAATTGTCAGCGATCGACAGAGCCGAGAGCCCGCGGGTGATCTTACTGCGAAGATTGTCCAAATCGCGCTATCCAAAGGATTGATACTGGTGACTGCCGGACCAACACGAAATGTGATTCGAGTTCTGGTTCCATTATCCACATCAAGTGAAGTCGTCGTCGAGGGCATGGACATATTAGAGGCATCGATAGGCGAAGCAATGTCGCAATCTGGCTAACCACCGCATCGATAACAAATATGATGCTATCAAAATGAAAATCAGAGCCGCAGTACTGCGTGAAATCGGCAAAGGCTTCCCTTACACCGACACTCGCCCGCTCGAAATTGAAGATGTCGAGCTCGATGCACCGGGGAACAATGAAGTACTGATAAAAATTAAAGCGGCCGGGTTATGTCATTCCGACCTGGTCGCAATAAACGGCGAGCGAGCAAAGCCGGTGCCGATCGTACTGGGTCATGAAGCAGCAGGCATTGTCGTGGAGATAGGTCCTGGTGTTAATGATATAGAAGTCGGTGATCACATAGTGCCTTCGTACGTACCCAGTTGTGGGCATTGTGAAATGTGCCGCGAAGGTCGACCCGCATTATGCATTCCAGCAACCAAAGCCAATGCCGAAGGTACGTTGTTTGGTGGAACCAGACGTTTACATAAAAGTGGCGAAAAACTGTTTCACCACTCGGGTGTTGCAGCATTTGCCGACTACGCTGTTGTGTCTCAGAATGCGGTTATAAAAATTGATAAGTCCATTCCATTTGAGCAGGCCGCATTGTTTGGCTGTGCCGTAGCGACGGGCGTTGGTTCAGTGATAAACACAGCTAAAATCAGACCTGGCGAGTCAGTGGCAATCGTTGGACTAGGTGGCGTTGGCTTTAGCGCCCTGCTTGCCACAATCATGTCTGGTGCCGGATCGGTAGTTGCCGTCGATGTAAATGATACAAAGCTACAGCTGGCTCACGAGCTCGGAGCGCATATGACATTCAATGCAACTTCCAGCACGTGCGCAGATGATATTCGCCAGGCAACCAATGGAGGCACTCACATTGCAATCGAAACAGCCGGAGCTGCTCAAGCATTGGATATGGCATTCAAAATCACGCGACGTGGTGGTAGCACAATCGCTGCTGGTATGCCCGGGCCAGATGCAGCTATCACGTTGCCTCATCTTTGTTTAGCCGCAGAGGAGCGCGTCCTTAAAGGAAGCTATATGGGCAGTTGCGTGCCGAACCGCGATATTCCTCGCTATATGGATATGTTCCGCCAAGGCAAATTACCTATAGACCGGTTAACCAGTCATCAAATCGGCCTCCACGAGCTTAACGAAGGGTTCGACCGCATGACAGAAGGTTCTGCAGTACGTCAAGTTATGGTGCTATGAATAACTATTTTAAGTTCCCGGCTGGTCTGCACCTGTTAAAACGCTGGCAATCTGGTGACGAAGCAGCTAAGCAAGAATTGCGTGCAATATTCGATGCTGCGATTGCCGGTGAATTTGACACTGAATATGCCATCCCTGCACCGACCAATAATGTTCATGTTTCCGCATCCGTGCATATGTTACCGCT
>CAYTJF010000360.1:0-4037 GCA_964437945.1 uncultured Granulosicoccaceae bacterium
TTGAGATAACCGGTTCGGCATTTACCGTTGCACTGATGCTGTTTGCACGGACATTGCCAGGTGTGGTGTTCGGGGCCGCTGCCGGCACACTGGCTTCACGCTACAGGCGCAAGCACATACTTTTGCTGGGTATGACGCTGGCAACGATCAATTCTGTAGTCATGCTGTTACTTGCCAACACTGGCTTGCTGAGCCTCGGGGTTATTGCCTGCGGTGCGATCATTAACGGTAGCGTCTGGACGCTGGAGCACCCGGTGAGACGTACACTACTTGGGGATTTGGCCGGCAGTGATCTATTAAGACAAGCCATGAGTCTGGATCAGTTAACCATCAATGGCACACGACTGTTGGGGCCGCTAGCCGGTGGTGCGGTTTATGCGACACTCGGCCTGAACGGTACTTACTTGTTTTCTGTTAGTGGCTATGCCAGCGCCGTTTTACTAACGTTGTTACTGACTGCAAACCCGGCTACCGTTGCTAAAAAGGGGGAGGGGTTTACCAGACTGTTAATCCAGGGAATACGCTATATCCGAACCAGACGAATTCTGCGTGGTATATTGATCATTACGATTATTGCCAACTTTTTTGGTTTTTCATATGCCACCATGATCCCGGTGGTTGGTCACGAACTGCTGAACCTTAAGCCCTTTAAAATTGGTGTATTACAATCGATGGAAGGGGCTGGTGCGATAGTAGCTGCCATCTTGCTAACAACGACCACACGCAATCTGCCCTATGCACGCAGTTGCGTTATGGGAGGGCTCACATTTCTAAGCCTGCTGGTGGTATTTGCACTATCTCGATGGTTTTCGTTAAGTTGTGCTGCACTGTTTATCGCCGGCCTTGGCATGGGTTGCTTCGGTGCCATGCAAAGTACAACACTACTCCATGAAAGTGAACCACAACATCGAATGCGCGTTATGGGCGTACTGGTGATGTGTATAGGGGCCGCACCAGCAGGTGTGCTGACTACCGGTTTACTGGCTGATCTATTTGGACCTTCGCTGGCCTTGCTGATAATGGCATCAACCGGGCTGATCGCTATAGCACTGTGTATGCAACGCTACCCGGAATTACTACTTCGCTCTACTTCAGTACAGCCGTAAGCATTAGTGCAGTCTATCTGCGTGCTAATGCTCTGTGAAAAATCCCCTTGTTTAAATAGTTCGACCTTGGAGTAAACTCGCTGTCTCTAACATCGAGAAGAACAACTAATTTCCTATCGACCTGCATTCCATTTAAAAGGAGCTGTCAAGCATGGCCTCATTATTGTCCTAAAATACAGATTGTGAAAAGAGGTGCATAGTAATTGCTCATCGGCAAGTTCAGCTAACACCAGCGTTTTGCAACGGTCACAGTCAGTCTGTCGGACGAGAGCGGTTCTCCAACCGTGGTGAGGACGCTTGCAAATGCCTTTCCTGTCAAAATTGCTGGTACTGATCTTGATGCCGAAGGCAATCATGTTGCTATGGATGAAGTCGAAATAGCGCATGAAGGGCTAACTATTGCGAACAGATAATCATCCAATAGGAAATTATGGGGTGGAGGAATTGTACGAAACCGAATATTCCCCATCCCTTGTTTGTATTCCGGGCGATTACAATAGGTATAAGTTGGCGGTGTATATACCAGATCAAGGTAATAATCGTCTTACAGGGTAGTCCGCCTATGATCTTTCTGAAACAATGGTTTTATACCAATGAAAATCAGTTTGTTATTTGAAGTATGTAATATCAATGAAGAGAATAAGCCCGGACATAGCATTAACCGATTAAGTCGCGATTGCAGACGACAAGCAGCCTGATAATAGAGAAGAACAGCTATGCAACATTCAAAAATGGTTGGGCCACATAACCGTTTTTTATCAAGAATATTTCTTGCTTTTCTATTGCTTGGGCCATTACACGCATGTACTTCGTCTTCTGGTGGTGTTGATTCTGATCCCACTGAGCCTGGTGAAACAAGCGAGACAGAAGGGGGGAGTACTGTAGAGCTGGATGCTGACAGCACACTCCTTGATTCAAACCTGATTGCCGTACCAGCAAGTTTGAATGAAGCATCCAGCGCAGTATTGATTGACTTCAATATGACAGCCGTGGGCGGCGGTCTGACCACGGCACGAGCGCAATTATTCACACCCTCTAGCCCGACACCTGCTGGAGGTTACCCACTGGTGGTCTGGGCGCACGGCACAACTGGCATTGCCAACCCCTGCACACCCAGTCTGTCATTCGCGAATTTCGGCAACGGCGTTGTAATCGATTCATTGTTAGCTGAAGGTTATGCCGTATTGGCACCTGACTATGAAGGGTTCGGCACGCCCACTATTCAGCCCTATTACGTGCGCGAAAGTCACGCTAACTCAATTTTGGACGCGATACCTGCGGCTCATGAAGTCGATGGCATCGAGCTTTCAACCGAATGGGCACTGGTGGGTCATTCGCTAGGCGGTCACGTCGCCTTATCAACGGCGCGAGCAGAACAGGACCCAGCCTTTGCGTTACAGGCCGTCGTTGCACTGGCCCCGGGGACTGATCTCGTCCCTCTGAGCATGCGTGCGTTTGAAGCCGTCGACCTGGAGTTAGCGCAAGGGCAACTGCAAACGGCAGCAGAAAGGGTCTTTTTCCTCAATGTAAACGGCGGCTTTGTCGCTAACGCGCTTCCGTTTCTTGATCAAACTGTTGATCCAGCCATCATTTTCGGTGATGACGTAGGCAACCTGCTGAACATAGCGGTTGATGAAGTGGTTTGTGGTGAGTTCTTTGATGCGGTTAATGACGCACTGACTGTCCACGTGACTACCGGTGGGACCTTGTCAGAATTTGGCGGGTTAAGACGAGACTGGTTTACAGAGCCGTCTTTAGTCAGTTTATTAGAGGAACAATCCCTTAATGATGAGTCGCAGTCAGCCCCACTTTTGGTAGTACAAGGCGACTCGGATACTCAAATCCCGGCAGCCGCGACAACAGATTTTGTTAATTTACAACGCTCGCTCGGGACCGAAGTGACTTACGAACTGATTCCTGGTGCAACCCATGCCGATGTCGCCCGGAGTGAATTCGATATTGCGATCGAATGGTTGGTAGAACAGTTCCCACCGCAGTAACTCGCAGAAAAAGATGACGCAGGAATTTATTGCCTTATGAAATACCTCCGTCCCCTCCATTTTCGTAGATCCCGGCTATGACATGATCCGCAGCGACACAGGCCGATACCATCGATTCACCCATACCCAGTACGCCATGTGCACCGTGGCGCCCAACAGTCGATAGTCCGTCAATTTCATTTAAAGCGTCCTTGATGGTGTCGATAGCGGCTTGAGATCCCACTGAAAAGACAGGGTGAGTGCCTGGTACTCTTTCGACATGACTATCCAGAGCCACGACTGTGCCGACCAAATCCGTCTTGTTAAGCTCGCTACACGCTAATTCAGCCAAAGATGTATCACTGCGATTCCAAAATTCGTCTTCCCGATCACACCAGAATTCAAGGCAGTAAACGGTTGTACCGTCACTGTTATCCAGCCATCTCCCGAAGTCGGTTATTCGTCCTACCTGGTAGTCTGCCGGGTAGACCGACAGCCAATTAAAAGAACTCTGGTTATTATCTTTTGCACGCAGGTACACAAGCACGGTACTGCGAGCCCGCAGTGTTGACGCTGCTTCCAAAACACCGGGTTCATCAGACACTGCGAGGCGCGCCAATAAGCCCATCGGCATTGTTGAAATTATGTGATCAAAATCGAGCTGTTTGCCACAAGCGATCAGCCCCGTGATTTTATTGTCACTGATATCCAGTTTGCTTACGGGAGTCTTGCGATGAATCTTTACGCCGCTCTCGATGAGCCGTTCGCCTAATCGCTTCCATACCGAACTGTTTCCCTCGCGTGGGTAGAGAAATATCTGCCGCCCACCTTTTGAGCTGTCTGCAGATTGAAAAAGAAACTGCGGAAATCGGGCATCAATCTGATCGCAGGTCGTGCCCCATAGTTTTTCAGCGTAGTCACGCAGAAACCTGTTATGAAGCGTTCTGCCATA
>CAYTJF010000361.1:0-4029 GCA_964437945.1 uncultured Granulosicoccaceae bacterium
CATCAGCGTTAATATCAGCGTTAATATCAGCGTTATTTGTTGAATCTATTTTTAAAGTTTCCATAGTTTGCTGTTTTTAACAAATAGAAGAACGTCACACAAAATTCACTGATGGCGTGTGGGTAAAAGTTGTGACTAGAATTAACAAATACAGAGCTTCACTCATCCTTGATCGCCATTGCTATATCAATGACTTTTCGAACCATCATTCTTTGCCAACTACATCGAATATCAGGTGCGTTTGTACAATATATTAAACAGTTGATCTTATTAGTTTTCGAGCATTATTGACACAGAATTTTGCTCACATGAGGTTAACGGCAGATATGGATAAATCAATCTATATCAATTACGAGTGATACTTAACAAAGTTATATATAGCCACATAACAACTAGTGTGTAAAGTGATATAGTTCTTAATTCAAGTGAAAGTATTAATACAAAATAACCACGATACCAGCGCCGTAGTTACAACAATGACCGACGACTTGAGCACGTTGTCAATTTCCTTTGTGTGCGGCAAATAATACGAACAACCACACGTTACAGTGACATTCAAGACAGAGGTGGCAGTAAAAGTGAAGGATTTACAGGTTGCAGTAAAAGTGAAGGATTTACAGGTTAATGTATACAGTGCGGAAATAGGGCCCAGTAGACATTTAGCTTCGGCTGATTTTGACCGTGCAGACACGGCAGTCGGCCAGTCTAACGACAAGAGTAGTCGAGACTCGATTGTTAACAACATACGCGTCGATCAGCAAAGCAAGACTGCAAATGATAATGGCTTCCAATCGATGTTTGGCAGGTTTCAATTCAGGCATGAGCCTGACTTGCCGCGAAGTCATGCGGTAGTAGATTTAATCCTGACTATACTATGCTTTGCCGCGGTGCATTACATGTACCTGGGAAGCTTGAACTTATCATCCCATAGAAGCGTAGTCCTATTTAGCGCCCTGGTTCTGACGTCGTTGTCTCTTTATGTTGGTGGCATGTACAACAGTAAAAGGCTACGACGCCTTAATGTAGAGCTCACAAACCTGGCGGTTTGCTGGATATTCGCTTTCGCAGCCGTTGGCTTGTATGCCTTTCTATCAAAAACGGGTGCAGAGGTCTCACGAGTTTGGATTACTTTATCTATGGTTTTGTCCTTGGTTTCGTTTGCCAGCATTAGAATTCTGGGCAGCCTGGGATTCATGACAAGACATAAAGCGCACGGTAGAAACATCGTTGTTATAGGAGATGAAAAGGGCATAGTCCCGATACTGGATGATCTCGGGAAACTGTCAAATTCACAGTTAAATATTTCGAGTGTTTTCAATCTTTCCAGGCTATCGTCAGAGTCCCATGGATATTTAGACGCCCTACAAGATTCAACCAAACAGTTGTGTTGTTATATTGAAAATCAGCGCCAATGTGGAGCAGCGATAGAACAAGTTTGGATAGTAGCACCAGAAAATCAATCTCAAGTTTTCCAGGTAATTTCAGAAGCACTGATCAATAGCTCTGTGGATGTGTGTGTAGTGCCTGATCACTATACGCAGATTCTACTAAAGGGAGACGTAACACGGATTGGAAATACCGAAGTCGTAAACGTGTCGGAAGTTTCTCTATCGCTGGCCGCCGATCAGTTTAAACGCGTATTCGATCTGTTTTTAGCGTTACTGGCATTGTTGATCCTGGGCATTCCGATGATAGTTGTTGCTGGCTTAATAAAAATTGGGTCTGCAGGGCCTGTGCTGTTTCGCCAAAAACGCTATGGCGTTGATGGCAAAGAGATCGAGGTGCTTAAGTTCAGAAGTATGTACCTGCATTCAGATAAGGAAGTTAAACAAGCAACGAAAACGGACTCAAGAATTACGCCTATTGGCAGGTTTATCAGAAAGACATCACTAGACGAATTGCCTCAGTTATTCAACGTCCTGAATGGAACAATGTCCCTGGTTGGACCTCGCCCTCACGCAGTGGCTCACAACGAGCTTTGGCGGCATGAAATCCAAGGTTACATGCTCAGACATAAAGTCAGACCTGGCATCACTGGCTGGGCACAGGTCAACGGCTGGCGTGGAGAAACCGGCACACCGTATAAAATGCAGCAGCGTGTAAAGCATGACCTGGAATATATTAGAGACTGGTCACCATGGCTGGATTGCAAAATTCTGTTTCTTACGGTGTTTGTAGGCTTTGTTCACAAAAATGCCTACTGAAGCAATCATATGCGCGACACAGTTCATACGTCATAAAACACACTCCATACGAATTACTAAATTGAGTTTAAATAAATCCAGTTTCTAATCAGTATTTCATCTCTAGCGATGTCTAGAGCTTCTGTTTCAATAATGTAAATCATGAGGGTAGCAAAAGTGTTAAGTCGAGAAAAAATCTGCACAAACCCTACCGAATTTGCAGATGCCAGAGCGGTAACCTTCCTTAATCCTTATAGCTTCCTTGTGATTAATGAATCAAAATTGAATTTAGACAAATTCGATAAAATTTGTCTCGATGGCACAGCTTTAACAGTATTTTTTAACCTTGTTTATCGTGATTCAGAAAAAATTGAGCGTCAGAGTTTTGATTTCACCTCAGTCGCGAATCTGGTTTTCGAAAATGCTGCTGCAGGATCGCAGCGTGGTTTCATATTGGGCTCAGATCAAACGTCAAATAGAATATTTGTATCAACAATCACTGACATGTATCCAGGAATCAACCTTGATGGCCGCTCGGGTTATTTTGATAGCGCTGAGGACTTGTCAGGGAGCCTCAGTAGGCTGGCTACCTCTGGGTATGATTTTATTGTTATCGGAATGGGAGCTGTAAAACAGGAAAAAGCTGCTATTGCTCTCATTGAAGCCGGTTTCAAAGGACGAATATATACCTGTGGTGGTTTTATACATCAAACGGCTATGGGTGGCGGGCATTACTACCCTGCCTGGATCGATAAGCTAAATTTACGTTTTGCTTATCGCATGTTTAAAGAGCCGTCCACTATCCAACGATATCTAGTTGACTACCCAAAGGCATTTATTCTACTTTCTCGCAATATCAAGAGTTTCAAGTAAAAAGTTATGGGTGGTTTTTTAGGAGCTGCCTTCCGCAGTTTTTCTGGGCGTGTATTGGGTGCTGCGAGTGCGCTGGTTGCAGCCTATTCTGTCACATCGAATTTGTCCATCAGCGACAGCGGGCTCTTCTTTTTAGCCTTAGGCTTTGCCATTTTCTTCGCGCACTTACTCACACTCGGACTTGATAATTTTGTTATAAAAAAGTGTGCTATTTATTTAAACGAACGAAGCTACCCTGAGTTTCTGTCAATCGTATGGGTAAGTGTAATTGCTTGCATAATTGGAAGCCTGCTGATCTATATCATTTTGTATGTCGCAGATTGGGTAGTTACCTATAAATACATGACCTATCTATTGCTGATATTTCCAGCCGGTGTTGTACTTGCATTATTGGGTATCATTGCCCATTCTCTCCATGCTTCCGGCTTTGTTTTTACTGGCGCATTAACAAACACTTCTCTTCATTACCTGTTATTTTCATTATTCGTTTGGTTTTTTTCACCACCCACTGTAAATGACGTTATTGTCCTATTTACCATTGCTTGTTTTGCCACTCTACTAATGCAAATTGCAGTTGCTCTTTTCTTATATGCAATCAAGGGAATAGAGTTTACTGCATGGAAAAATGTACAGCTTGCCAATGTGGATTATCGGGAAATTTATAGAACTGCCCTACCGCTGTGGATGATCATCATAGCGCAACAGCTAAACTTGTGGGGTGCCCAATTTATTTCTTCGGTTCACGTAGCGGAATCAGAACTGGCATTGCTTGCTATTGCCATGCGAATAGCCTTACTTGTACCTATGATACTTGTCGCTGTCAATATGGTCGTGTCGCCAAAATTTGCCGCGCATTACCATCGAGGTGAAATGCAAGAAACTGAAGAGGTTCTCACTAAATCGTTGAAGCTCTTAGCGGTCGTTTGTTCCAGTATTTTTCTTGTCATGATTCTATTTGGAAGCGATGTGCTTG
>CAYTJF010000362.1:0-3926 GCA_964437945.1 uncultured Granulosicoccaceae bacterium
CAACATTTTTAATAAATCTGGCTCTATATCACGGTCTTGATACTGGCGATGAGCTTTTCGGTTAGCAAGACTTGCCAACTCATCTAAACCATCTAAGCCCTCATCAATTGGAATTTTTTCTCCAAAGCGAATACTTAACGCATTTTGAATACTGCTAAAATTGTTTTTAACTGACATCTTATATCTCCTGGGACATTTATATTCTTATATGGGCATAGCGTCTTGCTCAGCGAAAAATTATGAGTGGCCGGTAACCACTATTACCTGGTGGGTTCAAACATTGGCTTTAAATCTCAGGAAAAGGGAGTTAAGTGTTCAATACAGACGGCTTATAAAGCTTAGTTATGCGCTCAACAAATGTCTTTGTCATACGAATAAATCCATCCAGGCTGCCATTGTCCGACGCTACGCCAGTCATTCTTAATAGCGTCACTCCACGAAAGCCCTTTGCAAATGACCTCGAATGCCAATTGAGGATACTTATGTGAAACGATGCCTATATTTCTTGAAAAGCCATTTAACTCTTCTAAAAATGACTTAACTTTGGCTTCTACATCCAAACAGTTTTCACCATTCTCGAACCTGATATCAATGCAAAGTTCTGCACTGGTAGGAAATTTACTACTAATCGCACCGTTCAGTTTCCCGTAGTTCACTTCTCTCAATCTGGGGTCACTATGGTGTTGGACACCCGGGAAGGCGATTCTAGCTGTTTGCTGAGCGCGAGTTAAATCAGATGAATACACAAAATCAAAGTTCGAAGATTGAAATCGATCTCCAACCAGCTTAGCCTGCACCAGTCCTTTTTCTGAAAGTTTTGGGTTGTTCCAACCCGAGTACACCTGACTTTCGTTATCTACAGATGTGCTATGAACAAAATAGGTAATCATTCGTTGTTCCATTTCAATTGAAGTAACTTTCAATGTCAACTCCAATTACAGTTTGACTCCTGGGAATAAGTGTTATCAGATCATACCAAGTTAGTAAACACAGTTCGCCAAACATACCTATCGCGCATACTGATCGTTTTGAAAATCACTTGAATGAGGAAACGGCACTGGAGTCTATCCACAGGGTTTATTCTGTAGGCTTTTTTCAAAAAAATAACGACACCAAACCACTCCACAAATATGGCAGATCCACGTAGATTTATAACGATTCATGCCGATACGTTAACAGCACAGGATTTTCAACACCTCTATCAATATATATTAGATATCGAGTTATGCAGAATAGGCCCCTAGCTACAACCCTTGGTTTTTTTGGATTTCTTTTTGTACTAGTATTCAGAGGCAGTCACCCGCTCAATGAAGAAACTGCATTAGAGTGGATAGAAAAGCAAGGTTATTCCGACGTACATGTGGAAGATACAGGAAAGAATTGTTATAGAGACCGCCGTAAATTTAAATTTACGGCAATGAATATTGACGATGAAAACAAATCGGGTATTCTGTGCTTGAGCGTTGTACGTAAATTTAGCACTCTACAGGAAAAGTGAGACCGGTTAATTGTATAAACGTCTTTACCAAGGAGAACTGTCCGTTAAGTTAACGAACGACTTTTTCGTAACGCAATATCTCAACAGCCAGTTCGTTTTCAATGTGAATGTTTGTAGTTAACGCGTCGAATAATACTAGACAGCTCCAGTGTACCATTCCGAAGCCACTGTCAAATTGTAGTCTGACAAGAACTTTCTCTTCGGTTCATCCTTTTGTCCGCAAACGATAACGAACTGTACGGCACCCAACAATACCGCCTTTTGACGACTATCATCCAACAAAGCTCTGCCTTCATTTTCCCACTGAGCATTTGCAGATATACAGAAATCATCAATCATGCATGACTTACCACCGGGATCATAGACAGGTGGTGCATTAGTCACAGCACCAAAAAGAAAACCAGATAGATTCTGACCAGTCTCACAAACCAGTGAGATATGGTTATCTCTCAATAGTAGGCTTTCGAAGTATGAGGTTTGCTTTTCAGCAGAGTCACCAGCCTTACACCAGAATACAGGTTGATAGGATTCGTAAATTGTTCTTTTCTCCTCGGAGAGTAAAACCATCTGAGGTACATCTTTTACCGTTGCTTCTCTAACCTTCATGCTCACTTTTCCAAATTCAATTGTAGAATAAACGCTCGTGTAAGAAGGTATGTTTCGATCTAAATTCGAACTCCGGGAGCTTGCTCATGAACGACTGGTTCTATCAACCACTAGCGACAGCACGCAATCGGGCCTCAACGCGCAGCGCATTCATGGCCTCTTTATTCAGTACTTCTGGGTATACGGCGTGGAATCGAGCAACTTCATTTGCATAAGGTTCGCAGCAGTTTTCAAGGCGTTCGCGATTTGAAACCGGCAAGCCTTGTAGCATCAATAGTCTCGGCGCTTGTCTGTCAATATAACGTTTACAGATGGATTGTTGCGCCGTGGTAGGCCAGTCTTCACGTACAAGATATGGCGGAAATGCATAATCGTGCTGTTCACGTCTGTCAAACCAGCTTGCTTTCTTGTTGGTCCCTGCACGTTCAGACACCAAACTTTCAAGCTGATAGTTTACTGGTGGTAAATTCGATGCTATCTCATGTTCCGTTTTTTCAATCTTCATAACCGCATCAGGCAATGATGCCCACTCTGCCCGATTAGGGAATTTCTCCATTTGCTCAACAGTGGAGCACGAATAAATTAATGCCAATGGTGCTTTATCTTCGTGATCCAGCAGCCAGAATTCTAAATAATCATCGGCAGGAAATGGCAATTCAACATCGGCAAGGTAATCGAACAATACGCCCAATTTTGGGTCCGCAGTATCACCATCTATAGGATTGGTTGCACTGGAACGGGCATTTAAATCCTGCGCGGTTATCGTACAAACACGAATATGAATTCTATTGACATACTGAACCTCCCACACCTGGCCATCGAGTGTTAATGCGCGGTAGGTATCCGTCTCAACAATTTGTACTTGTCCCGAATAGGGTGGTGTTAGTTTTTGTGCGTATGTTTTAACCATGAACAAGTTTATCTTTGTCAGGTGAACTTTCGAGCAGTTAATTCAACTGTATACGTTGACCCCATGGCACATCGGCTGAACCTTTCACCAGCCAAAGTGTTTCAGTATTGGGAGCTTGAATTGGAAAGCGGCCCTTCGCATCGGTAAAATAGATGAGTAAATCAGGTAGAACCGTATTCATCGTCATCCAGTCAAATACTGGCACAAAGTTAGTACCACCATCACCTTTGAGTGTTTTAGGCAGTGTTAGCTGCTCCCATGGCTCATAAACCCAGGGCCCGTCATCGTCCAGCTCAGAGTCACACGCCAATAGTGTAATGCGCGCATTAACTAATGCCTTAATTGCATTAACTTCGGTTATAAATTCAGCGATCTCATCTTGCTCTATTGAGCCACTTGTGTCGAGTGCTATAAGCACATTGGTTTGCTGAGAATGAAGACTGGGTAATATTGCGTCGCCACCACGCCTTTGTGATGGTCGCATCATGTTGTAATCAGTACGCGATGTTCCACTCATAAACCGCGCCAACAAATTTCGCCATGGCACCGATGAACGGAGTAACCGATCTATCATTCGAGCCACACTACCACTCATTTTTCCGGCAACTGATGCTTGTTGAGCCGCCCCAACAAGCCGTTGTTGCCACTGGGTATTCAAACGTTCTCGTTCAGCGGCATTCAGCGGAGAGGGTGGTGTTGCTGCAAGTTTGTTACTTCCATTTCCATGCGTTTCTGTTTCTGTTTCTGTTTCTGTTTCTGTTTCTGTTTCTGTTTCCGAGTCTGCATCAGAACTGGATATATCTGGCGAATCGAAACGGGAAAGTGAGGTTTGCTCCCGATTCAAATCTTGATCACCCTGCCTTCCCTGATCACTCTGACCATCCTGACCATCCTGACCATCCTGACCATCCT
>CAYTJF010000363.1:0-3912 GCA_964437945.1 uncultured Granulosicoccaceae bacterium
TTCGTTATTGTTGCTGATTTCCAGCATAAGCTTCTACACGCGTCTTGAGTTTTTGCCCTGGTCTGAAGGTAACCACGCGGCGCGCTGAAATAGGAATCTCTTCCCCTGTTTTCGGATTACGGCCCGGACGCTCGTTTTTTTCGCGCAACACGAAGTTACCGAAGCCTGATAGCTTCACGTCGTGCCCCGCTTCAAGCGCTACTCGGACTTCCTCAAAAAACTGTTCCACAAACTCCTTGGCCTCACGTTTGTTGAGCCCCAGTTCGTCGAACAACATTTCTGCCATTGCTGCTTTGGTTAACGCCATATCAAACCCTTAGTACGGCACCGAGCTCACTGCCGGTGGCCTCCATTATTCGGGCCACTGCTTGTTCTACCTCGGATTCCTCTAGAGTGCGCGAAAAGTCTTGCATAATCAAGCCTAACGCGATGCTTTTCTTGCCTTTTTCTACTTTTTTACCTCGATATACGTCAAAAGTGACAATATCGGTGAGCCAGCTCGGCCCATGACGGGAAACACTGTCCACAATAGACTGGTGCGTTACCGTTTCATCCACCAGCAGTGCAATATCCCGTCGAACGCTGGGTTGACGCGATAAGCGCTCCGCCTGGGCGACTTTTGCCTGCGACAACGCAGCCAGAGAAAGCTCGAACACTACAGGCGTTTGCGACAGATCCAGCGTTTTCTGAACTTCGGGGTTCAATTGACCCAAAAAACCCACTTTTACGTCATCACACACAATAGAGGCTCGTTGTCCCGGGTGAAGCATGGCAAGGTCGCATGGCTCAAAGCGCAGTGAAACCCCATTTGCGCGAGCAAACAACGCCTGCAAATCGGCTTTTGCATCAAAAAAATCTGCATCCCGACTCTCGCTGTTCCATCCTTCTGGAGCATGTTGACCTACGATCAATCCGGCAATCATGCTTTGCTGCTGCAACACATCATCGATCTGTATATCTTTACCGTGTCTGGACTCGATATGGGCATCCTTAGTCTGCGCACCTTGCTCATTGCCGGGTAGAAAACGCAACCCTGTTTCAAATAAACGCATGGAACCAAGCTGGCGACTCTGATTTCGGCGCATCGTGTCGAGCAACCCACTTATTAGAGTGGTACGCATAACCGACAGATCGGCAGAAATCGGGTTCGGCAATGCCAGTGCATTCAAATCGGGCCGTAGTTTTTGCAGTTGTTCGGGCTCAACAAAGCTGTAAGTCACCACTTCCTGGTAACCGCGATGGGCGAGCAGTTTTTTAATATCAATGACAGGCACAACCGTTTCGGCCACGGGTCGAAACGTAGGTCGATGTTGAGGAGACGTTCTGGGTAACTGGTCGAATCCATGCACCCTTGCCACTTCTTCAATAAAGTCTTCCTCAATACGCAAGTCGTAACGAAAACTCGGTGGTGTGGCGGTCCACCCTTCCTTGTGCGCTGTATGGTCAATACCCAGACGAGTGAACACACGCTCAACAACTTCATCGCCAATATCAATGCCAATAAGGCGCGCTATCCTTGCCCGTCGAACGGTTACCGGTTCGCCGCCTGGTAAGCGTGCCGCATCCTGCCAGTCTTTTGTTGGACCGGGCTTGCCACCAGCAAGATTCATCAGCATGCCAGTAGCGTATTCCATTGCATCAGTTTGTAAGGCAGGGTCGACCCCGCGCTCGAATCGATGCGATGATTCGGTTGTCGATACGTAGTGCCGTGGTTTGCCAATAATGTGCTCGGGTAAAAACAAAGCCGCTTCGAGGAAAATATTTTTCGTCTCTTTTTCCACCGCTGTGCTGGCACCGCCCATGATACCGGCTATGCCGATGGCACCACTGTCGTCAGCGATAACCGTTGTGGTACCGGTTAAAGTGACTGTGCGGCCATCAAGCAAAGTGAGCTTTTCCCCTTCACCTGCCAGGCGCACTTGAATATCGCCTTGCAGCTTGTCCATATCGAACGCGTGCATGGGCTGGCCCAACTCCAACATCACATAGTTGGTGACATCGACAGCGGCATTGATGGAGCGCACACCACTACGACGCAATCGCTCACTCATCCATGAAGGTATCGGTCGTTGTAAATCGACATCTTTAATAACGCGACCAACGTAGCGTACACAGGCAGACCTTGACGACTGTTGTACTGGATGCGTTTGATCGTGTTGGTGCGCTATCGCGGTAATTTCGTGTAACTGCAAAGGCAGATCGTTTCGTGCACACACATCTCGGGCAATACCGCGAATGCTTAAACAGTCGCCACGATCAGGCGTTAAATCAACATCGATAATATGATCATCAAGCTCAAGGTAGTCGACAAGGCGCTCCCCGACGGGAGCCTTTTCATCGAATTCGATGATGCCATCACTGTCGTCCGACAAGCCAATCTCGGCACCTGAACACAGCATGCCATTAGACTCAACGCCACGCAGTTTACTGCGTTTAAGCTTTTTACCATCAGGCATTGGACAACCGACGTTAGCCAGCGCTGTAACCATGCCCTGACGAACATTTGGCGCACCACATACAATTTGTAGTAAATCAGATGTGCCGTTATCAACTTCACACACACGCAGCCGATCGGCATCCGGGTGAGGCATTACATCAACCACACGTGCCACCACAACATCGCTCATGACCGGACGGCTCGACGTAACTTCTTCGACTTCCAACCCCAAGAATGTCAGTTGATCAGCCAGCGCTTCAACATCCACCGGTGGATTGACCCATTCGCGTAACCACTTTTCACTGAATTTCATGGATTAACCCGCCTGGTGAAACTGTTGCAGAAAACGCATATCATTTTCAAAATACTGGCGAAGATCATCGACACCGTATCGCAGCATAGCCAGTCGCTCCACCCCTAGGCCAAATGCGTAACCGGTAAAATCTTCCGTGTCGATACCCACCGCCTTAAATACTTCGGGATGAACCATACCTGCACCCAGAATCTCCATCCACGAACCACCACCAATGCGAATATCAGCCTCTATTGAAGGTTCGGTAAACGGAAAATAGTGTGGTCTGAAGCGAATGTCGCAATCGTCCTGATCGAAGAACAATTTTAAGAACCCTTCAAGGTGTCCCATCAAATCGGTTAAGCCGACATCACGGTCGACCAAAAAACCTTCTACCTGATGAAACATAGGTGAATGGGTTTTATCTGAATCACAGCGGTACACACGGCCGGGTACAAGAATGCGCATCGGTGGCTTATTCGATTTCATATAACGCACCTGCACTGGAGAGGTATGCGTGCGCAGCAAACGATCTGCATCGAAGTAAAACGTATCGTGCATTGCACGCGCCGGATGATGCGCGGGAAAATTCAGGGCTTGAAAGTTGTGATAGTCATCTTCGATTTCAGGGCCGTGCACCACATCGAACCCAAGCTGTGCAAACAAAGCTGAAATGCGTTCTATGGTGAGTGTGATGGGATGTAATCCACCAGTAGCCTGAGCTCGTCCAGGTAAACTGATATCCACAGCATCTTGCAATAGCTTCTCGGCCAGCGCCGCATTGTCAAGTACTGCATGTTGCTCATCGAGCAATCCCTGCACTGTTTGCTTTACCCGATTAACCGCTTGCCCGGCGGCAGGCTTCTCTTCCTTGGGCAATTGCCCCACCGCTTTTAACGCGCTGGTCAATCGGCCTTTCTTGCCCAGCAGCTCTACTCGCGCAGACTCGATTGCGTCGAGTGATTCTGCGCTAGCTATAAGCGATTTCGCATCGCTTAACAATGTGTCTAGATCAAGTTTCATGATATTTAATCTTCGTTAGTTCCTAAAACCAGCTCTGGTTTTCAAATCTCGATTTGGTTTGCAAAACAATTTGGTTTACAAACTTTGCGTCCTGTTGCTATAAGCTAGCGCCAAACATTTGGTTAGCCGGACACAAAAACGGGGAAAGCCAGCTGCGCTG
>CAYTJF010000364.1:0-3891 GCA_964437945.1 uncultured Granulosicoccaceae bacterium
ATTTCTCCGACAAAACGCCAGGCTTTCGGGGCGTTGCCAATAGCAGCCGCAGACAGCTTTTTATCAAGCCCCAGTTGCGAAATTCAATTTCTTGCTTAAAGGTATGATTTTGGTTGCCCCACCAGTATCGTTTCGCTTTTGACTGAGCTATTTGTGTGTAACTCAAGAGTTCGTATATCGTATGCAGGTATGCAGCAACTCCCCGTGCCGATAATAATCCCACATCACTGAGCGCTGCTCAGCGAAATAGTTTATTCGTGTTCCGCGCTTCATTAGAAACGGCAAGCCTTATCTGTTGCCAGACATCTTAATAGCCAGGGAGTAGACACTTCCCGAATGTCAGCAAGAGCGTTTGGTGAAAACAGACCTATAGCACCAAACACAACAGCAGAAGGCCGCGCACGCAATCGACGGGTTGAGTTGGTGGCTCAATGATCAGCCTGATTTTCAGAACTCTAACAACGGCGGAGCTTGGTCGAGTGGAGTATGCGAACTGCTCTTTGGCAACGCATGACAGTCATGTTGTGAGTTTAGCCCGCTGATGCCGTAGAAAGGGCATCAGCGGGAAAGGCTTCTAAATCAGCAGCCTGCTGTGTACATCGGATCGCACGCCAAACGCTGGAACGCCTGGAGCGAGCGTGTTGTTGTATCGATCGTGTAGTCATAGCCAAGTGGCGAGACATTGCTGTAGTAAACGATCGCTTTCAGGCCAGTCCAGTTACTTGAAGCTAATGATCTGATTTGATCAATGAAGCCTGGTTTCCAGGACGCATCACCCGGTCTCTCGCGCAGACCTACCCACAGTAGCTGCGGCTTGCCTGTGTTGAGTCCCCACTGATACCAGGACTGGTAAATTGTCACAGGATCTTCGTAGGTATTGATTGGCACTGCGAGGCCTCCGATCCAGTCTACATACTCTGAGCCGGGGTAGAAAGTCTGCCCCTCACCCTTGGCGAATGATCGCGCTCTTGGTGCAAAAACCCACTCTACATTGGTTGCGCTGCGTTGCTGAAAAATTCTATGCACGTAGCGCCAGGCAGCAATGAATTCTGCCGGTGATCCGATAAGCTGGGGTTGACCCGCATCCTGATCCATTTCCCATGCGAACATCATCAGTATGGGGGCTTCGAGATCTCGCATCGCGGTGGCCATTGCCTCGATTTGTTCATCGAATTCACCGTTTACGATCTTCCGAGCGCGCTGTGGGTCAGGGGATCCGTTAGTTGAATTCGGGTTGTCCGTGGCTCGCCAGGAAATCAGGAGCGTGCGACCTTCCTCGACGTGCTTACGATCGAAGAAGAAGTCAGAAGTCAGGCCCGCTGAGAATTCATGGTTTCGGTTGATAATATCGAACTTGCGTCCTGTTTGCCGCTCAGCCACGAAGGTGGCCGCATAACCGGATGCCAGATTCTCTTTGGCCACATCCGCGCCGATTAGAATGCCGTTGTTTCGAGCAATAGGTGGAAAATTTGGTGTGCTGTCATCTTCGCCCGGTGCGTTAGGAGCGGCCCACGCAGCCGCCGCATCAAACAAAGCCCAACCATCTCTATTGGCAAAGCCGGCATGTGTTTGACTCATGTACATGCCGATTCTTGGCCCGCTGGCTCTTTCACCATTGACGAGAGAGTCACCTCTTCCATAAGCAAACACTACTGGCTGGTTCGTTGTATCTCTTGCCGATGCGATAACGGTAGCCCCACTGCCGACTCTGCCGAAATTCATGGGTTTGGCTTTGGTTGCAACAATGACCTCGCCACTGAGGCCAGCTGCCATCTCGTGCCGAGAGTTCACGATCTGAACTTTCTTGGATGCAGTAGTGTATCCCCAGCTGGAACTTGAAGTGCCGGTCATTCCAAAGCCTTTAAACAGTTCTGGCTTGGCAACGATTATTGGTTCTGGTGCGCTACGCAATCTCCATTTGATACGCTGCCAGTACACAGTGGGCGTAATAACGACAAGATCGTAGCCTCTGATTGGACTTGTACCATTGTCTCGTATTCTGTCATCGTCGATTACAGTGACATTCCAGCCACGCTCTCTAAGATGATTGACGTACGGTTGATCAGCGCCGGGCGCGGCGCTGCCGCGAGTAACAAGCGCTACCCGTGGTGCAGACTGAGCGCCAGCAGGCTTTGAGAAGGGGATGGGTGCAAGCAGTACGCCTGCTGCAAGCAGCGCACATAGCCCAATGCTTGGAAGGCGAAGTATGGAGAAGGGATTTTTCATTGATTGAATTCTTTGCTTTTCAGTTTTATCCGGAAAATAAAGTTGCAAAGCTGCGCCGAGCGTCAGGCCGCTAACTGCTGTGCAAGGCGTGTTAACGACACTTCCGATAACCGCACGCTTGCGGCAAACACTGGCTGTTGAGGCCAACAATGGCAATGGTCCTTGAACACCTCGTACAGCAGCGGCACCCATGATGGCGAACCACCAGACAGAACAGAGTCTGTCAGAGAAGTCGTATGGCTTACAAGCTGACTATCATTTTATGTACTAGTCGTAATGACTATGGATGTGCTCGTCCTAGTGATTTTACGGTGTGGTAGTAGCACGATCTAACAATTTCGGACTTTTTTAAATCGCTGTTTATTGCACTTTCTATTACGCTAGTTGGTTGCAGTGAACCCACGACTGAAACGTCGGTATCAAGATGCTTTGATTCAACCATTATTTCTTTATCGGATGATTATCAAGCGCTTGCTTCTATCGATTCAGAAGAGGCCATTTATATTTTGGCCTCAAGCCATTCAGATACCGACGCATTCAACACCAAGCCGAATTACCGACTGTATCAATTTACAGAAACAGCAGGTCAGCGCAATCTAAAAATGCTCGCTGATGTAGACGGTATAGAAGTCAGCCAAGGTTTTGCAGAAAGTGCCGACTTACTTATGGTTGACAACGGTGTCCTATATTTTACGGCTTACTCATCAGAGTTTGGAGTGGAGCTGTGGTTTTATCCGTTGGATGGTTCAGAGGCTTCGCGTGTTCTGTTTGATATGTGTGCGCACAAAGTTGATGATGGCATTATCTTTCTCCCTGATAGCGTACATGCCACTGCAATCCGTGCAGATGCACACCATACTGGGGCCCGTGTTGTGTTACTTGGAATTATCGATAGTGCGCAGTGTCATATGCAGATTGATATTGGGTTTGGTGATGCAGTTACACCAGGGCCAGTGTGTGCTGAGTATCCTGTCATGCTGACCGGATTCGAGGCACCCAAACTCAAAGTTTATCCACACTACACAGTGGTAGCTGAAAAATGCGAAGCATTGGCGACACTTGGTATTGCAAACAGTCGAATGAAGGATTACCTCGATCTATGGATACTGTCACGCCATACTGATTTTGATGGAGATACCCTTCGCGATGCCATGCAAAGAACATTCGACCGTCGCAACACTATACTGACAAGACAAGTGCCAATTGGTCTCACTGATGAATTTGCAATGGATGCGCAGAAACAAATCCAGTGGCAAGCATTTCTCCGAAAGAACCGGCTAGTAGCGGTGCCCTTGATTGATGTTGTGCAAGCGTTAGCTACTTTTATGCAGCCAGTATTTGAATCAGCTAGTGACAACACAAAGTTTGCTGCAAACTGGCCATCAGGTGGCCCTTGGTCGCTCGTAAAAAAACACTGACTTCACCCCTTAGCTGTGCTTTGAGATGGGAACACATTTAGCAATTGCCGGGGAAATATAACTTCTAAATGGTGACTAGGAACAGTATCAAACTGCGCTAACATATTCCCGAAAAAAGAATGCCCCCTGTTTGCGCGTCTATAAATACATCAGCGCAAGGGACGGAATCGAACCGGGGCGCGTAGCTGGGGACGCCGAGTCCGGCCCGCGCAGGGTGCCAATACGGGGATTTTCAGTCCCCTGCTCT
>CAYTJF010000365.1:0-3868 GCA_964437945.1 uncultured Granulosicoccaceae bacterium
CCTTCGGGCGCGGCTGTCTGCGTTCGCAGACTACGTTGCTCTTCCTCGACATAGGATGGCTATGCCTTCGAAAGAGCGTCTTGCTGCGAAAGCAGACAGTCACGCTGAACTCGAACGTATCAAGTGGATGGACCACTAGCTAGAAGTCGGACGGCTCCAGAACCGTGATGGTATCGGCAAGGTTATCAGCGACCCATATTGTGCCTGGATACGCATCATTGTCGCCATGCACAGTTAAATCCAATGGGACATTGCCCAGATTTTTGACTAATTGCGATTTCGACGTAACCTTGTTGCCTGCATCGTTCAGCTCGAGTCTGTAGATCGATTTATTAAAGCTTGCGACCAGCAAGTCGCCTTTCATCGAGCCGGCAAAGTTACTGGCTGTGTATTCATCCAGCCCGTTTGATGAAGCCTGAATAGTCGTTAATGCTCCATCGCCTGCCCCGGGCTTTTTATAGTTACATTCCTCCGGACGAGCTGCGCCTTCAATCGGCGATTGCGGATTTGACTTGTTAAACGTGTTGTTTTTACTGCCACGCGTTGGGTTTGGGTGACCACCGTAAAAATTCTTCGTCACCAAATGCAGGTTATCCCAGTTATGAACCCCACCGTTGTCGATGTTGTTAGCGCAGTTCGCTTTTGGCGTACCACCCCAACCGGGATTGGGTCCGTTATCAAAAACATAGATCTTGCCTGATTCGGTCAAGGTGATATCAAATATGTTTCGAAATCCGGTGGCAAATAATTTAACCGGACCGTTATTCATTAGTTTGGCCTGATTTTTACCGTCGTTACCACCGAAAGGGTCATTGTTATCGTTTGCACCGGGTCGGTCTTCGTCATCGAGTGTGGGTAAATCGTGAGGGCCGTTACCAATCGCGTTAACATCAATTTCTAAAACAGCTGTGCCCAGTGCGTACTCTGGCAACTCTGCAAAATTATTCGATGGCGCGCCCATATTGGTGTTGCCGCCAGTGGTCAGCAATATCTTATTTTGATACATAAGCAAGCCATTGGGTATATGGTTCTCTTCAGATCGTGGCAGTCCACGCACCAGATCCTGCTTGTTCCAGCCGCCGCCATTTTTCGTTAGTCTATGCAAAATGCCCGAGTTGGTATCCAGATTGGCATCCTTTCCTGACGGTCCGGCAGCTTGTCGCGGGTCGCTGGAAGCTGCGTAAATTACAGGGGCAGCAGCCGTGCCAGTCACAAACAGTCCAGTGACTAATCGGTCTTTAACCTGCGGCTGAACAACGCCTTTATCGTTGTGATTAACCACGTTCTTAATCAGCGAGATGGTTTCAAGCTTGTTGCCCGTGTAGTTATTCTTGCCATTTCTAAGCACAGCAAAAACTTGAATTGTGCCGTCCATTTCGGCCACATAGAGCTTACCGTCCGGACCAAACTGCAATGAGGTTGCACGGTCCGTGTTGACATTCTTCAAGGTGCTCTTGGCAAAATTAACCGGCACGTTTTGCGGTTGTACAACCTGACCGGCAAACTTGGCTTCCAGTGCCGGGTTATTACCATCGTGATTGATCAACACATCGGCAGCCTTGAATCCCAAACTAGCTCCACTCATGGTAACCGTAATCTCAGCTGACTCACCGGGAGCCAATTGCACCGAATTAAGCTGCACATTGAATACATTTGGCGTATCACCACTGAGTTCAAAATCAAATACGTTGATCACTGGCGCATCTGGTTCGCCAAGGTTGGTCAGCGTTATTTTTTTATTTGAGTTGTTCCCCTGAATGACCTGACCCAGATTCAGTTCATCGGTATTGACACCAAGATTACTGGTTAAGGGATAGCGAGACCAGCCATTGAACAACAGCACGTGCGGTGCAGTAGCGCCTTCAATTTCAAAGCGTAAGCCTGCTGATTTGGTACCTGGAACGGAAGGGGTGAACACCACATCAAAGTTGATTGTATCGCCAGGATTCAGCGTGACAGAGCCATTGAAATCGGTTTGATACTCATCTGCATTCTGACCAAACAAGCTGGCGCCATTGATCTGGATAGGCAGCGCATCGCCCGTGCCAGTGTGGTTAAGCGTTACCCCTTGCGTTTTGGTTTCGCCAATTTGCACAACACCGGTATCAAACGATGCAGGTAATACCTGTAACCCGTCTACAGACTCAATCGTGGCGGTTCCTGTCAGCGGCACCACTATGCGGCCCGGCTCATCACCGCCATTGGGCGTCCCATTAGGCGTCCCATTAGACGTCTCAGCGTCTTGTGCAAATACAGCGTTTTGAGACGCCAAAATGACCAGAACGCAGGCCAACAGGGCATTTCCACACCAGGCTAAACATTTTTCTAACATTGCGCATTACCCATTGACGAAATATTGCCCACCAGAAGCGAGCCTACTGGCCTGATAATTTGCAAATTCCGTACAAATACACACGGCAAATCACAAAAACTTTTTTGTTTGGCAATGCTAATTTCCAGCACAATTGTGCAGTTCGGCATACACTATTCTGACGAATACACGATACATATGACGATCCATCGCAAAACTGAACAAAATGAGCTATTTAATGAGTTTCTCAAAGAGCCTTTCTTTGCCGATTGGACTGACATTTTTGAGCGTTATTTTAACTATTGCTAACGCTGATGAGCTGGTTCCCGGGACCGCGGTCGGTGGAGTCATTGATACCCCCCCTGCTGCTATTGCAGCTCCGGTAACAGCCGCAAACGTTGAGCAAATCAAAGAACAGGTAAGCAAAGAGCAGCAAGAACTGGCAACCAAAGATCGCGACGAGCTTGAACAACGTGCGAACAACGGCGAGCGCCTCGCACAAGTTGCTCTGGGTGACGATTTTGCCGATGAAGCGCAACAAATTCTGTTTGCTCCTGAAGCGGCTAACGCTGCCATCAGCGATGCCCTTGCCTGGTATTCACTGGCAGCCCAGCGTGGTTTCCCCAGATCACTTTCGCTCGACACCAGCGGCGTAAAACTACACGCGCTAAGAGTAGTTAGAAGCCGATAGCTGACATAGTCAGCTCGCACAATCTAATTCTAATTCGCATATACAGACTATGCCCACCCTGTCCTGCCGAGGGGTCGATTTACACTACCAGCAAACAGGGCAAGGTCCGGCCATATTGCTGCTTGCTGGCATCGCCAGCGACAGTGCCAGTTGGAATCCAGTCCTTCCCGCTTTAGCCGAATTTGCCACCGTTTATACGATCGATAATCGCTGCGCCGGTCAAACTCGTCCACTGGCCATCGACACATCACGTGACTTAATTGTGCAGGATGTAATTGCGCTATTGGACACTTGTCAGCTAGACAAAGTCACGCTGATCGGACATTCGATGGGGGCGTTGAATAGCTGGGCGGTTGCAGCAGATGTGCCTGATCGAATCAACGCTGTTGTGGCCGCATCAGCACCGTTCACAGTCGACCCGACTCGCATTGAACTGTTCAATACACTGGCAAGACTAAGAACCGATGACAACGAAGCCGACTGGTTTCGTCTGTTGTTTCATTTTCTGTTTAGTCCTGCTTTTTTCGAAAACGCCAATGCCATTGATGATGCGGTAGAGGCCGCTTTAGCTTACAAGCACAAGCAGCCTCGCTCAGCGTTTTTGCAGCAGTGTGCAGCATTGACCAGTTATCTGGAACCGATCGCTTTACCCACAACACTGCCGTTTGCGTGCATGGCTTTAACCGGTGCCAACGACAAGATGTTCACACCTGAGGATATGCGAGCAAAATACGCAACACATCCAGAGATCAAACTGTCAGTCATTGAGAACGCTGCGCATTCGGTGCATTGGGAGAACCCGGAAGCGTTTGTGAACGCGGTTCAGACTTTTCTGAATTGGAGCTGATTCACAACGGCTGAAACAA
>CAYTJF010000366.1:0-3798 GCA_964437945.1 uncultured Granulosicoccaceae bacterium
GAAGTGGCTCTGCGGCTCTGAACCCGAATGTATCAAGTGGATGGACCACTAGTGTTTCACCGTAGTTAAATAATTAGTTTCGTCACAATAAGTGCTGCCCATAATTCTCGGGCAGCACCTTGAGTATCTAACTCCATGTCACATCAATCACCTCCCGATTCAAGCGGCTTTTTCGACGCGCTCGAAGAAAATTTAATAGCCGTCATTCTTGGCGCAATGACATTAATAACCTTTGCCAACGTAATCGCTCGTTATGTGTTCAACAGCAACATCCTGTGGGCACTAGAAACCACGGTGTTTCTGTTTGCCTGGCTGGTGATCATTGGCGCATCGTATGCGGTCAAGAAAAATCTGCATTTGGGTGTTGATGTAGTGGTTACTCTGTTACCAAAAAAGGTACAGAAAACGGTGACGTTGATTGCGGTCGGACTGTGCTTGTTGTTTAGCGGCCTGGTGCTCTATGGAGCTTTCGAGTATTGGCTCCCATTCGCTGGTGATCGGGCCTGGTATGAAGTTGATGATATTCCGATGCCGGATTTCTTGCAGACCCTTGCGCCAATTATGAATGAAGGCGAACGATGGGAAAAACTGCCTCGCTTTATTCCCTATTTTTGCTTACCACTTGGATTTACCTTATTAACACTCCGATTTCTACAAGCTGGATTGTCTGTGATTCAGGACAAACAGAGCATGATCATTGCCAGCCACGAAGCTGAAGAGTTGGCAGAAGAGATGAGTGTGGATTCAGCGGATGTATTAAATAACAAGAACGACATTTCAGGAAGGAAAAACTAGTGGCTGTTCTCATTCTCTTTGCAATGGTGGTTGGCTTTCTGTTATTAGGTGTGCCAATAGCAGTGAGCCTGGGACTGGCATCCATACTGTTTTTGCTAACACTATCCGATACGTCATTGGCCTCAATTGCGCAAACGTTTTTCAGTGCGTTTTCTGGTCATTACACATTACTGGCCATTCCATTTTTCATACTTGCATCGTCTTTTATGTCGACCGGTGGTGTTGCTGCGCGAATTATACGGTTTGCTATCAATAGTGTCGGCCATCTTAAGGGCGGGCTAGCGATTGCTGGTGTATTCGCCTGCATGCTGTTTGCCGCGCTATCGGGATCATCTCCGGCAACCGTGGTTGCTATTGGAACCATTGTAATTGCTGCAATGCGTCAAGTGGGATACACCAAAGAATTTGCCGCTGGTATCATTTGCAACGCAGGCACCTTGGGAATACTGATACCACCATCTATTGTTATGGTTGTGTACGCCGCTTCGGTGGACGTATCTGTTGGCCGAATGTTTCTTGCAGGCGTAATACCCGGCATGATCGCAGGCTTTATGTTAATGCTCGGTATATATGTATGGGCCCGCATAAAAGGCTTACCATCTCAACCTCGTGCCAGTTTCCAGGAGTGGCTCGCTTCCGCCCGAGACGCGGCATGGGGACTATTTCTTATTGTGATAATTTTGGGTGGTATTTATGGCGGCATATTTACACCCACAGAAGCTGCCGCCATCGCTGCAGTTTATGCCTTTTTGATTTCGAATTTCGTCTATCGCGACATGGGTCCCCTGAAAGAGGTCGATGGCCAACGTATATCCCTGTTGAAAAAACCTCATGCGATCATAACCGCCTGGTTTCACAAGGATACAAGAGCCACTCTGTTTGAAGCAGGCAAACTAACGATTATATTGTTGTTTATTATCGCCAACGCGCTTGTTCTAAAACACGTGCTAACAGAAGAGCGCATCCCACAAGCCATCACTCAAGTAATGCTGGATGCTGGCTTTGGTGCAATTACATTCTTGATAGTGGTTAATATTCTGTTATTGATTGGTGGTCAGTTTATGGAGCCCTCCGGATTGATCGTCATCGTGGCGCCATTGGTGTTTCCGATCGCAATCGAATTGGGAATTGATCCCATTCATCTTGGCATCATGATGGTTGTAAATATGGAAATTGGCATGATTACACCGCCAGTTGGATTAAATCTGTTTGTCACTGCAGGTGTTGCTCAAATGTCCGTTATGAACGTGGTAAAAGCGGCATTGCCCTGGGTTGGCATTATGTTTATTTTTCTGATTTTGGTTACCTATGTTCCTGCCATCTCAACCTTCCTTCCAACTTTACTGATGGGGCCGGAAATTATTACGCAATAGTTTTTTAATGCCGGCGGTTAAATTACTGCCGGCTGTTGCTGCCCAACAGTCGGACAGCACAATGAAATACGCGAATCACAATCAACACAATTCAGGTGCTCGAGTATTGCAACGGACTGGCGACTATTGACGGGTTACCATTGATCTAACTTTAGCCAGAAGTAAAACCGGGTTGACACAGTACCAGCAGTTTATTGACAATAGCTGGCATGAACAGCCCTTCTCACAAAGCGACCTACACAGAAGGCTCTGTATTCGGTCACCTTAGTAATTTAGCCATCACCTCCGCTATAGGCATGTTTGCGATCATGATCGTTGATCTGGTTGACATGTATTTCATTTCAATTCTTGGCGAACCATCACTCGCCGCAGCTGTGGGGTTCGCAGGGCTCGGTTTGTTTTTCGGTGCATCTGTGTGCATTGGTATTTCTATCGCTATATCTACCCTGGTTGCGCAAGCGTTGGGAGAAGAAAACGAAGATCGGGCTCGACGCTTTGCAACACACGGGTTTATCTACACATTACTATGGACTGTGCCTATTACCGTACTTACACTAATTTATGCAAAAGAGCTACTTGCACTAATAGGTGCCACCGGAGAAACCTTAAACCTGGCCGTTACGTATTTTCGTATCGTTGGCGGGTCCCTGCCAATATTGGGATTGGCATTTGCAGCCAACTCGCTGCTTCGCGCTGTTGGTGCTGCAAAGCTGTCAATGTGGTCAACAATAATCGGCGGCATTGTGAACGCGATTTTCGATCCATTGCTTATTTTTGCAGCTGGTCTGGGGCTAACGGGTGCTGCAATTGCGTCTGTCATTTCCCGCATCAGCGTCGCCACTATTGCACTTTATAGTGTCATTAACACGCACGGTCTCATTACCCGACCATCGCTCTCAGAGCTAATAGAAGACTTCAAAGCCCTTAGCTCACTTGCACTACCTTCTTTGTTGACGAATCTTTCAGGGCCAGCCAGCGCAGCTTTTGCAACATCACAAATGGCTAAATTTGGTACTGATGCTGTTGCTGCCGCATCTGTGGTTGGACGACTGACACCCGTGGCGTTTGCTGGTCTTTACGGTTTGTCTGGTGCTGTGGGGCCCGTTGCATCACAAAACATGGGTGCTAATAAATTCGATCGTGTTCAAGAGACTCTACTGAGTGCCGCTCGTTTTGTGTTTATCTATGTTGTGCCGGTGAGTGTGTTAATGTATTTTTCACAAGATGCGCTCATTGCTATTTTTGGTTTACACGGCGAATCGGCTGATCTGTTGCGCTTTTATGCCACCTTTGTGGTTGGATCGTATTTGTTATTCGGACTTCAGCTCAGTGCCAACCCGGTATTCACAGCACTAAGGCACCCTGGATACGCGACAATGAGCAACGTAATTCGCGATCTGATCTTTGCAATACCACTGATTTTATTGCTGTCATCTGAATTCGGGGCTCGTGGTGTACTAGCAGGTCAAGCATTAGCCAATGCCCTGGCAGGCATTGTTGCATTCACAGTGGCGTTGTGGATGAATGGCAAAGTAGAACGTGGTGAAAACATAGGACCTAACTGGTCGCGCATGACGTTGCATCGGCACGGGCATGTTGTACCCGGTGTGCAGCATCGCGGTTAACCAAT
>CAYTJF010000367.1:0-3773 GCA_964437945.1 uncultured Granulosicoccaceae bacterium
ACTATAAAACCACTGGCGCTAACTGTTGACTCCTGGTTTTTAAAGATACCAAGCTCATAACGAACGCTTGAATTGCCTATTCTGGAAATGCAAAGTCCGCATGCTAATTCGTCTGGATACCGCACCGCGTCGTGGTATTCACACCCGTTTTGTACCGTGAAACAACGCACACTTCCTGTATCAACGTTAAATCCGTTCACCACTTCAAGCCAGGTCATAACCACGTTTTCAAACACACTGTAGTAAACAGCGTTATTCATGTGACCGTACTTGTCGTTGTCGATCCACCGGGTGGGCATGGTCAGAATCCACTTAAAGTCGTCGCGTTTGAGATCTTTATTGCTCATCTAGATAGAGTCCATTGCTTGTGTCCAAATTAAAATCAGTAGATAATTTCTGGTGATCTTTAAGAATTGAGGTCGATGGTGGGCCGATCTTTTTGCCACAACACTTCCGACCCACCTTCCTGCCGGGCAACAACTCGGGCAATAACAAACAATAAATCAGACAATCGATTCAGATACTGCATGCTAAACGGTGGAACTTCTTCCTCACGCTTCAAAGACACTACGAGACGTTCAGCACGTCGACAGACCGTGCGAGCGAGATGGCAGGTGGCTGCAGCCTGGCTACCTCCTGGTAAAATGAAATCTTTTAGAGGCGGTAAAGATTCGTTGAAATGATCCAACGCATTCTCCAGCCAGGTAACGTGCGTATCCTGAATGGCCTGATGTCCCGGAATACACAGCTCTCCGCCGAGATCAAACAAGTGGTGCTGCACTTCATCGAGAACTTTTCGTACCTGCTCCGGCAGTGGCTGCGACAAGACCATTCCAACGATCGAATTCAGTTCATCAGTAGTGCCGTACGCCGCCACTCGCGCTCCGTCTTTTTCGGTTCGACTGCCATCTCCCAGCCCGGTTGTACCATCGTCGCCAGTGCGAGTGTATATTTTAGATAGTCTGTTGCCCATAATTCTCAAATGCCCTATTCTCAAATGCCCTATTCTCAAATACCCTATTTTTACCGGCTCGCCTAACGTTATGTTAATGGATGCGAACCTAGTGGCCAGCTTACACGTATAATCGAGCATCAGCCATATGAGAACCTTTGCCGTGACGACGACAACCATTTTTACCAAAATCATACGCAAAGAACTGCCTTCCGACATGCTCTACCAGGACGATCTGGTAACCGCTTTTCGCGATATCAATCCAGCCCTGCCGACACACATACTCATTGTTCCAAACGAACCCATTCCCGGCAGCAGCGATGTAGAAGCAGCACATGAAGCCGCTTTAGGGCGTATGCACACAGTAGCGAGGAAACTGGCAGAAGAGGCAGGTATAAACGAAAGCGGTTATCGGCTGATCATCAATTGTGGCGAACACGGCAGGCAGGAAGTACCGCACCTGCATATGCACTTGCTTGGCGGCGAGGATGTTGGTCCTATGTTAATTCGAAAACAATCCACATGAGTGATTCTAACTACATCATTACCGATGAACTGCAGCAGGCAGTTGATGCGGCACTGACCCTGGAACGACCATTACTGGTAAAAGGAGAACCGGGTACAGGCAAAACACAACTCGCTTTAGAGATCGCGCAACGCCTGAATGCACCACTGTTCCAATGGCATGTAAAGTCAACAACCCGCGCGCATCAAGGTTTGTACGAATACGACGCGGTCTCTCGTCTGCGTGATTCACAACTGGGCGACGAGCGGGTTAAAGATATCAGTAACTATATATTGCACGGTGTGCTTTGGGATGCCTTTACCAGTGAACAACGCGCTGTTGTGCTAATCGATGAGATCGATAAAGCCGATATTGAGTTTCCAAACGATCTATTGCAGGAACTTGATCGCATGTCATTTAACGTGTACGAAACACGCGAAACTATCACAGCCATTCAACGTCCCCTGGTAATCATTACCAGTAATAATGAGAAGGAATTGCCAGACGCCTTTTTACGTCGTTGCTTTTTTCACTATATCGAGTTCCCCGATAAAGAAACCATGGGAAACATCGTTGCTGCACATTATCCAACGATCAAACAGGACTTACTCAAGTCGGCGATGGAGGTTTTTTTCGATTTACGCGAAGTGCCAGGCCTTAAAAAGAAACCATCAACATCCGAGCTACTGGACTGGTTGAAATTACTCATCGCTGATGATTTGCCTGCCGAGACACTCGGTTCTAACGAGCTGCGTACCGTAATACCAAAGATGCATGGTGCTTTACTTAAAAATGAACAGGATGTGCATTTATTCGAACGATTGATCTTTCTGCATAAGCAGCGTAAACACTAGTGGTCTACTAATGCTACTCGAATTCTTCTCCCATCTACGTCGTGCTGGTTTACCCGTATCGATCACCGAGCATCTGGTACTGCTTGAGGGCTTAAGCAAGCACGTGGGAGTGTTGGATCTGAATCGCTTTTATCAGTTCGCCCGCCTGTGCCTGATCAAAGACGAATCTTTATATGACCGATTCGATCAGGTATTTCAGGATTATTGGGCTGGGCGTGAAACCGCGTTCGATCTGAACCTGGACAACATCCCCAACGAATGGCTGAAGCTGTCTGATAAGGACGCATTGACTGAAGAACAAAAGGCCATGGTTGAAGCTATGGGTGGTTGGGACAAGTTAATGGAAACCTTGGCCAAAAGGCTGGAGGAACAAACAGAGGAACATCATGGCGGCAGTAAGTGGATCGGTACACGTGGTACCTCCCCGTTTGGTCATGGCGGATTTAATCCGGAGGGCATTCGCATAGGCGGAGCGGGTGGACAAGGACGTGCAGTCAAAGTTTGGGAGCAACGCCGCTACAAAGATTTGGACGGTACACGCGAGTTGGGTACACGTGATTTTAAAATCGCCTTGCGCAGTTTGCGCAAACTAACCCGAGAGGGTCGCGCCGACATGCTCGACCTGGATGAAACCATCCGATCAACTGCTCAAAATGCAGGATTGCTTGACATTAAAATGCGTGCAGAAAGGCGCAACGCAGTTAATGTACTACTGCTGTTGGATGTGGGCGGTTCCATGGACTATCACACCGCAATGTGTGAGCAGCTGTTTTCGGCCGCTCGCTCAGAGTTTAAACATCTGGAGCACTTCTATTTTCATAATTTTATCTATGAAAAAGTGTGGCGTAAAAACAATCGTCGACACCATGACACTGTTTCTATACCTGAACTTATTCGCACCTACGGTAAAAAATACCGTGTAATCTATGTCGGTGATGCCACCATGAGTCCCTATGAAGTGGTCGCGACAGGCGGCAGCGTCGAGCATTGGAATAAAGAACCTGGTGCAGTTTGGATGCAACGCATGCAACAGCATTTTTCTCATTGTGTTTGGTTGAACCCAGAGAAATCAGATTACTGGGACACCACACCATCGATTCGAATAATTCGACAACTGATGCAGAATCGCATGTTTACACTGAGCGTTAACGGCATACAAGATGCCATTGACGCGCTGAAAACCCCGATCAGTCCAGTAACCTCGCCCGATCAGAGCTAATATATATCACCTTTACCGGCAGCTGTATTCGAACGCTGTTAATTGATTACCGCAGTAATATATTTCACTTATCTTGATGCGGTCGGATCAAATATTGCAACTCGCCTGACGTGGTGTTGGCAAAACTTCGGACAACTTATCTAAACGGCTTAAACCGAATACATGTTCAGCCGAAGGCGCCGACACCACACTAGCTAAAACACAACTCCAACAAACACAGTTACGAGCGCAAATTACGCAATG
>CAYTJF010000368.1:0-3766 GCA_964437945.1 uncultured Granulosicoccaceae bacterium
GGCCATGTACTCCATTTTCGTCATTTAATCGATGACGTTAGAAGCCGTTCAAAACGCAATGGAAAACCTAAGCCAATTGGAGTAAAACAGGCATCCACTTTTTTCGGATACTGCGATCCGCATGACAAATACTTCATGCCTATTGATGGGCAGTGGACTGAAAGTAGTGAAAATTTTTTCCTACATGCATATCGAATAACCTCTTACAACTATTACCGAGCCAAACTAAATCAAAAAAAAGCTATAAATTCAATTGGGGAACATAAGCTTAAATTCACACCTTCACCTGACTACGTTGATAATCGTATAGCTGATAACATGTATGGTTACCTTGCGACTGATGTATTTAATAACACTGTAGCCAAGGAACAATTAGAATTTATGTATACAAATACTGATTATTCAGATTTGGAATCGTATGTATGCTATTTCGATGCTGATCTAACAATTTCAGCAGCTATGACGTTTCCATGCTTTATATATTTTGATGGGAATCGCCAGAGTGTTAGTGTTTACGAAATAGCGGAAACCCCTCAAGTGCATCTAACACTGGTGCCATTAACCGTAGGTGGAGTGCTGATTGTCACGTGGCACAAAAATGTTTCTCAGTTTGCGAGAGTACAATGGGAAACATTCGAAAAAATACCAAACAGCTCCAAAAGCGATGTGTTACTGAGAATGCTTTTCCACTGGTCCGGTGGAACAGTATTATCGCCAACTTGGTGGAATGGTTTGTCTCATGCGAAAAGAGGATACTTGTCGAAAATTGTGAAAAACTATTCAAACATGAGCATTGATGGTCACATATCTACAGATGTAATGAATGCTAACGGTAGATACACAACAAAGGTCGTAGATTGGTGTGCAAGAGATGGGGATTTTCACAATACTGGCGACTGATATCGTCGAAAGTAAGCGATTTGCTAGCATAAAGTAACGTTTATTGAGCGAGTGGAGCAAGAGGGCTGAGTAGTTTTGCTAGCGTGTATTCGGACATCCTAAATAGATTCCGTAGTACGATATAAACGAAATAGGGAATAGCGCATCCGTAGAACAACGCTACAAGCCAACGGAATTTTCCGTTTGACTGGTTTAGATAATCATATCTAAATTGTAAACAGTGGAGCTTCCAATTGGTATCATCACCATATACTCTTTGTCCAATGTAAGGCAACGTGCCGCGTCTAGATCCTGAATCGAACAATTCAAATCTATGTGCTGAAAGTAAGTTGATAATATTCCAATCAATCTGTTGAAATGTTACCCCTCTGGTTACCAGTGATTTAAACGATATATAGCTTTTTTGAATATCCTCTACAGAGTTGTGACGGTACAAGTTGCAAGCCGTTTGATAGCGAAATATATCCATTGCCATCAGATCACAGTTATCGTAATCAGATTGGATGAGCCGTTTGATTTCTGACTCATCCATTTCTGGAAAGACTAGTTGTGCCTCGACTAACATGCCTTTCCAGTCATAGCATAATTTGCGTTCTGATGTATGTATAGAGTTTCTATACGCGTATCTGACCATCGTTTGAAATAGGTTTTCTATAGATCCAGAATGCATAACAGCAGCCTGTTCTATTTTGAATTTTTCTATATCGTCTCCATACTTTTTTATAAATCTAGGGCATTTCCATGCATAGATTATTTGGCCAATAGTAATAAATACTAGTGACCAATAGAGCCAAACAATATTGTACAAATTTAATTTGTTGACAAGAATGTCTTCGGATGTTCGTACCATTTGCGCTACTACGGGAGCGAGCCAGATTAACTTTGCAGTATTACTAGCGCCAAGTTTCGACAATCGATCCCAAGTTGGGCCGTATTGGTAGAGTAAAGATTGCGTGTTCTCTGTCAGTCTGAAATAGATTTTTTTAACACGAAGTCTCAAATTCATAAACTGATTCTAAGCTCAGTCGAGAGCAGATTATTGTAGGCAATAGGAAAAGCCGTAAATTACGCACTGGAATACTGGGCCGAACTATCACGATACACTGAAGACGGTCATTGGCCGATAGACAATAACCCGGCAGAAAATGCAATCAGGCCCTTCGTGATTGGCAGAAAAGCCTGGTTGTTCAGCAACAGTCAATCGGGAGCTACTGCCAGTGCTAATCTGTACAGCCTGATCGAAACTGCTAAAGCTAACGGCTACGAGCCCTACCAATATCTTTGCTGGTTGTTCAACAAGCTGCCGGATACCGGCGCAGACGACATTGAGCAGCTGGCTCCCTGGAATATGCCGGCTTGATCCTGAACGTACTTCACCCGACGCTTACGTTACAGTATCGAAATGGCTGGATGGTGCCAGATGCGTTAAGCAACCGGAGTATGGATTTGACATTCAATTGATACATTCTATTGTATATCATAACGTCCTTTATGACATATAATAGAAAGTATGTCAGAACTCATCCCAGCACCTAATAAACAACCTCCCAAAGCTATCCAACTGGGTTCCGTATCGCTAACGGTACCCAACCTGATCGCAGACGAAGGCAAACCCACAGCAAAGCGATTCATTGAATTCTTCACCGCCCATATCCGTAACCCCAACACACGAGACGCCTACGGGCGAGCGGTCAGGGATTTCTTCGACTGGTGCGATAAGAAACAGGTGGGGCCTCTGGTCGACATCGAGGCTGTGCATATTGCAGCCTATATCGAGCAGATGACTCAGGAAAAAGCAGCCCAAACGGTCAAACAACGACTGGCTGCTATTAAGGCAGTCTTTGACTTCCTGGTGACTGGCGGTGTGTTGAGTGCCAATCCAGCGTCTGCCGTACGCGGACCTCGGTATTCAAACCGGAAAGGAAAAACCCCAATCCTGCTGCCTGAAGATGCGCGTGCACTGATCAAATCGATTCCAGACGACAATCTCCCAGGACTCCGTGATCGGGCTATCATCGCGACGATGGTGTATAGCTTTGCTCGCGTCTCCGCAACGCTCGGCATGGATGTGAAAGACGTGTTCCCGATGCACCATCGGTTGTGGTTACGGTTGGCCGAGAAAGGTGGAAAACATCACGAGGTACCTTGTCACCATAATCTGGAGCGGTACCTGCGGGAGTACATCGACGCTGCAGACATAAAAGACGGCCCCCTATTTCGTACATTGCGGGGTCGTTCTGGGCAGCTCAATGAAAAGCGACTGCATCGTACCGAGTGCCTGGCAATGATCAAACGCAGGTGCAGACAGGCTGGAATGGATAACGCCGCCCTACTCTGCAATCACACGTTCCGTGGTACAGGGATTACAGCGTATTTGAAAAATGATGATTCAAAGCTTGAGAATGCGCAGCAGATTGCCGGGCACTCTGATCCGAAAACTACGCTGCTCTATGATCGGCGTTCGGATGAAATTTCGTTGGATGAGGTTGAGAAGATTGGTATATGAGGTGTAGAAATGCCGATCGACATCTGACACACAGTGCACGAAATGATCTGGAATCGAATGTCGGCTTGGTCAACCATAAGTGAAGCATAGCTAGCAGAGATACGCTGACTTCAACAAAGCGAGTATTTTTCAGTGCTCCTGTTGACACAGTTTGTGATCAGCCAGAGCCTTCAGAACATAGCAATCGGCTGACAAACTTTTTCCGTCGCAACCGGTTGAGATTCGCTTCAGCTCTTTCTCCAGCAACTTCAATTTTCTGATCTTTAAGCGAACATCAGTAAGTTGGGCATTTGCGATTGTAGTTGCCTCAGTGCAGGATTGGTCCGGGTGTTCCTGTAGCTCTATCAGCGATGAGATGGC
>CAYTJF010000369.1:0-3720 GCA_964437945.1 uncultured Granulosicoccaceae bacterium
CGATAAAGGCAGCCACATCTGCACCCAGCCCCGGCACACTTCCGGTCATAGTCCCCATGCCACCTGATTTGAGCATAGTGGGAATGAGAGATCGCACTTCAGACCAGGTTGGTAAGATTTTACCGATTTTAGATTTGACTTGAGGAACGATATCCATCTTCTCGATATTTCGAAACACTTGTGCAAATCCAAACAGTCCAATCAACGCAGGAATGAATGATATGCCGCCAAGTAGATTGTCGTTACCAAATGAGAACCGCGGCACACCAGATAAAGGATCAAGGCCAATTGTTGTTATCATCAAGCCAAAGAGCGCAGATATCGCGCCTTTTAATAATGACTCTCCAGAAATGGATATGATCATTGTTAGTCCGAAAATGGCTAACGCAAAGAATTCAGGCGGACCGAAGCGAAGCCCAAACTGAGCGATCTCTGGCGCAAGAAAAGCCATGACCAAAGCACCAATCGAACCACCAATAAAGGAGGCGATGGTCGCAATACCGATAGCCTTGCCAGCTTCTCCGCGTTGAGAAAGCGGATAGCCGTCCAGCAAAGTTGCCGCCGCTGCTGGCGTTCCCGGCGTTCTGATTAATATACCGGCAATCGAACCGCCATATATACCGCCGGTAAAAATTCCCATCAATAAAAGCAAGCCCTGAACTGGAGATAAACTAAAGGTCAAAGGCACAAGCAAGGCAACGCCCATCGTGGCGGTCAAACCGGGGAGACACCCTACAATAATACCGGCCGTAACCCCGGTTAGAATATATAATAAGCTGTAGGGATTGGAAAAAATCGTCTGAAATGCATCCAGTAATAAAGTAAGGCTTTCCATTTAATTCACGCTCGCTTTCATTCAAAATTTTCGAAAACTATCGAAAACAACCCCTTCAGGTAGAGGTATTTTAAAGAAAAAGATAAATGCAGCATAAATCAAAGTCGGTACAATTAGGCTTACAAGTATGCGAGTAATTTGCCCCGATTGTCCCAGTAATGCCATCAGAGCATATAGAAAAATTACGGTTGCAATAAAAAAACCAACGAGTTTCATGAAAAATAGATAGATGATTGCCAGTACAAGAGATATCGCAGCGCGTACAAATCCTCTGCTGTCGGTTGTTTCAAGTGCACTGACAGAAAAACCCGCAACAGCCCGAAAGATAAGCAGGCTTGAACAAAGAAACATGATGACCGATAGGACTTTTGGGAAAAAGTCAGGTCCATATGCGTTCACGCCTTTACCTGCATAATTTCCTGCGTACCAAAATACCCAGACGCTCAATACACAAAGGCCTAAACCAACGCCAATATCCACCGACTTTTTATTCATAAAAATGATCTCAATTTGGTCTACCCGTCTTCAACTTGGTATCAGCAAGCAAAGACGGGTAGATGGGAGGTGGAGTTATTACTTCAATAATCCAACAGCATCCAGTGTCGGTTTAAGAACGTCTTCCATATTGGCAAGGAAGCCTTCATAACCTTTGGCGTCTTCATAGACCAATATCAGACCAACGCCTTTCGTGAATTCAACGAATTCCGGGTCGTCAAACATCTTCTTAAAGCCTTCTTCGATGATCGCAACGCGGTCAGCTGGCACGCCTTTTGGCAATGCCAATCCACGCCAGTCAAGAACAGGTGCATCGACTTTGTAGCCTGCTTCTTCCAGTGTTGGAACGTCTGGGAAAGCAGGATGACGGGTCGTAGCATTAACTGCCAGAATTTTAACATCCCCAGCTTCGTATTGCTGTTTGACTTCATCGATACCTGTTGCAGCGACATCAACATGCCCGCCAAGGAGTGCGGAGCGCGTAGGTGCACCGCCATCAAATGGAATGAAATTGAAATTTGTGTCATATTTCACACCAAGTGAAGCCGCTGACAAATGCCATGCGCCACCTGCGCCCGTGTGGCCAAGTGATACTTTTCCAGGGTTGGCTTTTGCATGTTTCATCAGATCATCAAGCGTATTAAATTCTGAATCTTTACTAACGCTCAACGCCGCAGAACTTTGGTTCAGCAATTGCACCAGATTATAATCACGATAGCTAATGTCTGACAGACCCACGAGTTTGTAAGTGCTGAGACCAAAAGTGATCATGCCAACTGAATACCCGTCAGCACGGGCGAGTTTGGCTTCAGTCATACCAACGACGCCACCGCCGCCAGTTTTGTTTACAACATTGACGTTCACCCCAAGGTGCTTTTTGCCGCCTTTAGCCAATGCACGTGCGATTGTGTCAGTTCCACCCCCAGCTGACCATGGAACGATGAGTGTGATATCCTTTTCAGGAAATTCAGCCGCAGCTGGCATTGCTAAAGCAACAACCGTTGCGAGTGCTAATAAGAGTTTTTTCATAGTTTGTCCTCCAAGTGTTTTAATTTCGTTTCATAATACGAAACGAATGGCCGTATTATGAACCATATGCTAAGCTACGGATGTGTATACGATGGAGTCAACCCAAAATTCGTAGGAAATAGTGAAAAATCTCTTGATATAACCTCCTATTTCATAATACGAAACAGAAATGATTATGGAAGATAACAAACTAAACTCAGTTGGCAAGGCCATGCTCGTGTTTGAAAAGATTCGTGAAGCCGGTCGTCCATTGAGCGTCAAAGAGATCGCCGAGGCGGCTGGTGTTAATAAATCTTCACTACACCATCACATAAAAACACTTGCCGAACTTGGATATTTGCAGCAGGAAACAGAAAGTAGAAAGTATGACATCGGGTTGGGATTGGTTCAGGTTGGTCAATCTTATTTGCAACGGTTGGACGTGCGGGAACGCGGTCACAGCTATCTGGTGCAGCTCAGCCGCGAATTGAATCAAACTGCACATATGTTGTTGATGGATGGAAGCCAGATCGTCTATGTCGACAAAATCGAGATACAATATAAACCCGGTGCTTTGAGGTGTTCTTCATTCATTGGCATGCATACTGACATCCACTCTACTGCTTCTGGCAAAGTCTTGTTATCAAATCTTGAAGCAGAGGCTGCTGAAAAGATACTCGCTCAGATAAACTTTACCCCGACTACCGCTCAAACCATCACCGATATGACCCAGTTCAAAACAGAGTTGGAGCTCACTAAACAACGTGGCTATGGTCTAGACCTCCAAGAACATTCTCTTGGACTTCAATGTGTTGCAGTACCAGTGTTGGATTTGCACGGGCATTGTGTGGCGGCAATTAGTGTTTCGTCACCGGTTTCCTCAGTAAATCAAGAGATGCTTGAGGGTGATATACTGATGAGAATATTAGATACAGGACAAAAAATTTCCGCAGCATTGGGTTATCAAGCTTCCGTATAAAGACATAAATAAATTGATCTGAACATGGTGTGGCAATTGAATTTCAATTGAAAATTATTTCAAGGCGCAATCGTTATACTTGAAGCTCTGCCTTTTCAGTTCTGTGCAATTCAACGCAAAAGTTTCAATGTCCATTCTACCCTATTGAGATCAATATGCTAATTCCGAGCTTGGAAACTTTGGATTACGACACCGCCGGAATGGCTGCTCTACGAAAACCAACAAGGTAATCTTGGATGTTTATGAATAACAGGTTTGGGCCACCTTTGCTGTGTTCGCACCAGATGGTTATTCAATTATCGACATGTTAAATTTTGGCATAATGGGCTCTAAGCAGAACTTAACTACTTTTCAATAAAACTTATCCCTGTTCTTTCACCCTCCCGCATAATCAGTTCATCGG
>CAYTJF010000370.1:0-3699 GCA_964437945.1 uncultured Granulosicoccaceae bacterium
AAAGATGCTGACAGACTCGCTGAACTCGAACATATCATGTGGTTGGACCACTAGTTAAAACGCAGAAGGTTCTAATCGCATACCATTTAACGTTACCCCCATTGGCCCGCGAGGTAATTCAATATTAAGCTGCTCACCGAGTCGCAGCACTTCAAGTTGAACAGGTTCACCACGAGAACCTTCTCTGGTTGCTCTTTGCAGTTCGTTTGCGGTAAACACGCGATTGTTTGCGTAGCTGAGCACCACATCGCCATTCTCCATTCCAGCAATCTGCGCAGCGGATCCATTGATGATGCTCGAAATTTGAACCCGGTTGGATTCGCCTGATGCAAACAGGTACCGATCGTAGTTGCTATCGCCAAGCTCTTCGCGAATGCTCGGGCGCTCTTCTCGCAAAGCGGTTAACCGCTCACTGAACTGCTCCGACTGTCTCCAGCCTTCTCGGGTCGCCTGATCAACCAATTCCAGGCGTTGTAAGGTCCATTCATCGCTGCGTTGTTTAATTTCCTCAGCCACCAGTGGGTCCACACCTGCAGAAATAAGACTGGTGTATTGCACATCATTATCAAGCCCTCCAAATCCAAGCCCTCGATTACTCGCCTGGTTCGGCTGCGGTACAAGCGCTTCACCCGATACTGCATTCGACGCTTGCCCATTGGGTAAAAATTCAGTACCAACAGACACAGCTTCTATTTGCTGCTCAAGTGCACTGATCTTGGACTGCATCTTGTCTGCTTTCACTGTAGAGGAGCGCAATTGTTGTTGTAGCTCATCAATACGCTCACCCAAACGCTCACCCAAACGCTCGTTGGACAAAGACGAATCAAGGTTTGAAGAGTGGTTTGACCGACTGCGTTCAGGTTCTATATCGGCAGCTCCAGCGGACAGGTCGCTGGTACGATGGTCTTGCGAGATTCGAGCGGATGTGGCGGAACTATTGCTTTCTGTAAGGTTGATTCGTACCAACCCAGTGCGTTCCAACACTACCATACTCACCATTCCGCCCACAAATACAATCGGGATTAGCAAAAGGTTCTGTATTTTCATATAAACCAATACGCTCAATGTGGTAATACAGTTCAACTGACCACTATTACGTTGCAATGTTCATGACCGAAGCCACATCTAAACAAAAACCAGAGCAAAACAAACAAAAAACTGAGCAAAAACCTCGAATATTTGCACATCGCGGCACCAGTTTATTGGCACCCGAAAACACGAAAGCCGCCTTTGATCTCGCGCTGCGATACCATGCGGACGTGCTTGAAACCGATGTCAGGCTCAGCAAGGACGGCATAGTCATGGTAACCCATGACGAAAGCTTGGAGCGTACCACTAATGGTAGCGGACTGGTTCGCGATTACACGGCCAACGAACTCAAGGTGTTCGATACTGCCCACGGTTTTACCGATCTGGATAACCAACCCTACACAGGTGAGCCGGTTTCTATGTTAACGCTCAGCGAGTTGTTTGAGCTATACCCCACCGTAGGAATCAATATTGATATTAAAGACAATGATCTCATCGCTGCAAACGCTGTAGCAACAGTTATCCAAAGCCGGCAATCTGAGGGTAGGCTTAATCAATGGATTAATGTCGGAAGTTTTCATGCAAGTGTTATCAAACAGTTTCGAGCTCGGGCACCCAAGATTAGTACGGCAGCGACCCGACAAGAAGTTGCCAGGCTGGTATTCGGTAGCACCAAACGAGTCGTGCCCGCTTATCAGCTTTTACAGATCCCCGTTGCCTATTGGGGTATTCGATTAGACGGTGATCGATTTATCAACAAGGTGCATCGCATAAACTGCGAGGTAGCGTATTGGACGATCAACGATGCGTCAAACATCCAAAGATTGTTAAAAAAAGGATGCAATGGTGTGGTGACAGACAGACCCGATCTGGCTTTAAAAGCATTTGAGCAGCTAGGTTTAAAATCTTTTTAATTCACTGACTCGGCCACGTGATCACGCTCGCTAAAACACTGCTTGGCATATTGATCAAACTGCTCAATGAAGGCGCTGGACCAACGTTCCGCGCTTTGACTATCCAGATGGGAATGATCGATAGTTACCAGGTTCTCCAATTCAGGCATTATTAATGGTAACCGTAAGTTTGCTGCAAGCTCTATTGCAAACGCGGTTGGTGTACCAGTACGTGGTGACACAGTCAGAATGACACACTCTCGTTTTATATTCACGCTGTCGATAAATTCGTTCGCAGCTTTTGCGGCTGCATCCACTCTATCGAGTAAATCGTCAGAATCTGTAACCGGGTGTCGCAAATTTTCGCGGTAGTAATCGGTTAACCAATGACCATTATGCTTCGATCGATACAATGTATCCGCTTGCCCATGACATGCCCAACGAGACCAACGCGAATTGGTTTCGCTGCAGACCCGCGCTTGCCATTGTTGTATTTTTTGTTTTCTGGCAAATTCTGTGTGTAATGTATCCCCTTCATCCAACACGCGTTGAAAGGTGCCGTTGGTTTCTGTCGAGAAAAACGGGTCGATATTCGCAACCACTAATTGTGGTTTTAATGCGTGTTTTTTTATTACGGAAAGCGCAACCGGACTTTGAGCACCTTGCCCGAAACCCATAACGTAGTGTGGGATGCCAGTACGATCGAAATAGTTAACGATCGCCTCGGTGGAAAACGCATACTGCGTATTACTATTACCCAGAAACAGCACTTCTGCTTGTTTTAGCGCATCAATAGCCTGTGGTTCGGTTGCGTTGTACATAGCATAGTGTTCATAGTCACCATAGCGAGTGGTATGACAATAGGCCATGTAGTGATCGTCACTATAGCCTGCCGGATTGCATTCACCTATCCATGGAAAAAGATCAGTGCGTTTGAAAACGAACACCAGCGCGCCAAGAACAACAAACAATACACAAAACCACTGTGCAAAACGTTTTTCAGATAATGTTGTGTTTCGGCTGTCCATGCTTAGAATTGAAAATATAAAAACTGACTGGCCACCGAGCTGCCAAAACACGCATAGGCAGCGATGGCTGCCGTGAGTATCGCAAACGGAATATTAATTCGCCACGCCAGCGCCCCATCGACAATGCTGTTTGTGTTCACAGGTCCGATAGCCGGTTCAAATCGATGCATAAGCTGCTGGGTATTGGGCCAGAACAGTGCGAAGAAAATCGGCACGGACAAGGACATCAAGGCGGTTAGCGTACCTACTGAATCCACTTGCATCTGTAAACCCGACAAGACTGCCACGTCTCGTAACGGTGTGAACAAGGGCCCCATGTTAGCCAAAGACTCGAACCGTACACCAAATGATTGTAAGGTGTTGGCAAGCGATGCATGTGAGTACAACCATTGTTCAGGTAAAGCGACACCATTGAGCCCGGCCATACCCGAAAGAACTCGCCCTGCAATTTCCATGCTCTCGGCACGAAACAATACCCACGCAACAATCACAGCAAGCAAAGTAAGTATATGTGATGCACCGGTACCAACCAACCCGAACACCGACCGGCGCATCTTCGCGAAAACACCCGATCGAGTTTCTGCGTTATCAGTTTTGCGCACAAGTCTTAAATGACGCCAGCCATGATTAACCAACAAATAAAATCCGTGCAACGCCCCCCAAAGAACAAAAGTCCAGCCCGCGCCATGCCAAAGTCCACCCAGTAACATAACGATCATTAAATTGGTGTAGGTTCGCGCCGGCCCGAG
>CAYTJF010000371.1:0-3641 GCA_964437945.1 uncultured Granulosicoccaceae bacterium
CCTTATCTGTAGTTGAGTTGTGCTTAACACTATAACTTAAAATCTATAACAACATTCAAGTAGACCAGTTAGCATCGTTTTGCTGTAGTTTCATGTGGCATCCGGTTTACCGTTGAACTTCTTTTCAATGCCCGACCAACAATCCTGGTAATCGCTTTGCAGTGGCATATCGTTCGCAGCAAATTCACTCAAGTGCTGGGGAAATCTTGTTTCGAACATAAAGCTCATTGTGTTGTCGAGCTTTTGTGGGGAAAGCACGGCATTGGACGCCCCTTCAAACGCGTGGCTGTCGGGACCGTGCGGCAACATCATGTTATGCAAGCTCAATCCACCCGGTGCAAATCCGTCTGGCTTGGCATCGTACTCACCATAAATATTACCCATCAATTCACTCATGACATTTTTGTGATACCACGGCGGACGAAAAGTATCTTCTGCCACCAGCCAACGCTCACGGAACAACACAAAGTCGATGTTCGCTGTGCCCTCAATTCCCGATGGCGCTGTTAATACCGTATAGATGGATGGGTCAGGATGATCAAACAGAATCGCACCCACGGGACAGTAATTTTTAAGGTTGTATTTGCACGGTGCGTAATTACCATGCCAGGCAACGACATCCAATGGGCTGTGATTAATCTTACATCGATGAAACTGCCCGCACCACTTTAAGGTAATAGTTGATTCATCTTCCTTGTCTTCAAAAGCGGCGATCGGGGTTTTGAAATCGCGAGAATTGGCCAGACAATTAGCGCCGATGGGGCCGCGCGATGGCAGATCAAATTTCTGACCATAGTTTTCACAAACAAATCCTCTGCACACGCCGTCGAGCACTTCTACGCGATAAAGCAGTCCACGGGGTAAAAGCACAATCTCTTGTGGCTCGACATCGATTACACCAAGTTCAGTTGCGAAGCGTAATTTACCTTCTTGTGGCACTACCAACAGTTCTGAATCAGCCGAGTAAAAATACTCATCAACCATGCTTTCATTCACCAGATAAACATGACTGGCCATACCAATCTGCGTGTTGACATCACCGGCGGTTGTCACGGTACGCATGCCGGTTATCCAGTTTAGTGGCTCGTTGGACGGTATTGGCAGTGGGTCCCATCGGTATTGGCCGAGACTAGTTAAATCTTCAATAATATTGGGGGCCGTTTTCCAGTGAGGAACATTGATTCTCTGATAGCGTCCGCAGTGTTTTACTGAAGGTCTAATGCGATAGCACCAGGTACGCTCGTTTTGATGAGATGGTGCAGTAAACGCTGTTCCGGACAGCTGTTCTCCATAAAGCCCGTAATTACATTTTTGCGGACTGTTCATTCCTTGCGGTAGTGCATTCGGAAGTGCTTCGGTTTCAAAATCATTACCAAAGCCAGGCATATAGTCTGTTGTTACCGAGTCGAGGCTCCGCTGTACCTGCTCTGATTCTGTGTTCATAGCATTTCTCTTCGACGTTAAATAGTCTGTCGTTGGTAATGTCCTGAATAGAGCTAATTAACGATTCGCAATCAGCCTCGTCGACATCGATCTAATTGCGTAGATTGTGTTGTTCATTCCCAGCAACGATGTCTCGCATTCAATCGCATTGACACTATGTATCATGGCCTCAAGCAATGCAATCATCTCCAGTTGTGCAAGGTTCATCCCAACACAACGGTGAATGCCGGAGCCAAACCCAAGGTGCAGATGCGAAGGTCTGTGAATATCGAACGTGTCTGGATTTTCAAACACAGATTCGTCGCGATTGGCGCTGGCAAACAGCATCATGACTCGCTGGGAGTGTCGAATTGTTCACGCTTTATTAACTGGGTAATAAGCACTCTGGCCTCGTCTTCAATTCGCGGTTTCACCGCCTCCAGTTGCCGCGGAAATAACGGCTGAGCCATAGCGCGGCGCAACTGCGTGTGACGAGGCGGATCAGACGCTACTGTGTTGTCCTGCAAAAATTCACAGCCAAACGCATCACCAGCAACACCTTGTGCAGAACTAAAACTTTATGTTCTTTAAGCGCTTTTTGAATTGGTGCGTACCTTGTGAGCGCGTAGTGATCATATTTTGGCAGGTATACAACTGGCGCAAGTGCGCGCATATGCGCATAGTGTCGGTGAGGTGCACTGATTACCTCATCACTATAGAAATCCAGATTGAGCTCGGGCACCGCCTGCATATTGAACGCTTGACAGCAGTTTAACTACCGTTAGTATACCAATATAATAATAGTAAACATATTTAATATTATTAAAACCGTCTGTTTAGAACATCAATACCCATTGGAAGAGAAACTCAACGTGATATCTGAAATCATCCGAAACATTGTGAAAACCAGCGTCACTGCAGCCTGACCCTGGGGCTGCTTAATACAGCACACGCGGAAACAACGCTTACCATGTCGCATCATTTACCGCCAGTATTTGGCTTGCACAAAGATTTTTTAGAGCTATTCGCACGTCAACTTGAAGAAGAATCAGGCGGTGAAATCAAAGTTGATGTTCAAATGGCTAGCAGTGCTTTGGGCAAGATCACCAAGCAATGGGATCAGACTGTTGATGGAATATCCGATATGTCCTTTGGTTTACACGGTATTCCGCGTGGCCGGTTTCCGTGCACACAAGTGATAGAGTTGCCGTTTCTGACAGACTCGGTGTCGGTGGCAGCCTATTGCTAACTTCACTTAAGAAGACAGGGTTAATTGTTTCAGCTTCTGCGTTTGATTCTGTTTTTCCCTATGCGCTATCGGTCGTCCCGCTTTTTATATTCATGGGCGTATTTATTTCGCACGCCGGCATTTCACACAAACTCTATGAAGGCATGTCCGTTCTGCTGGGGTACTATCCAGGTTGATTGGCTAAAGCCACTATTGGTGCTTGTACATCATTTGGTGCTGTATGCGGATCATCGCTTGCCACCGCCGCCACGATGACGCGAGTCGCTCTACCCCCCATGCGCGAGAAAGGCTATTCGGACAAACTGGCAACCGGTGCTATGGCTGCTGGCGGCACATTAGGCATTCTCATTGCGCCATCAATTATCTTACTGATCTACGGCATATTGACCGGTACAAGCATTGGCAAATTGCTTATTGCCGGTATCATTCCAGCATTGCTTGGCACACTACTTTATATCGCAGCCGTGCGGTATACGGTGTGGCGTGAACCATCCACCGGCCCTGTGCCCCTGCTCTTCCATGGAAAACGCGCTTAAAACGACTGATCGGAATATGGGATGTACTACTGCTGTTTAGTGTTGTACTCGGTGGCATTTATACCGGCTGGTTCGCCACGATAGAAGCTGCAGCAGTTGGCGCATCGTTAAGCCTTATTGCAGCAATCATCCGATTGCGATCGCTACGATTTCTGCCCGCCGCAATTGGAAGAAGCAGCGTAGACGACGTCCATGATCTTTCTGATCATTGCATGTACTGCCATTTTCAATGGCTTTATTGAGCGTACGCACCTACCACAACTGCTGATCGGTTTTGTAGCCGACAGTCAATTGTCAACGACCACAGTGCTATTAGCGATACTGGTTTTCTATCTATTATTAGGGCGCGTTTGGTGTGTACAGGCGCTCACGATGCTCGGGTAAAAGTTGTTCGAGCTTATCGAACATCGTCTCGTGAGTGAGCAGGTTGAATA
>CAYTJF010000372.1:0-3544 GCA_964437945.1 uncultured Granulosicoccaceae bacterium
ATTTGCATATTTTCTCCTCCACTGATGATAGTTGGTGGCTCAAAATGTCCACACTTTAAAGATTACGCCCGTCGATCGATATCGGCAAGAAGATTTGGCACGAAAACAACGAAAGTGATGCTGTTTTTAGGTTAAGGAACTGAATTTAGTTGATTACTCAAGGTAAAACCGTGAAAACGATAAAACCACCGATATGTAGTAAATCTTGTGTGGCAAAGTTATTTTGCACCTGGAACCACGTGCATGGTATCGGCACGCAGACTCTGTGTCCTCGTATAAACAAAATGCAAAATAGCTTTCAAATAAACGCAGAGTGAATCGCTGAAATGCGATGTATGCACTATTAAATTTGAGCAGCCGCACAAGCAAATTTTTAAAGTCAGCATTTATCCTTCAATTGCGAGCAAGTTGTTCAAGTAAGTCCTCACGATGACGTTGTATATCGTGTATGGATTTTTCTCCATCACCATAATAATAAAAAGAATAATAATGGATGAAGTAAACGCTCTTGTAGTAGATGACGATGAAAGCGCTCGCCTGATTTTGTCTGCAATGCTTTCATCTTCAGGCTTCGAACCCATTGTCGCAAGCTCGGCTGATGAAGCGCTCGAAATAATAAGTAAAACCAACATAAATCTAATTCTTTGCGATTGGGAAATGCCCGGCACCAGCGGGCTGGAGTTGTGTCATAAAATACGAGAGTCAGATAGTGGTCGCTACACTTACTTTATTCTGGTTTCAGGAAGAACCGAGCAGCATTCCATTGTTTCCGGATTACAGGCTGGCGCCGACGACTTTATTTGCAAGCCTGTCGATATCGATGAGCTTACGGTACGACTGAGCAGCGCATCCAGGGTTATCAATCTAGAGAAAAAACTTGAGGAAAGAAACAAAAAGCTTGAGAGTGCCTATGAAACCATTACCAATGATTTACGCATTGCGGCCAAGATACAGGATGAGCTGTTGCCACGTCAGTACAAGCTAAACAGGTTTAATACCAGCTGGATATTCAAGCCAGCAAACTATGTTTCTGGCGATCTATTCGACTATTTTCCTATTTATGATCAATATTTAGCTTTCTATATTCTTGATGTCGAAGGGCATGGAATACCTTCAGCGCTAACCACATTCTCAGTAAACAATCAGCTAAATCCATCGTCTCGTGGAATCTGTGCGCGATATATACGTACATGTAAATCGATTGATGCTGCCTGCGTTGCCACGGTAACTGAACTGAACAGACAATTTGCCAGAAACCTTCAGGGAGGGCGTTATTTTACGATGATCTACGGCATCATAGATATTGATACTGGTCGTGTCGCCATGACACAAGCTGGTCATCCTCCCGCAATACACGTATCGAACTCTGCAAGAGAGGTTACCATGATAGGTAATGGAGGTTTACCAGTTGGCCTACTGGAAGAAGCCACCTACCAATCAGTGAGTTGTGAGCTGGCAGTGGGCGACCGATTGTTTGTATACTCGGACGGCACCCTTGAATGTACAAATACCGTTAACGAATTCTACGGTAAAGAACGATTAGCAACGAACATCAAGAAATGGAACGATAAGCCCATCAAAGAAGTTTCAATTGATTTTGATAACGAATTTACGCAATGGAATGGTTCAGAACAATTTGATGACGATGTGTCGATGGTTGTTTTTGAATATACCGAGCACTAATATATAAATTCAGATTCGTCTGGCTACGAGGCCTGACACAACACCGAGAAACCAACCCTGAAACTTTCCCAGCTATTATATCTGGAGCCGGTTTTTTTAAGATATTGATCACTTCAATTATGAATTAGCAGTTCGCTAGCGACTTAAATGTCCACTAGTGCCAACGTATTTATTCAGGTAATTCCCCACTACACGCAAAATCAGCAGCAGGCATATCGTCATCTGTAACTGACAACTATTGCAACTATCACATTAGCAAAGCCTGGTACACCGGAAGCATTACCCGCTGAACCATAAAGCGATGATTTCAATTGTCTGGGGATTGAAAGGAATGTTGACTCTGTTTAACTAATAATTCTGTAGCACTAATACAAACGCGGCAACCTCGCCACTTCTGGGGATCGCTTAAACTATCGATAATCGTTGATATTGCCACTATGACAGTGTTAGGATTTGTGCAGATATCTAGAGATTCTCACTTTCTAAAGTGAGTGAATTTGCTGGAGAACACCAGATGGCTCATATAACGCCACTCAACAGCGAAGATTGCGAGGATGCATCCGCTGACATCCAACGGTTAGCGTCAGCGACCGGTTTCACGGCAAACTCGATGCTGGCATTACAAAAAACGTTTGAAGCGTAGTTGAAATCGCCAGCCAGGTACTTTCGCTGGTGTTCGTTACAAAAACTTGGAGGAAGTAACATGACAGATAAAGTCAAAACCAACCGCAGAAAGTTTTTAGCCGCAGCGGCGGTTGGTACTGCATCGGCAATGCAAATAACCATACCCGGAAGTGCATTCGCACAAGCGGGATACCCAAAACGTCCGATTACTCTTGTGGTTATGTACGCTGCAGGAGGCGGCACCGATACCATTATGCGCAAACTTGCAGAAGAAATGGCGGCCAGTCAAGGATGGAATATAAACGTTATCAACAAGCCAGGCGCAGTCGGTGGTGTGGCAACTCAATTTGTCAGCGCTGCCAAGTCGGACGGATACACACTTTTAGGCGGCGCAAATTACAACCGCTTTGTTCGAGTACTCGGGCATGCCGAGTTTGTTCCTTGGGAAGACTGGGTACCAATGAAGGCAGCCAATGCACTGGCAAGCTGGTCGGTCCGCAAGGACTCACCGTTTCAAACGTTTGACGATGTCATTAAAACTGCCAAGGAAAAACCGGGTTCGGTGACCATCTCAACCTCCGGAACCGGTGGTGTATGGCACGAACTAGCATTAATCGTTGCTAATATTGCAGGCGTTGAACTCAAATATGTTCCATACAAAGGCGGTAAGCCTGCAACTTTGGCTGGCCTACAGGGCGAAACGGACATAGCAGGCGGTGGCGTGCATGAGCACATAGAACTTATTCGCGCTGGTGAATTACGCAATCTGTGTCAAACCAGTGCAGAAGATATTGTTCTTGACGACGGTACAACACTACCTTCCATCGCTACCATTTTGCCGGAAAGTAAAAAGATTCTTCCCGTCGGTGCGACTTATAATTTTATGGTAAGGCGCGACTTACCGCCTGAGGTGATGCAACTTTTAGCTGATGGATTTCGTGCAGCTGCAGGTTCTGATGCCTTCAAAGCCTTGATGGAGCAAAAGTTCTTCCAGCTTGATATCAAAGTGGGTGAAGACGCGGACCGTGAAGGTGCATTAATGGAAAGCGTTACGGTGGATATCTTTAACAAGTTTCAGGATCAAATCGGAGCGGAAGTTAAAACGGCCGAGGAGCTTGGTTTGCCAAGCCCTGGCGATTTTGATACCTGGTGGCCGCCAGAAGGTTACAAGCCTCCACCGATAAGCTGATTGTTTTAACAGATGCGTGCAGTTGCCGTTGGAAGTTAAACCATGGCA
>CAYTJF010000373.1:0-3540 GCA_964437945.1 uncultured Granulosicoccaceae bacterium
AGTTCCTTCATACAGCTTCGGGGAACACAATTTTGCAATATTGCATAATGCCTTTCGTACTTAGATATTGAAGCATCATCTTGCTCCATGAGCATCGGGAAAATTCTATATTGATATATTTCTAAAGCGGTTTCTTTATCTCCCATTTCAGCAAAGGTAAAAGCCGACGTATCTAATACTGAAATACTGGTAGATCTTCGCAAATCATTGGCGATATGCCTTAAATCTTCATCGATTGGAATACCGTTTTTTAGCTCTATCCACATGTCTTTGCTGAGCTGCTTCAACCGTTCAAGTTCTTCACTATTCTCTGTTTCAAACTCTGCGCCTTTTTCAGCAAGCCATTTTGCCCGCTCATCTTCTTGCCCTTTTTTATAAAGAATTGTTGCACCTACACCTATGCCCACTAATGTAACTCCTAGTAACGCTTTTTTTATCTTTCCAGCGTGCGCCTGTGATGTAGTCAAACACAGCGTTAGAATGCTCAACGCGACAATCTTTTTCATATCAATCACCATGGAGTAATGGACTTGAAATCACCATACCACAGAAATTTTAAATATATTTGAGCTTCAACTGAAATTCACAAACTTAACTGGACATAATACTTTCCCGTTGTGTACGCATCAATTTAATCATAGAGGAAAATTTCGTGTTTAAAGCCAATTTAAGATCATTATCAAATTCCAAATTTGTCATCGCTTTATCCATACAATAAAGCCATTGCTCCTCATGTTCCTGAGTCGGATTAAAATGCCTATGTCGCAGTTCCAACCACTTAGCATTAACATGTTGTGCGCCAAAGAGCTTTGGGCCACCGAGCCATTCTGAAATAAACCTATACAGGTTTTTTCTTGAATTAATGAGCTTACCAGGATGTACATCACGAAGCGCTCTTGCATTGCTATCTCGCTCCATAACAGTATAAAATTCATCCGCCAAATTTTTAACTTTTGTCAGCCCTCCTATCTGCTCAAATAATGAATCTTTTTGGGAGCTATTGTCTTTCACCATAGATATCTCCTGTTCGCTTAAATTATCACAAAAGCGCATTACTCTATGTTCCAGGCGCTTTGATGTTAAGGCAGTCAGATTTGAATCTCGGTCAGCGCAAGCGGCAGTTTATTCATCATCTCATGACCATCTTGTGTAATGAGCACTTGATTCTCCACAATCATGCCACCCAGCCCGTTGATGTACCACGGACATTCAAAAGCCATTACCATACCCGGCTCAAACACTTCTTTCGAATCAGCAGCAATGAACGGCCATTGTTCACTGCCAACACCTGAACCCAGACCATGACCGAAATGTCCACGAGTGTAGCCCGGAAATCCAGCGGTGCGAATCGCCTGCAAGGTTGCGCTATGAACATCGGACAAGGCCACGCCCGGCTGAAGCAATTCTGATCCGGCTGCAAAGCCTGCCAGCAAAGCATCGAAGAGACTTGATTGCAGTTGGTTGGATGGACCGACAACAAACGTTCTTCCACTGTCTGAGGTGTATCCATCCACAAGACAACCCACATCCACTTTGACCAAATCACCAGGCTGTGCGACTTTGTTGCCGCCCCACGGATCGGGCCCTACCGAGATGTATTCCCAGTTGCCGCTCAACGCAACATCGCCGTGCTGTTGCTCGATTGCTTGTTGCCAACTCGTGGCCAGTTCATTGCGAGTAACGCCAACGCCTATCGCATCCTGCACAGCGCGAATACCACACTCAGCCAATTGAACTGCCTGGCGCAGGTTGTCTATTTCATCAGCTGATTTAACCATCTTTAAACACGCTATAACATCACTTGAATCCACAAGCTCAGCTTTGGCTAGTGCTGATTGAAACAACGCATAATCCGAATACGTCAATGCTGACCCTTCAAAACCAATGCGACCATTCGAAAGACCTGCTGCCGAAAGCGCATCAGCAAGATGTTGATAGCATATTGCAGGGTCGAACGTTGCAGGGCGATTGAAATTCTGCGCACGACCTGCTTGCTGCCATGCGTTTGCAATAAGCTCAGGTGGCGAAGCATTAGAATCTATTTTGCCCAGTGTCGTTGTCTCGACCCAGATCGGGCTTTCGCGGATATCACTGATGTGGCTGCTATCTCGAAATTGCTTAGCGAATAAATCACTGACTACAGCGCATTCCGATTCGTTTGCGTTTCCTGGCACGAGCACGGCAACCGCTCCTGCGGTGCGCCACATGGTGGCAACACCTGCCGCCGCACCACTTGCGTAATAAAAGCTCTCAGGCGATAACAGAATAAGTGCGTCAAGATTGTTAGCCGCCATCAGTGTTTCAGCGCGTTTGCGATCAAGATAGGCCACGGTTGTCAGTTCCTATTGGATTTATGCAGTTTAAACTGATGGTTTAAAAGACGATGCTAAATGGGTTCGGATGCTGCCAGCCATAGGTGCAGGGTTATAACGTAGGCCGATACCTTAGTAGTAATCAATATACAAATTCTACCGTGAGGCCCGCAAGTCCGGCACCGCTAACTTCAGAGCGCCAGATTTCTCCTGCGCTTACTGAATGAGCTGTTGTTATAGTGCCAGTTGATATGATTTCTCCTGCTTTCAAAGGCGCATGATCGGGCTGTTTGCTCAACACAGATGCTAAGTGGGCAACAGCGACAAACGGATTACCAAGAACATTTGACCCTACACCTGTTTCAATAAGCTTGTCTTCGCACAACAAGTTCACTGAAATCGATTCGAGAGCGTTTACTGGATCACTTCCTAGTTTATCTAACGGTATGGGCGGACCGATCAGAAGCATTCCATGAAGTCCCATGTCAGCGACAGTATCTGGCGCCTGAAAGCGCCAACCTGGAAAATGTGATTGAACTATTTCAAATCCGTGTGCTACCCAGTCAATTGCGTTTACAACTTCCTCAATCTCAGCGTTATCTGAGAGATCGGAGCAGAGGTGAAACACAATCTCGGGTTCAATTTTTGGTTCAGAGAATCGTTTGATTGAACATTTGGCCTGCAAACTATCCAATTGAATCGAGGTTGTATCGTAAACATACGCCCAAATGGGTTCGCCTACCCCATAAATTGACCACATTTCAGGATTCGTGAATCCAATCTTTCTGCCGACGGGATTTGCGCCCTCAGAGATTCTTGTTTGATGATTGCGACTAGCAACTTTATAGGCAGAAGATAGATCGAAGCCTTGAACGCGTTTCGAAAATGGCTCAATTTGCTTCACTAAATCTTGTGCCGCTTTCATTTCCTGTGCCAGTGCGTCTAAATCTGTAACAGATAGCATTAGTTACTCTCTGGTCTACTATCCACATTATGACACGTGGACTGTACTCGTTTAATTGAGTATATATACCGCCACTTTAGAAATCATTACTACCGGATATAGTCGCCCGTATCGTGATTCAAATATCTCACCAGTCTCTTGACTGTCATTTTGTTCGGTGATGCCGTATGGTTCGAGGAGGATGCGCGGTCAATTCACAGGTACGCAAAATGAGCAAGATGAAAACAGTCACCGGTCGCGACCCTGTTACCGGCAAAGGATTAC
>CAYTJF010000374.1:0-3428 GCA_964437945.1 uncultured Granulosicoccaceae bacterium
ATTGCTTTTAGAAACTGCCCCCTAATTAGAATACTCATTCTAACCACGGGAATGCTTGCAAGAAACTGCATGAGACCATTTGGCCGTTAGAGACAAATCAGCGCGACATCACCTGAGCGTGTTTTAATCGGAAAACAAAACTGATCGTTTACACATGCATCACCAATGCCGTCTTGATTAGAATCGATTTGGTCACTATTGGGTTTTGATGGGCAGTTGTCGTCGTCATCAGCTACGCCATCGTCATCAACGTCGGCTAGATCACATGCGTCACACAAATAGGTAACACGATTGTCTGATGATGTGGACACGGCATTAGTGTTGCCAGCAACATCACTCGCTTGGCCCGCCGCAATGGTTGCCGTGACGGTATCGCCAGAGGTCATGCCGGTGACTAAAAACCTAAATACCCGATTATTACTTGATGCTTCTATAGTAGGGCCTTGAGTTACCTCGCCGCTAGTTCCCGATAAAGTAATGTCGCTGCGCTCAAAACTTGCAATATCAATAGGCTCTGAAAAAGTAACGGTAAATCTAACTAGGTTACTATTTGTTGGGTCCACTTGGCCGCTCGCTTGATCAACGACAACATTCGGCTTAGTTGTATCAGGCTCAAGGATGGTGAATGGCGTAATATTCAATGGGTTTGACGGGTTGCCGGCGGCGTCGGTCACTATAATCGAACAGTCGTCGTACACCCCGAAATCAAGCTCGGTAAAGCCATAGATCACCTCACCGGCTGAGACCTCAAATGGCGATTGTGCGTCAAAGCACGAACCCGAAAACGTCACATTTCCGGCCTCATTAGTGGAAAACACGTAGCCTGGGCTATTCTCTGAACTAGGGGTCGGCACGGATGTTACTTCAACCAATACCGGAGGCGTTACGTCTGGGTTACTTCCTGCCACTAAGGTATCGCAGGTTCGCCCACCGCCTGAGTTGTATAAAAAGCCTACATCTTGAGCACTTAGCGCGTAATCGAATAGACAAACATCGTCTATAAGCCCGATAAAACCACGGTCACCATCAGGCTGATTGCCGATGACCACTGGCACGCTTGAGCCTTGACCAATTAAACCACTCGCCGCAACAGAACCGGCCTCAACTGCGTTATGGTAAAGGCGAATGATCGAGCCATTATAGGTCGCCACAATTTGTGACCATGCATTATTAGAAACCGGGGAATCTGGGCGACCAAGTAAGGTCGTAGTAGTTCCATTGGTGTTGATTCTGACTCTAGGCACAATCGCACTGCCATTTTCATCGGTCGACAGCATCCATAAGTGTTGGCCTGCGCTGCGACCACTTGCTTTTGAAATAATACGCCCTTCGGCGTTATTACTTGCCACATTACTTGGTCGTATCCACGCAATCATCGACATTGCCGTACTCGGCGCATCCATATTATTCAAGTCGACTAGCTCGGCTCCTCCTTCAAAATTAAGTGCCGATGCGCCAAGCAATTTATTGACCGCGTCCCATTGATTACTACTTATGTTGTTGCTCAACGTCCCGTCATTTTGTCGTGTCGACGAGTCCGTCGCAACGCTTCCTGTGGCATCATCAAAACGCCAATGAGCATACGGTGGCGGTGACGGTGGTCGAGCAGTGGTGGTCACATTTATCACTGATGATACCGCTGACTCATTACCTGATTGGTCGATCGCGGTAAGCTGAACATTATAAACAGTGCTATCAGTTAAGCCGGTTATGTTGGTTGAAAGTTCGGTTGTACGCGCTTCCTCTGAGAGGTTTATTTTAACTCGGTACTCAATGAGCTGATTACTATTGTCGCTAGACGCATCCCAAGAAAGCGTAAACGAATCGAAGCTTAGATTGCTTGCCACAAGATTCGTCGGTGCTGACGGGGGCGTGGTGTCTGAGGCACCTAATTGTGACACCGAGATATTACGACTAATAGCGTTATTGCTAACAGTCACCACAGCCGTCCGGTTGCCAAACCCTGAGTGCTGAGCGGCGCTTAGCAACACATTAGCGTTGCCTGTGCCACTCGTTGCATTGAGCGTTAGCCACGGCTGATTACTCGAGGCGGTCCAAGGCACATCGGAATCATCGGTGATTTTCTTGGACGTTATAGCAACACTCTCGGATCCGCCCACCGCAGTAAAAGACACGCTTGTTGGCGAAGCGTTCAATATATTAGCGCCATCAGCGGTTGTGTTTCGATACAAATAAACTTGGTTGGCATATCGCGTGGGGCCAGCGAAATCTATGTCTCCGTCATTATCATAATCAGCGGCAACACAGCTATAGCAACCTCTGGACCCGTTTATTTCGTGGCGACTCCAGGTTATTGCATCACCGTTAACATTCTCCCACCAAAACACTTTCCTTGAACCAAAAGAGAACCCACCAAGAACATCCACATCGCCATCGAGGTCAACATCGCCTAGCTGCACATTATGATTGCGCCCTTGAGGCTCTTCGATGATGCGTCTTAACCACGCCCCGGTTTTCGCATTGCTGGGATTCTTATACCACGCTAAATAGACATTGTTGCCTTCAGCCGAACTTTGCAAAATATCTAAACGCCCGTCACCATCCATATCATAGACGTCGCCTTTGCTACTATTATTTAAGCCCGACGGATTAGCGTTAAAAAAATTAGCATCAAAGGTTTTTTGTTCCCACGTCGCCATGCATCGATTTGTCCCCTCCACGGTACAGGCTCGAGGATTAGTCGGCGCAAATAAGATGAAACCATTGCCAATGATATCAACCTTGCCATTGTTATCTAGATCGCCAACTACAAGACCTTCTCGCGGGTGTGGCGAATTGATGCGAACCGCGTCCCAACTGTTTGGTGAATTTTGAAAATAAATAACGAATCGGTTAATGCCAAGCGAGCGCACAATAATGTCGAGCTTGCCATCACCGTCAACATCAGCGGTTTCTAGATCACCTTGATGAAAGGCATCAGGTACGTTTTGTTCGATGACAAACTTCTGCCAAATTTGATTAGGGTTCGACGCCAGATTGCCAGGATTTTTGTACCACTGCATTGACCCTGCTGGATTTAAGTCTGCATAACCATCGCGGGCTACCACGATATCCAGCTGACCGTCGTTATCGATATCAACAACATCACTGTCACCAGTAAAACGCGTCAGGTCTGCACCAATAGCGTACTCAAGCCACGGCGCATCAACGGCTTGAGGTGCTTTAAACCAGCTTAGTACGCTGTTTCCAGCGCTATGCTTACCGCCCTCAGCGATAAACATATCTTGCAAACCATCTTGATCCAAATCTCCCCATTGAACCGTTGTTGCGGCCCCAGAGTAGATCAGCTGGTCATCCGCAAAACTCGCTTGAGCGCGGGCATTCGTCGAGACCAAAGAAAGAGTCGAGACCAAAAAAAGACAAGTAAGCGCAAGCCAACAACCCGTTAGCGGAGCGGTAAAATATCG
>CAYTJF010000375.1:0-3271 GCA_964437945.1 uncultured Granulosicoccaceae bacterium
CTGAACCTGAACCTGAACCTGAACCTGAACCTGAACCTGAACCTGAACCCGAACCTGAACCCGAATCCGAACCTGAACCCGAACCGAATATAGTCAACCAATCAGGCTTTCTAAATGATCGACCAAGTAGCATCCAGTGCCTTGAATTTCCGGATAATGCTATCGGCTTTAACGACGTCGATAACGATGACTGGCGCTCCTGGGTAGCACCAACCAAACATCATTACTCTGGCGCTACGGAACATCTGTCTATTGCCAAGTCAAGCGATAACAAGAACACCATGAGACAACAGCTGGTACCCAATAGCAAAGGCAGTCAAACCGTTTCAGCCGGTGCATACCTAAATTCAGCTGATACATACCGTCTCACACAATCAATCTATCTTGAGCCTGGATTCGATTGGGGCGGTAAAAATGAGGGAGGAAAGCTTGGTTTTGGCTTTGGTGGTGGTTCAGCACCTACCGGTGGAAAATTACAAACCGACGGTTTTACGGTCCGATTCATGTGGCGGGGCAACAAAGATGGCACGGCTCATATAGCAGTATACTCATACGCTGCAGACCGCAAACAGAGCTTGCCTTACGGTGACGATCACCCTCTTGAAGGATTCAACGTTCCGATCGGTGAATGGTTCGACCTGGCAATGGAGGTCACTGTCAATTCGGCTACCAGTAAAAGTGATGGCAGTTTGAGAGCATGGGCCAACGGTGTACCGTTGCTGGAATTGGACGGCATACAATGGCAAGCATCGGGAGATAAGCCGGCAGTTCAACGATTGATTTATACCACTTTTTATGGCGGTAACGATTCATCATGGTCACCTGATAAAACCACGTACATTCGTTTCACCGATGTTTGCTGGTCTCCGGTACTCGACAATTTTGAGCCACTCAACCCTAGCTTGGGAAGTGCCAGCAATGCGGCACAATTCACGGCAACCAAAGATGCTGAGGGCACTATCTTTAGTGACTTTGTTCAAGATGATGATGCCAATCTGAACTACGCCGAGCTAGCTGATTCTCCACGAGCCGTCATCATCAATGGCTTGGCAGAGATCGAACTTATGCTACCAATCCGCGACACTCTGATCGACTGGCACATCTACAATGCACTTGATCGTTTGAATGATAGCCTGGCAGGAGCAGATTGGCTTGATAACTATTCAGTTAAAGAGTCGGCACAAACAATTACTCACCTTTACGAAGCTGTGCGTGACGCATTGGCTGGGGCAAATGTCTCAAACACACCTGTTTTCGTACAATCACAATTGGAGCGCTCAAGTACACAATTGGCACATGCAGCGATTGATTTAGCGAAAGCTCAAGTTGATATTGCCCGCGCAGCATCGTCAAGCACTGCTTGTACAAATTGTCAGACAACAGAGCTTTATGTACTACAAGCACAGAAGGAGTTAGCGACTGGCAGGCTTCTTGTGGATACTGACCCACTTAGCGCAGTAGAACACGCTGAACAAGCACGCAAAACAGCAATTGCAGCCATCAACAGTGCAGGCAGTTCAGGCGATCAAAATGGGTATAAGTGAATGATCGGCCTTTCATTACGCCCACCTTAATGCTAGTCGTTTGCGTTTACGCCGGCTTTTTCCAGTGCCTGAACTTTTAGTCGTGGGCGGTTTTGGGCGAACATTGGCACCAACGTATTGGTACGACATAATCACAAAGCAAGCTATATAGAGCTGCCAAATCCCGCTCAATGGTCGTAACAAAGAGTATTCGCTTATGTTGAGAACAATAATCATAATGAATGGTACAACCAGTGGATAGACGTGATTATTCTGTCTAAACAATTTAACAAAGCGCGTTATATATAAACCGAAGTTGTACAAAACCACGCACATTAACAGCATGCCACCATCGATCACAGTGTCCAGAAAACCATTGTGGTAGTGGTTATATCGAACTTCAAATTCGTGCATCGACATTACCGATGCATGCGAATCAAACGACCAGCCAAGTAACGGTCGTTGTGCAATGGCATCTTTGGCTATATCCCACAATTCTGTACGCCCCGACATAGATGCATCCTTACCCAAGCTGCCTGTAAAAACCAAAAACAATTCAGCTGGTGTGACCATTAATAAGACTGATAAAACCAAAAGCGTAAACACCAATGCCGCGAACACATTCATCGCAAGTCGTACCATAGGTTTAAAAGTTGCCAACACACGCATCCAGACCATTAAGCCAACGATCAATACGCTGGCAATCGTTGCAGTCCCACTTCCAGACATTGCAACGCTTAGCAGAAAAATAGGTATTGAAAGCATCGCCAACATACGCCAGTGTCGCGCGATTCCTGCGCTAAGCACCAAGGCAGAAGCTGCCCACAAACCAAGCGCAGCGGTGTTACCCAGCGAATTCGGATTACCTGAAAATCCACCATAGCGGTTCGTTGAAAAAATAACAGTAAACGGATCTTGTCCATAGGAAAACAACAATATCAAGCTCGCCAGATGCGACAAGAAAAATGGAAATAACATCAATAAATAGAAGCTCTGCAACCTATCTTTTCCGTTTCGCTGACCAATGACAAACAGCAAAGGCATCAATATAGACACCAAAATCAGGATGCTATTAGTAACAACTTTGGTCGGTTCGAGACTGTATGTGGTGCCGAAAAGCAGTATCGCAATCAGTATGCTCAAATGTGGCCACTCCATTACATAGGCTTTCACCGCTCGCCAGTGTACGACGCACAAACTCAGCGTTATTAGATACAGCACGGCTTGAAAACTTTTCTTAAGCGCCTCTGCACCCTCCCGCCGGGCATCTTCAACAGGCACAGGCAGGGCTGAGAAAAATAGCAAATTGGATGAGTTAGTCGCGTTTAGAAGAACAAGATAGTCGGTTATTGAAGACGCTAGTAACAACATTAGCGGCATGGTTAACACAATCGATGAGTTTGCCACTCCTCGCACTGCTATTCGAGCCATTTTATAAGCTACAACCAGACTATGCAGCCTATTAGATTCCAGCCAAAGTATAAAAGGATGTTGTCCAGTAGCAGAGACTTTGTCAGATCGCCGCTTGCGCGCTGAGCTGGTTTTGCCGCTCGAGCTGAGCTCGGCAGAAGGCTTGCGCGTTGAACGGGTCTTCTTGCCCATGCGCTTCATGGTCGAGCTGAGCTCGCTAGAGGACCTACGCGTTGAACGGGTCTTCTTGCCGGTGCGCTGCCTGTTCGAGCTGGACTTACCGGATGGCCTGCTCGTTGAACGGGTCTTCTTGCCCGCACGCTGCGTGGCCGAGCTGG
>CAYTJF010000376.1:0-3242 GCA_964437945.1 uncultured Granulosicoccaceae bacterium
ACTGGTAATACCATCGTGGCCAATTCATTAGGCGTACCTCCCTTCTTTTATTGAAAAGCCGACGAACGTTGCTCGCGCAAGAACACATAGAAACCGCTAACCACAATAATGGTAATGCCCAACCAGCTCCACCGATCTGGCCAATCACTGAAGAAGACCCAGCCCAACAGAGTTGCAGCAATAATTTCAACATAACCAAATGGAGCCAGTGCTGATGCCGGAGCGCGATTCATGGCCATCACCACCAACAAATGACCACCAGCGGCAATAGCGCCGATCAGCATCAACCAACCCCATTCGAACAAGCTTGGCATGGTTGGGGCGAAACTGCTTTGTGGCCATTGCAATGTTAGTAGTAACATTAATGACAAAGCGCAGGTGGCGCTTAAGCCGGATACAAATTGCATAGTGGCAGGGTGGTCTATATTGGCAACTGCTCTTGTTAGGGCTAAGTAGCTGGCAAAGAAGACTGCGGCAACCAGTGGTAATAGTGAAGCTAATGTGAACGTATCGGTGCCTGGTCTGATAATGAGCAGGGCTCCGACAAAACCTGCGCACACCGCTATGCGTCTGTGCCAGCCAATGGTTTCTTTAAGCACCAGCGCAGAGATAAGCGTGAGTATCATTGGTTGTACAAAAAATATCGCTATGGCATCGGCCAGGGGCAGAGTGCGAAGACTCCAGAAAAAACACACAGTGGCGGCGGCAAGCAACAGTCCGCGAATCGCATGTTTGACTGGCTCTTTTGGTATTAGTGCTTGTGGCCCCATCGTTACGCACAGCGCAAATGCCATGATAATAAATTGAAATAAAAATCGGCCCCAGGTTATTTGAATGGGTGACATGGTGTCACTCAGGTGTTTTGCAACCGCATCCATAATCGGCACAATCGATGTTCCTACCAACATCAGGCCAATACCCTTGTGCAACTGCGTGTCAGCGTTGTGCTGTATGTTTTGCGCTGATCTACCGGTTGATGTGCTCACCAGGATTGTGTTGTGCCAATTTCATCAGCCAACGCGTTGAGAAAGGTTCGCATGGTCGCAGTACGTTCATTGGCGATGGTTTTTCCAGCATCGGTTTTCATGGTGTCTGCAAGGGTGAGCAGTTTTGTTTTAAAGTGATCTATTGCAAAACGTTTATCATCAAGCGGTCGCTGTTTGGCGAATGGGTCGGCGCCGTCAAAGAGTTCAGAATCGAGCCTGGCAGCAATATAGAAAGTACGAGCAATACCCAGAGCACCTAAAGATTCGAGCCGGTCGGCGTCTTGTAAAATACGGGCTTCGAGTGTGTTCGGTTCGATGTTAGCGGAAAAACTGTGTGCTTCAATGCAGTGTTGAATGGCAGCAATGTCTGTCTGGCTAAAATCCAGGTCATCCAAAATAGGGCGTGCAGCGTCTGCTGATAGCTTGGATGCAGCGTGTCTGTTCGGTGCATTCTTTGGTACATTAACAATGTCGTGCAAATAGGCGGCCGCGACAAGTATTGTATGTTCGCCTTGGCCTTCGCGTGTTGCGATAGCTAAGGCATTTTGCTTAACACGTCGTGCGTGATGAATATCATGGCTTGCATCATGGCTGTTTTGATGATCTTTTAACGCGTTTTCAAGAAACGCTTTTTCCAGGCTTGAACTTAGCGCGTCAAGTGAAGTGTCAGTTGGAGTGTTAGGAAAGTTATTTTTCATGTTGGTTCTGTTGTCTGCATAATACAGTGCGTAAATGGTCGACTGGATACTCTCGTCCGAATATGTTGGGTCTGAATTTATTGGGAAAGATCAACAGAAACTGGCGCTGAATCTTGACAGTAATAAGTACTGCTATAATGATAACACTGTCAGTTTCTCCAATCATGGCCTAGTGCTAAAAACGAGCGAATCTGGTTGTACTGTGTTTGACCTAGTGCTCGCCCTGAAGCTCGACATATACACACTTTTTTTTTACACAGGCGGATATGGCCGCACTCACCGAAATCAGGAAATTTGTATACATGAAGCTTGCCACACTTAAAAATAATACCCGGGATGGACAACTTGTTGTGGTTTCAAAAAATCTGGATCGCTACACCCCGGCTACTGGTATTGCGGTGACAATGCAAGACGCATTAGACAACTGGAGTCAGGTTAAGGATAAGTTATCTGTGTTATCGAATGATATGCCGGCTAATGCATTAGCCTTCAATCAGTCTGACGCTCACTCGCCATTGCCAAGGGCTTATCAATGGGCAGATGGTTCCGCTTACGTTAATCATGTGGAGTTAGTGCGCAAGGCGCGAGGTGCACAAATGCCTGATTCGTTCTGGACAGACCCTCTTATGTATCAAGGTGGTTCGGATACCTTTCTGGCACCCCACGAAAATATTTGCATGCCCACCACCGAGTGGGGTATTGATATGGAAGGGGAGGTTGGCATCATTGTCGATGATGTGCCCATGGGTGTATCGGTTGAACAGGCGACACAGCATATTAAGCTGATCATGCTGGTTAACGATGTGTCGCTTCGTGGATTAATCCCGGCTGAGCTTGGAAAAGGGTTTGGTTTTTTACAAAGTAAACCGTCATCTGCATTCTCGCCAGTGGCTGTTACGCCAGATGAACTTGGTGACGCCTGGCAAGATGGCAAAGTAACGTTACCGCTTCAGGTTGACTACAACGGTGAAGCCTTTGGTCGCGCAAATGCCGGTGTGGATATGACGTTCAATTTTCCAACGCTTGTCGCTCATGCTGCCAAGTCGCGAGCTTTATGTGCCGGTACCATTATTGGTTCAGGCACAGTATCTAACAAGCTCAATGGTGGACCTGGCAAACCGATCAGTGACGGTGGTGTTGGCTATTCATGCATTGCAGAAATACGCACTATTGAGACCATCAACAGCGGCAAGCCCTCAACCCCGTTTATGCAATTCGGTGACAGCGTAAAGATCAGCATGCTCGATACTGCCGGGCGCTCTATTTTTGGTGAGATAAAGCAATCAGTAATCAAAGCCTAGTGAACTACTGGGCTATCTTTTTGTCCTTCGTGACATAGTGCATATCATCGTGGCTAAGTAGCTGAAACATGAACTGGATCTATTTTGTTTGTGTATTTGGCTAAGCGATCCGCCGCTAATGGTTCCGCTATGCGTCGTAATTCGCTTGTGCGATATTGTGCAATGGTGCAATATAAACAAGTCGAAACAGAGTTGCTTTAGTTCATAGTAATTCTGTCGGCGAAGTGTGGGAGAGATCAGCCAGTTTAATAACTAGT
>CAYTJF010000377.1:0-3222 GCA_964437945.1 uncultured Granulosicoccaceae bacterium
TTTTTCTCAATCGTTTCTACAGAAAGTCCTCTCGCGATATTGCTCTAGTCAGAACGCACGGCTTGGGTAAATGGGTTTCTGAGCCTCGATAGTTTCATAAGTCACTCCATGTTGTGGGCACCGTCGATGGTGTTGTTGAACCGAAACCTTAAAAATTGCCATATAGGTCAACCAATTAATCCAAATGTTCAATCATTTGTCAATAATCAATCGGCCGCCGGTAGCCGATTTTGCCTGCCCGAAAACCTGACCACTCCTATCCACATTGTCTTCTTACCAAGGACATGCGTCACAGATGAATACTGTTGCAACTGACCGTGTATACCCGGAAATTCGCGAATTGCTCAGCTTAGGTGAACTGTTGCCAGGGCAGAGAATTCCGAACGAGCGAAAACTGGCTGAATTAAAAAGTGCGAGCAGAACACAGGTTCGGGATCAAATTGTTGCTGCAAGACGAAGCGATAAGTTTAATGGTGGTAAGGATCAGGCACCACTTTCATAATCGGCTTAAAAAATAGCAGATGCGATAAAGTCTGAGGACCCTGAGCGGGCAAAAGCCGAGGTGGGAAGTTTTTTGGTGGGCATGGCAGCCAGTTCTGCACTCTAATGATGTCCAGTTTGGGTTTTGGTGAGCGCGGTTTGTAAGAACTCTGCAAGTTTGCATGCGATTTTCCGGAGAAAAATTCTGATTTTCGAAATCCGATAAGAATTGATAGTGCACGTAGAATTTAAGTCTGATTAATAACACTTCACGGCACATGAACCTGACGTGAGAATTGCTTAACATAGTTCTGCATAGTTCTGCATAGTTCTGCATAGTTCTGCATAGAGGAGCAATGTGGCAACGGGCGCACGGTCTAACTTACTGAACTGACAAGGGTTACAAAACCACCTGACGTACTGAAAATCCATTCGGGCGTGGACATTCGCTCGTGCCATGCTATGCAGGTTTATGAGGAAGTTAGCTCGAACTTTACACGGCTGATAATAAAATATTTCTCTAACATTTACAGGCAAAGGTAATGTTTCCCTCTGCGCTAGGCCATTGAATTCGAATTTCCTCATATTAGTTAACTGTAGTGCATGCTTTAAAAGCCCTTGGCAAAGAAAACATAGATAAACAAGTTAAGAAGAATATACGTGATCAGTTAGAAATCGAAAAGCGTAGGAAAATATTGAAAGATACCAAAACGGTAACTGGTTGGGTACAGGAGATAATTCTTGAAATTTGCCAAGTGAAAGACTAGCGATGGAAAAAGTAGCAGCACTTTCAAACAATGAGCGCCGAGCCTTATTTGCGGAAACAGCCGTTAGCATGAACGTAGATCCGGCTATAACAGAAAAGGATTTCTGGGTGTGTTGGTCCTTAAAGCGGATATTTGAAGATCATTGGTTCTCGGAACAATTAGTATTTAAAGGAGGTACAAGTCTCTCTAAAGTATTTAATCTAATTGAAAGATTCTCTGAAGATATCGACTTGATACTGGATTGGCGAACAGTGACAGGTGAGGACCCTATGTTATGCGAATCCAAAACCAAGCAGAGAGCGCTAAATAACCAGATCAATATTGAGGCAACAAAATACATCAGTGAAACGCTATGTCCAAGGTTTCAGGAGTTGTTTTCACCCACTTGTACTTGTACTAGAGATGAAGCCGATCCAAACATAGTGAATATTCAATACCCTGCGGCATTCTCCAATGAGTACTTAAGACCGGTTGGCAGCTGGAGATAGGTCCACTTGCCGCTTGGTTGCCTAATGATTGGTTACCACTCATGCCATACGCTGCTCGGTCATTCCCTAAAATATTTGAACAGAAAGAATGTTTAGTGAACACAATATTGGCTGAGCGTACTTTCTGGGAAAAAATGACGATACTCCACCATGAAGCGCATAGGCCAGAGGGTTCAACCGTGCCTGCTAGATATTCGCGCCACTACTATGATGCACACATGATGATCAATTCGCCTTTAAAATATAGGGTCTTGGCTGATATCGGAATGCTTATGAGCGTTGCAGATTTCAAGCAACAATTTTATCCACGAGGTTGGGCGAGATATGAATTAGCTAAGTCAGGGAGTTTACGGCTAGTACCGGAGGCACACGTGCTGACAGCACTCAGAGTCGATTATGTGAGGATGCGAAATATGATTTTTGGCGAGTATCCGGATTTTGATGAAATTATTGAAACACTCGCTGCCTTTGAGGAGGATGTAAATTCGATGGAAGAAAGGTAGTGAGAAAGCGGATATAACTTGACTGTAAATATATGCTCATTCGACTATTGGATGGTTTAATTTGTCAGTTACTATTAACTCCGAACATTCCATTCTCTTGCCTGAAATTGACTTTTGCCCCGGCTGATCAGGTGTAGTGAGTGGCTCAATTTGCTTTTCGTTTCCTATATGTGCCGCGGGAGATTTGCGTGAATAAGCTGTGTATTGCTAAGCGCTGTTCAGTGCCAGAATTGTTACAATGGAACTTTAGCGGTATGTAATCGATAGTTGGGTAAGTAACCGAGGACTGAAAATCCCCGTGTCAGCACCCTGCGCGGGCCGGACTCGGCGTCCCCGTTCATTCAGTCCCTTCCGTTACGGTTACGTCGGAATCGAACTGCCGACACGGGGATTCGCTGGTTGAGTTTGTAAGTTTAACCGGAGATTGGTTCTGTTCCTGGCCACCATTAGTGCGTTAAGTTTTCTCCGCAACCAGATCAGTTCGAAGGTTATTCTAACGGGAACCGTACTAGCATACAAACTTATCGATAACATGAAGCAACCTTTTAATGCTGCAAAACAGTTAATAATTGGATAGTATAGAGATAGCTGGATCTAACCAATCGAACAATGGAAGGTGGCTGCATGTATCTAAGAATCTTTTCGTTCGTGCTCCTAATTGTATGGAATGCAAATGCGTATACGCAGTTGCAGGCAATTGGTTTTTTACGTTGATATACGTTTGTTTGTACTGGGCCCATTCATTAACAATGACATGTTCTGCACCTAGTTCTTCACGGCGATTTCTCCAGAATGAGACCAAAGTCGTAATCTTAAGAGTGCAGTAGTGGTATTGCCACTGCCAGCCGACCCTGTGTATCAACCAGAATCCTGGTTCGGTGTTGTCGATGACAGTAAGCTGCTCCGCCATCGGTATTGTTGTTGGGAGAGTCTTCAATCTTGCGGTCGTGGAGTTTCTCGCAACTACTGTGTGCGATGTACCAA
>CAYTJF010000378.1:0-3206 GCA_964437945.1 uncultured Granulosicoccaceae bacterium
AGTTCCCTGGTAGCTCAGTTGGTAGAGCAAATGACTGTTAATCATTGGGTCGGTGGTTCGAGCCCGCCCCAGGGAGCCAATTTATCAAAATATAAAAGGCCTGATAGATAATATCAGGCCTTTTTTATTTGTTTGGTACTGAGTTATGTTTGGTGCTGAATGCGGTCAGTGCTTCTGGGGAGCATACGAGTCAACAACATCACCAACCACCGATGTAGCCGGGATGTACTCGGACTCATTGCCAGCGCACAGATTCTATCGGTCTCGATGCGGACGCCCCAGTTTTCTTAGCAGATAGTCAACAACAGCATCATCGCTTGGTTGGGCATCGTTTGGGGCGGTATCGTTTAGCGGGTTATCAGATGTTGCGTTGACCCCATTGGGATTGACGCCATTGGAGCTAACACCATTAGGTTTGATGCCATGGGTGCTTGAACCAACGTGGCTAATATCGTCGCTGCCGGCTGCTCCGGCACGTTTCATCGCTTCGCGTTCACGCAAATATCGCTCATAATGTTCATCGCGCTCGACCGCACCCGCACCAGGTTCCGCAGCACCATTATGCAACTGAGCTTCGTTACGCAAATGAGCCTCCGTTGTAGCGGCTGAACCACCAAACTGCTGTGGCGTACTGGCTCCGGGGCGCATTTGGATTGCACTATCTTCAGTCGAAATGTCAGCAGTAGTAGTAGCGGCGACGGCAGTGGCTCCAGACTCATTAACCAGAATAACGCCACTTTCAAGTACCAGCATTCCACCTTGATGCATCGTTTCACTGATGTCTTTCAGATCGTTTTGTGTAAACGTGCCTAACGATGCAAGCGTATTCAAGTCTTGAAAGATTGGCAAAGATGCGACCAATGCGTCCAGATCAAGATCGTCATCGGGGTGTATTTCTTCCAAGGCATCGGGAATGGAGCCAATAACCGCGCTAACAGCGGCAATACTGTCACGTTCACCCATAAACGCCACATCGCGTACCACGCCTCCGGAAATTCTATCCAGGCGCAAATCCATTGCCGGTTTTCGAGCGATACTGGCACAGGCCGAATAAAGCATATCGATACCGTCGATGGAACGTGCAATACGATCTGGATCGGACGCCCTTTCACCCGCATCGGTTAAACGAATAATAAGGCGAGCTTCGCCGGCAATAGGGCTTGGCGAATCAGTGTTAGCCTGGCGTTTTGTTTCACCAAGTAAATTGACCAAATTTGGCAAATGGGTAGATGCAAACATCGCGCGACTGAACAGATGGACGAGATCGGCTGCATTTTTTTCAGGGTCAACAGCTGAGCCTAAGAGGTCTTGCCAGTATTGAGTGGTACCAAGGCTGTCCAAAAACATGCAACGAACAACCGCTTTTTCCGCCGGAGAAAACTTGTCCATGTTCTCCATGATGATGGCACCGGAGTGACCAAGACGCGCAGCAGCGACCGCTCGACTATCACCTCTTGCTGTCCGGTATTCCTTGACCACAGTCAGGATATCGGCTTTGTTGAGTACCTCAACTACCCTACTAACGGCAGAGCGCAGTTCATCTGCGTGCATACTGAACTCCATAAAGACCCTTCTTAACGTAAAAAGTAATCGGCCAAATTGGCCAATAGTTAAGCAAATGATCGATTAGCTACTTGAAAGTGGCTGAACTTGACACATCTGCAAGGCCAGCTAGCCCACCCACTCTAAATAATACCTAAAGTATCGACTGAAATGGCTCCCGACATTCTACACGTCAACGCTGCATTTGATAGAGACGCCTAAACACAAGAATTGAAAATATATCGATTCTCGAAAAATGTGAACCCTGTCACACACGGAGTTTCATGAGACACCATACTTTAATTATTTTATTACTACTGCGCATGTAACTCATACAACTGTGCCAGTAACACAGTGCGTACCGAAATATCCCTCAGGTGTCTTACGCGTACACTGTTTTGCTGTTTGGGTTTTAACAAGGCTAATTATATTGTTCTAACTCAAAAAGCGCTGTCCAAGTGCGCAAGCATGAATGTACTTGAACTGGTGTGTAAATACTGCGAAAAAACACAACTGTCGTTGTGTAGCCAAACCCAACTATTTTTGCTTTATTGGACGATACACAGTTCGAACGCGAAGGGTCCGGTAATTTAAAACGAAGAGTACGGTAATTTTGAATTCTTACCGTAGGTTAAACGGCTTACCTATAAAAACAAATGTATAAAAACCTTAGCTATAGCTCAACAATCAGGTAGAGGATAACAGATTGACGACAACTAGCCTGCAAACATTTGAAGCCCCGCGCGCCAGTTACTGTCAAAGTTCGCCAGATCTGGAAACACTTCTAACAAGTCACCGTCGCTCAGCCCCATCCACGAGCCGAGTGTAGCGCCAAACTGATTAATCGACAGCGATGGAATAACCCGACCCTTGTTACCAGTATCGTCATCAGACCCGGTAATATAACTCGGCTGTTCACCGTAGACTTGCCGGCCATTAACCGCCCCACCCATCACCAGATAATGACCACCCCATCCGTGATCAGAGCCATCACCATTAACCGTGAGCGTGCGTCCAAAATCGGATGCGGTAAAAGCGGTAACTGCATTTTCCTGGTTAAGCTCTTCCAACGCGGTATAAAAATCACCAAGCGACTGATCAAGTTCGGAAACAAGCCCCTGTAACCGACCGGCCTGATTGTCGTGAGTGTCCCAACCACCAAGTCCAACAAAGAATATCTGCCGTTTCATGCCCAGGGTTTGCTGCGCCGCTACAAGTCTGGCTACCATGCGAAGCTGCTTGGCTAATTTACTGCCTTGATTATAGGAAGCTTTAATGGTGTCTGATGATCCCAAAGCCGCAATGATTTCATCTGCGCTGGAAATACCTCGTCCCATAGCCAATGCAGCTTGTTCCTGTAGCGCACCCGACTGTGGCATAGAAAGTATTTGCGATAGCAGTTCTGCTCTGGTTACATCAGCAGCCCCTCCATTTGGTTTCATATAACTGATCGGGTTGAGTCCGGTATTAACGTTAATATTAATCGGTGTACTGACGTTACCAGGCAACCAATAGTTGGAACCACCCATAGAAAACGTTGGTGGTAACGTGCGATTAGTATTGGCGCTACTAAGCAAATCTGCCATTCGCCCACCCCAACCACTGCTTACTAGTGAAGAAGGTGAACTGCTCAATCCCTTCAGCCATTGTTCTTGCTGATGATT
>CAYTJF010000379.1:0-3157 GCA_964437945.1 uncultured Granulosicoccaceae bacterium
GGGGGAGATAAAGTCGTGTTACTGTTGTTCGATTTACTATCGACGGTTTGTTTTGCTGGTGCTGGGGCATCGATTGCGCTACGAAAAAACTCAACATTCGTAGGTGTGTTTTTGTCGGCTATGCTGGCTTCAACAGGTGGCGGCACAGCCCGTGAAGTTCTACTTGGTAGCAACACCTTGTTCTGGCTGGAAACGCCTGCTTATCTGTTAGCCGTATTGAGTGCAATTCAGTTCGCCTATATTCTTAACAATGGCAATACTCTTCCAAAGCTTTTCACAAAACTGGCACACTCGTTTGCCACTGCGGTGTTTATTGTTGTGGGTGTCGTGGCAGCGATTGATGCAAGTGGTAACGTGTTGGTGTGTTTATCGATGGGAATACTGACCGGAATAGGTGGAGGAATTATCCGACAAGTATTTTTCGACAGAGAATCTTTAAGATTCAATCTGCTCAATATTCTATCGGCCACTTGCACTGCGTTGGTCAGCCTTATACTAATACCTCAAAACGTGAACCTGCTCGCTACTATTGCGTTGCTGGGATTTATTCATACTTGTCTTACTTCAAAGAGCGCATCGCAGGTTCTATCACTTCGCCATTATTCTACGCCAGCAGTATTGGGCATACGACGATAGTATCTAATACGCAAGGAATCTAGCACAGCCTTTGGATACGAGTATTCACGTGTTGAATCGTTACGCTAAACCAACCTGCGTGTTTAATTCGCGTTCATCTTTCGGTCTTTTACTGATCAACGCTTCGAGTTCGCTGCGAACGCTTGCATAAGCCGAATCGTTGAATCGATCATGTAACTCATGTGGGTCTTCGACTAAATCGTAAAGTTCACCTGTGCCACTTTCAAGATCCATCGTTAGCTTATGCGTTTTTGTACGTACCACGCGTAAGCTCAAGGCAACACCAGCACGCGTCGGTAGCAACTCCCATTCACTTCGAGCACAATCGCGAATCTCTTGCTCGCCTTCAAGCAAGCGTCGAAGGCTGGTGCCATGCTGCGTCAAGCTGGCTTCGCAATTGGCGTAGTCATATAAGGTTGGGCCAATATCCAGTGTAGAAACCGGTTCTTCGACTAGTGCATTTGCAACAATGCCAGGGCCTCGGGCAATCAAGGGTACACGCAGCAGACCTTCATAATGCATTGGCCCTTTTAGCACTAAGCCGTGGTCGCCGAGCCAGTCTCCATGGTCTGACAAATAAATAACAATGGTGTTTTCTGACAAACCATAGTCGTCCAATGCTTTCATTAATCTGCCAACGTTATGATCGATAAGTGCAATTTGGCCATACGTATTGGCAATGATTTCACGCAGTTGTTCATCGCTTTGCGGTTGTATACGGCTGTACTGTTTACGAATTTCGGCATGTTCTTTTTTTCCTGCTGGCTCGCTGGACAAAACGGCCTTATGCCACCAGGGGCGATTACCAAAATCGCGCGTTCTGTGTAGCGGTAAATCTACATCTTCGGGTGCATGTAATTCAGACCACGGTAGAGGGCAATCAAACGGATGGTGTGGGTCTGGGAACGATACCCATGAACAAAAGGGTTTTTGCGTATCGGCTTTTGATAACCAGTCGATTGCACGATCGGCGGTCCACGTAGAGTTATGCCACTCAACCGGCAGCTTGGAGTGCCAGGTTTGTGCTGCCTCTTTTGTGTCTCCGGCATTTTCCCTGTACAGACGATTACGTTCATCGCCGTTCCCGTCAGCATAAAACCAGCGTTCATAGTGTTGTCCGGCGGGCGGTTTTTCAGGCAGAAACCAGTTGTGTCCAACCAGCATCATTTCAATATGGTTGAATCCCATATAGGGTCCGAACCAGTTTTCATCGTAGTCACTGGACGACTTTAACGATTCAGGTGTGCCTGTTGGTTCGAATGTGTGATAAGTCGAGAAATGTGCTTTACCAAAGAACGCACTGTTATAACCCGACTGAGACAATGCTCCGGCAAAGCCTTTATCTCCGATTGCCGGGTCCAGATCAATGCCATTATCGTGGACGCCATGGGTGCGACAAAGCTGGCCGGTTAAAATGGATGCACGTGCTGGCTGACAAACAACGCACGGTGTAATGGCGGCGTTAAATCGGGTGCCGGCATTTGCCAGTGCGTCCAAATTGGGTGTTTTTATACGTCTGCCAGCAACACCGATGCAATCGGCTCGCTGCTGATCGGCGGAAATGATCAGAAAATTAGGCTTACTCAATGACGGTACCTGCTTTGATTATTTGGTTTTTGATGTGTTCTTATTTTTAGATGTATTTTTATAAAGTCTGCGCTAAATGTCTATTTGCACTAAATCTTCAGCGATAGAAAACGCTCTCGAATAGTGTTGTCGAACCGCTTCAAACATGGTGTGATGAGCCTCATCAGAATCCATTTTGTTTCGTAAATGCGTGAGTATCAATTGTTGCGCACCACAGCGTTCGGCAAGCTGTGCAATTTGCGCTGCATCGGGAGCCAGCTTTGTAACGGTCGGCATTGTTTGATCATCCAACTCGCGGTAGCACCAGTGCAGTAATACATTGCAGTCGGTTGCGAACAATTCAAAATCCTTACTTAGTGCTGCATCGCCTGAATACACAAAGGATTTGTCATTTGCATCGATTCTGAATGCCATGCAGTGTAGCTGAGGTTGTGCATGTAGCACTTCGCACGACGTTAAGCGCCAGTTGTTGTTATCGCTATTGAATTCAAAGCCAGCCTCAATTTCATTGACATCAGGTTGAGGCCAGGGTCTTGGCAATGTGCCGCCTCGCGCCAGCCAGACTTCCTGGCTCCCACTGTTTTGTGTTCGGGCAATAAGGTCGGTAGCAAACACACCATCGTCACCGAACAGTTTGTTTGTAATGTTGCTTATCGGGGCAGGACCGAATACCACAGGTGTTTCACCACTTTCATCCCATGCGGCATGAATTAACCGAGCGTAGTCCATCATATGATCGCTATGCAAATGGGTAAGGAACACGTGGGTCACATCAGAGGGTCTATGCCCCGCTTGTAACAATCGATCGAATACACCGCCTCCGCAATCCAGCAATATAAGATCGGAACCAATTTCAACCAGATAGCCAGACGATGCCCGCCGGGTGCTGGCTTCTGGGGAACCGGTGCCTAATAAGGTAATTTTCATTGTTCAG
>CAYTJF010000380.1:0-3109 GCA_964437945.1 uncultured Granulosicoccaceae bacterium
CTGAAGTGGCTCTACGGCTCTGAACCCGAATGTATCAAGTGGATGGACCACTAGTAGGACAACCGGGCTTGCCATACCCTTAGCGTTGCAGAACTCGGATTGTTGACTAATGCCTCTTCAAGTTGGGTCTTGAATTCATCTGGCGCGGTTTGAAATGCCTGCTCAAGCCGATCATGTTCAAGCAGATTATTCTGTATAAAACCCTTTTCCATAGCCTGTATCGTAGTTAAGGGTCAGCTTACAGCCACAACTTTTTGGGGCATTTGAAATTCACTTACGACGTTGGTTTGTATTCAACAAGCAGTTTTTTAACCAGAACGTACTCTTTGAGCCTTTCAAAGTCTTTATCTGTTGGGTTGGCAATTCTGCCTAAATCCATATTGTCGGTAACGTCCGCCAGCTTGACCACTCTGGCAATCGGATTCGCAGCTGCTCTGGCCGCGCCATCCAGACGCCCCTCCCCCGGTCTTTTCGTTAAGGCTTCAACAGCTGCTAATACATCTTGATGAAAACCTTCACGCTTCAAATCATCCAGGGTCACTGGTGTATCTTCAACAACATCGTGCAGAACTGCAGCCATTTTCTCAAACGGTGTATTCACGGCAAACATGAGTCGCAACGGATGAAAGAGATAAGGGTTGCCGGCTTTGTCGACATCACCAGCATGTTCTCGTGCCGCTATTTCAATTGCTTTTTCTATTGTGCTCATAGAAAAAATTTAAATTCTGAGTATGGTCATGTTTGGCATGCAACTATTACCTCGAAGTTAATTAGCCAGGATTGCCCTCGTTTAGTATGCTCCCGTATTCTTCTCTGAGCACGCTCTTCAATACCTTGCCGGTTCCACCTAATGGCAATGATTCAACAAACACCACTTTATCCGGTACTTGCCAACCCGCAACCTTATTCTCGAAGAACGCCAGCAGTTGCTCTTCAGTTGGTGACTTACCCTCAGCTTTTACAACGATGAGCACGGGTCGCTCATCCCATTTCGCGTGCGCAGCAGCAATAACCGCAGCCCCTGAAACGTCTGGGTGCGCGATAGCGATGTTTTCGAGTTCTACGGTTGAAATCCATTCACCACCAGATTTGATAATGTCTTTGGCGCGATCACGAATAATCATGTAACCGTCTGAATCTATTGTGGCGATATCGCCTGTGTCGAACCAACCATCCGTGGTTAGTGCTGAAGTATCATTAAGAAAATAGGTATCAACAACCCAGTAGCCTCGTATTTGCAGCGCACCTTGGGTTTTACCATCGTTTGGTAAAACGTTGTCCTCAAGATCGACGAGACGCATTTGCACACCAAATGGTGGGCGACCTTGTCCAATGCGAATCTGAGCCTGTTCATCTGGTGTTAAAACGGTGTGCTTCTGCAACAACTGGTTCATCGTGCCCAAAGGACTTGTCTCCGTCATACCCCAGGCGTGAATCAGATCAACGTCATAGTTGTCACGAAAATCACTGATCATTGATGGTGGCAGCGCCGAACCACCAACCACGGTGCGTTTGAGACTGGGCACGACGCTACCCGATTCCTTAAGCGCGCCTAGCAAGCCTTGCCAGATAGTCGGTACACCAAGCGCCAGGCTCACCTCTTCATCATCAATCAGTTTTACAAGACTGGCACCGTCGAGGCCGGGACCAGGGAAAACCAGTTTGCAACCAACCATGGCAGCAATATACGGCACACCCCAAGCGTTGACATGGAACATCGGTACAACGGGTAGCACACTATCCATGGCTGATATAGCAATACCGTCAGGTTGATTGCTGCCAAGTGAATGCAATACGGTTGTGCGGTGTTTGTATAGCACACCTTTCGGATTACCAGTGGTACCGGATGTGTAACACAAACTTGACGACATATTTTCATCGACATCAGCCCAGGCGAAATCGTTGTCCGCTGTGTCTAGCAAGTCGTCGTAGAATAGCAACCCCTCTATGGCCTGTGCTGCTTCCTCATTTTTAGACCCCATTAGCACAACATGATTAACAGTTGTGAGTTGCTTGCGAAGTTTGGCAACCAGCGGCACAAACGTTTCATCAATAAACAGCGTTTTGTCTTGCGCGTGGTTGATAATGTAAACAAGCTGTTCAGGAAAGAGTCGAGGGTTAATTGTGTGGCATACCATGCCACCACAGGACACGCCGAAGTAGAGTTCCAGGTGTCGTCGATTGTTCCAGGCAATAGTGGCAACACGATCACCAGGATTTACACCCAGTTTACCGAGCGCTGAGCTCAGTTTTAAGGCATTACTGTGAGTGGTTGACCAGTTGGAGCGACTGATTTGACGGTCGGTTTCAACCGAGATGATTTCAGTGTTGCCATGGTATTGGCTCGCATGTTCAATTAACGAATTAATCGTCAATGGCTTGTGAATCATGGAGTTTTTCATTGCGTACCTTTACTGGCTAGCCAAGAGTAGAAAACTGTAATCGACATTACACAGCAAAGTACGGGCTTGTCAAATTATTGCCAAAAGCGATCGATATGGGATTGAGCTGAAACTTCGAATCAATTAGACGTAATGTAAACGCCCACTAACAAGATCAGGTATCTGCAGATAACTCGGCAGACATTGACTGAAGTTCTGCCAAAGCATCTTGCGCCCTATCCTTTGGTACAAACAAGTGATCATGATAAAACCCTGATACAGGATTTACACCCATTTGCAACTTGGCCAATCGCTGTGTGATTAGCGCAAGAAAGCCAACCGCCTCCAATGAAGAATGTATGTTGAGCGTGATCATCTTGCATGGGAATTCGTGTTTTATACCTGCAGCCTCAGCCTGCTGTTGTTCCAGAATCAGTGTTGTTCCTTCTCGCTCACGAAAGGTCATTAAAGGCGACAGTACATCACCGTTAAAACTATTATCAACGGTGGCAAACACATAGGTTATATCGCATAAATTTGGTTCCATACTCTGGATAAGTATATCCAGATCGAACTCACCAGATGAAGCTAATGTGCTCAAGCAGCTCTCATAACCACAGTGTTGTTAACCCTATCGCGAAGGAGGTAAATCAACAACAACACAGGCAAGGTCAGCAATGCCGTCATGGTAAAGAAATTTGCATATCCAATAGATTCTGCAATCGAAC
>CAYTJF010000381.1:0-3003 GCA_964437945.1 uncultured Granulosicoccaceae bacterium
GGCTGGGTAATCCGGATGATCGGCCCACTCCCAGGCATCACCAAGATCGGTGTTCCAGTTGATTAACACCATCAAACGATCCTGATCATCGAGTATGCCGCGCACGTGCGGTTGAATGCCGTCGCCTTCGTGGGTTATACCTAGCCTTTCGAACGCAATGCCATTGTTTAAATTGGGTATTTGTTTGATCTCTTCAATGTCGTACACAATACTAAATATGGCATGTGTTGATGGAATTTCGATAATCTCTCGATCAGGAAACACAAGTTGCATTTGTTCAACTAGGTTTTCCCAGGCCCAACTACCCCAGAAATCGTCGATAAATAGAAAGCCGCCTGACAGCAAATACTCTCGTAGTGCATCTACCTCGGCCTCATTAAGCTGCATGGCGCCCACTTCCAGGGCGTAAATAAATGGAAACTCACGAAGTTGAGGGTCGGTGAGCTTGATCGCATTTTCATCTGGAGAAGAGTCAATGATGCTCAAGCGATCTAATGCAAACAAAAAATGTCGATCAGCTTTGGGGTAGTCAACTGACCAGCTTCCACCGAGTTCATCGCCTACAGCAAAGTCATCGCTGTAAATACCACGGGTAAAATAGAACTCATGTTGCAACGGCTCTTGCGCATTCAGTACAGTCGAGTTAATAGTCAAACTAAGCCATAGGCTATTTAATAAGACTGGATAACGCATTTTCGAATAAGTAACTGCTATAAAGTCACATTGATGCTTTTGCCACGATACCTTGTTGCTGGTAAAACCGCCGTTAAAAATGCTGGTAAAAAAATCGTGTGCATAGTGGGCAAGCGCAAATGGATTTTTAACCGATATGAATCACCTGCAAATGCCTATGCTCTTCACGGCTTAAGTCTCATTCAGGAGTAAGGGCAATATCCCAGCGACCGTACATTATTTCTTCGCCATCAGCGTTACCTGCTTCAAGAAAAATGGCGTTCGGGTCGTCCGGGTCTGCTTTAGGGTCATCTTTGAAATGAAATTCGGTGTCAACATATTGAAAGCCTGGGTGGCTAATATAGACATGTACGTGACTAAGGCGATGGCTGTTTCCCGGGATAACCGAGCCGAATTGGTATACACCTTTGTTGTTGGTTATAAGTTCACCTTGGTGGTAACTGCGATTCAAACCTTCGCTATCTGCGTGTCTGAAGCGAATCTTGACGTTCGGCAAAGGGCTGCCATCTGCGTTGGTTACGCGTCCTCGAATCCGCATCCGTTGGCCGCTGTCGCCAGGTGTCCACAGCTCGAGCATTTGTGATTTTTCTTGCGAGGTTTTTTTGTCAGCGTTGTCTGCGGTGCTGGCCTTATCAACATCTACTTTATCTTGAGCAGCTGCAGGTGTTGTAAGCAGTAGGCAAGATAGTAAAAGCCCGACTAAACTGGTGAGAATCCATTGACATTTAGACATCGTTAATTCCCCGGCTGGAATTGCGTGGACTGTTAGTTGACCATATCGTCTTTAATGACAATTTGCAATTGGTGGGAAGATTACGGTAAGTATTGTGTTTCTTACGCAAAAGTCCGGTGTTAGTTCGAAAAATGCCTAATCAACGTGTGTTTTAAACCGGCAGGCCCGCGCACACTTTTTCGTAAGGGTATCTTTGATCAATCTCACCAGTAGATGTGTATATGTTAAGTAGATTGTCAAAAGCCTCCTGCGTTATCTCTGCATGTGGAGTCCAGCAACCCAATTTTTGATAACTGTCAATGCATTGCATCAGTGCATTTTGATCGGTATCTTTGAAATAAGGAAGAATAACGTCGGTTACCTCGGCAGCTGGTTGTGAGCTGATAAACGCTCTGGCTTTTTTGTAAGCTCGGGTGAAAGCTTTCGCGTCATCCGAGGCCAACCATTCACGAGTAGATGCAAGACTTGAAAAAGCGTTAGGCCCAATCAGGGGTCCACATTGCGCCACAATGTGGCCAGCACTGTCAGCTTCCAACTGCTGCGGGTAAGGCCCTTGTTGTTGTACATATTTTCCCTGACCGGAACGAAAAGCTTTGTCTATTGCATCCGCGCCACCGGGAGTAACTATGTTTATCTTGTCGTAGTCTATGCCGGCTTTCTGGCAGGCGTTGCGAAACATGACATTCGGTTGACCGGCTTTGAACACGATAACCTCGCTACCTTCCATTTTCTTCCAATTGAAGTTTTTATCCGGGTCGCGTGCAGTGATAAAAAAACCGTCCATTTCGTTGACCTGTGCAAAGTGTACAACTTGCGGCTCTTCTCCTTTTTTGAGTGAGCTGAATCCCTGGCTGGGTGCAGACTGAATGACATCCGCTTTTCCTTCCAGCAGAGCCTTGATAGCTGATTCTCCCGGTGGTGCTACTGACCAATTAAAATCGAGGCCTTCATCAGTTAGAAAGTTGCCCGCCATTGTCACTATCAGTGGTGAATAGAAAGCGGAGAACAAGGTGAATTGAATATTGATTGTGGACATGGTTATAAGTATTAACAATGTTTGCGTGGGTTGTCAGACATAGTATACCTGCTAGTGGAAAAACCAAAAGGCATCCTATCTCATCAACACATTAGCTGGCGCAATGTTTGTCAAAAGTATCTCAACAACAACCAGAGCATAAAGTCGAAATGGAAAAACACAGTAAAGGAGCTTATACTTCTTGTACAAGTGTGCAACTTTACGATAATGTTCACTTCAACGACAGTATTCGACAGAGATTAAAAATGGCGTACGGCTATATTGTTGCCCAAATAAAAGTGACCGATCCAGAACAGTATAAAAATTATATTGCTCTCGTATTACCAACCATTGAAGTTTTTGGTGGGGAGTTTCTGGCACGCGGTGGAAAATCTATTAGCTATGAAAGTGAGCCTATTGGTGACAGAAATGTGATCATTCGTTTTCCTTCTTATGATGATGCTTATAATTGGTATCATTCGGCTGAGTATAAGGAAGCGAAGCAGCTGAGGCAGTCGGCATCGGTCAGCATCCAAAACATAGTGGAAGGAATATAATGCGA
>CAYTJF010000382.1:0-2924 GCA_964437945.1 uncultured Granulosicoccaceae bacterium
TGTCGTAAAACCATACAAGCCAATGCCCGGCGTACACTGCTTATCGAATTAGCAGTAGATCAAAGTACAACCGACGGCGCGCATGCATTTTATTCTCATCCGGTTTTTCAAGATGATAACGTGATTGGCGTGATTACGTCGGCAGCCTATGGACATCGCTGCAAGAAATTTTTGGCCTTCGCACTGCTCAGAGAGCACACGAACCTGAGCAAGCTGAGTGTTGAAATTCTTGGCGAGCGTTATCAAGCACATGTTTTGGAATTTGTACCAGTCGACCCGACAAACCAACTATTACAGGTTTGATTGGAACTGCTCATGGTTTGGATATAAAGATTGGAAACCAAATTCGGATTAACAACTAGCTTAAAAATATTTAGAGCGAAAACATTATGCCGACATCATCCTTCCTCGAAACAGATTGGACGCTGGAGAATACCGCACAACTGAGAGATAAGTACTACGCTGCGTCCCAGAAAAAGTTTGTACCCTTCAACGATCCCATTGTCTTTAAGCGTGGACTGAAACAGTATTTGTGGGATATTGAGGACAATCAATATATAGACTTGCTTGGCATGAACGTGTGCATATCAGTGGGACACTCGCACCCACAGGTGGTCGCAGCCGCGATGGAACAGGCACAGACTTTAACGCATTGCACCACCATGTTCTATCACCCAACCCCGGCACATTTGGCTCAAGAGTTAACACAGTGCATGCCCAGTGGAACCGAGTGGGTAGTTCACTTCACCAACTCCGGTGCAGAAGCAATAGACCTGGCCATGATCATGGCGCGTACCTACACCGGCAATGCAGATATACTGTCACTTCGCACGGCTTATCATGGACCAACTGCAGCTGCACAATCGATTACAGGCATTTCCAGCTGGCGCCATCCTGGCATGCCAGGCAATGTTGCATTCGTTGCAGAGCCGAATCAATACCGCGGTATTTTTGGACCCGGAACTGAAAAATACCTTGATGAAATTGATCGTACCATAGCGACCGCAACCAATGGTTGTGTCGCGGGCATGTTCGTAGAAAGTGTTCAGGGATATGGCGGCATAATCGAAATGCCACCTGGTTATATGTCAGGTGCTGCAGAGCGTGTTCGGGCGGCAGGTGGATTGTATATTGCCGATGAGGTGCAGTCTGGGTTTGGTCGAACCGGCAACACTATGTGGGGCTTTGAGGCTGACAATGTAGTCCCTGATATTGTCGTCATGGCAAAAGGCTTGGGCAACGGCTTTCCGATTGGCGCAGTAGTAGCACAGAAAAAAGTTGCGGCTCCGATGGCCGAGAAATTTCTTTTTCACACTTACGGTGCAAACCCAACCAGTTGCGCCGCCGGTCGAGCTGTACTGAAAGTCATCAAGGAAGAAGGGCTGCAGGCAAACGCAAAGTTAGTTGGCAAAGCGCTGTTGGATCAATTGCAGGCTCTAAAAAACAAGCACAATAGTATTGGTGATGTCCGTGGTCGCGGTTTAATGCTGGCGATTGAATTTGTCAAAGACAGAAAAACCAAAGAACCCGATAGCGTAACAACCGCCTCGGTATTTGAACAATGCAGAGAACAAGGCATTATCCTGTCCAAGTCAGGACCATCTCAGTCGTGTTTGCGCATGGTGCCGCCATTGTGTTTGTCACTCGATGATGTTGAACAAGTGGCAGAAAAGCTGGATAACGCACTGTCGAATGCGTAGCTGTTTGCGTCGATGAAATCGCTTTCGTTAAAATGGCATTCGGTTGAGCAAGGAGTTCAACGCCTGTGAATAAAATCGTCGCTTTGTGGTGTCACCCTCGGTCAATGTCCACATCGGTAGAAAGACTCATGCGTGAACGTGGCGACTTCGACTGCCTGCACGAACCGTTTATGTATCACTATTATCTACACCAAAAACAGCGCGAAATGCCGTACTTTGAGCCAAAGGACGGTCACCCGGTGAGTTACGAAGGCGTGCGTGACATGATAATGGATAGAGCTAGAACGTCGTCGGTATTCTTCAAAGATATGGCTTACTATGTCGATTCGGATATGGTGCTTGATAATGAATTCTGCGAATCCGTTACCCATTGTTTTTTAATTCGAAGCCCGCAGGCTGCCATCGCATCTTACTATAGGCTCGATAATGAGGTCACACTGCCAGAGATTGGTTTTGAAGCACAATGGAGCCTCTACCACCACCTGGTAGACTCGGGTATCAAACCCGTGGTGATTCAGGCGGAGTCCATTCGCAAAGACCCGCGTGATTATATTGGAAACTGGTGGAAGTTTATTGGGCTGAAAAACCATGACGATGCATTCAATTGGGGTAAAGAACCACCCGAAGACTGGAAGCAGGTTAGTGGTTGGCATCAGAGTTCGATGGCGTCAACATCGATTCACCCGTGGACAACCGATGAGACGAAAAAAGAAGTAGATAATTTCGAGACGGCAGCACGCAACGCACCTCATTTACGATCGTATCTTAGACATCATGAGCCGTATTATGATCGGCTGAAGAAGGTATCGCTGTAGTTTTTCTTGCTTAAAACTAAACTGGAATACAATGAGTGACAGTCGCTTGAAGGAAGATCGTTTACGATGCTTCGGCATCGGGGATGTTTTCAGGCAATATTAATGCTTGTGAAAGTCAGAAACACGTGGGTTGATGCGCAATGAAGAAGCTGTTCGAATCACACGATTGGGCGACCTGTTCCTCGTGTGGTGTTGCACGAAACAAAGGTGATCAATGTGACTGCTGCGGCACACTGTACACGGATGCTATCGAGCGCAGTAAAACAAAATCCTTCCTTGGTTCACTAAGCAGCAAGTATCAAATTTCAAGGCGTGGCAATGAATTGCGAATTTCCTGGCGCTGGTCTGGATGGAGTACGCTGATTATGATTCCTTTTTTTATTTTCTGGAATTCTATTGTGTTCTCAAT
>CAYTJF010000383.1:0-2899 GCA_964437945.1 uncultured Granulosicoccaceae bacterium
TAGTCACTCTAGATGAAATCCAGGAAATAGGAGTACAGCGCCTTAGATGCTGCTACAGAAGCAGCAAAGCGATTCTGGACCGGAATTTTATCCAGCACCAGGGTAAAGACAGGCCCGATGAATCGACTGCCGTTATTTCATCACTCCATGAAGCACAATGATGCCGATGGCTGATCGCTTTACTCTCGACGTTGTTGCCGCAGGCTTAGACTCTGCCGCAATAGAAATGTTCGAGGTGCTGCGTAAAACAGCAATGAGCCCAATCATCTACGAGGTACTCGACGTTGGCACGGGGATAACTGATACCAATGGAGAACTGGTCAGTTCCGGTGCTGGCATTCCTTCCTTTGTTGGCGTACTCGATAAGTCGGTTACCGCTATCCTTGCCAAATGTAGCGATCAAATCGCCGAGGGAGATATTTATCTAACCAACGACCCAAACTATGGTGGCGTTACACACCTGAACGATGTTGTAGTTGCAGAACCTGTTTTTTGGAACGGTGAAATCGTTGCATGGGTTGCATCTATTGCACATTGGGGCGATGTCGGTGGTCGCACACCGGGTTCTATGTCTACCGATACCACAGAACTTATTGCCGAAGGTTTGCGCTTACCAATTGTCAAACTGTTTGAACAAGGTATACGTAATGAGGCCGTTTTTGACATCGTTTGCAAGAACAGCCGTTTACCGGAGTTCGTACAGGGAGATCTTTGGGCGCAGATATCGGCGGGTCGACGAGCAGTACAAATCATTCGCCAATTGTGCAATCGCTATGGAACACGCATATTGAACGAAGCGATTGCCAATGCAAAGCTTATCGGGAAAAAACGCGCTTACGCCGCTCTGACAACATTACCGGCGGGACACTACAAAATAGAAGAACCGCAAGACGACGGGTCAAACTGGGCTGCAACTATCTCAATAACACCCGATCAGTTCATTGTTGACCTGCGTGATGCACCGACCGAAGTTTCTGGTCCGTACAACACCGGTCGAGAAGGAACGCTGATAGCATGTCAGGTTTTTTTCAAAGCGATTACCGATTCCAGTCGATTTGCGAACGCCGGGTCATTTGAACCACTCACAGTATTAACAACACCCGGTACGATTTTTCACGCAGGTCCAACCGCCCCACACGCGTACTACTTTGAAACTCGGATGAAATTAATCGATATGCTCTGGCACTGTTTAGCACAAAGCTTGCCCGATCGACTACCCGCAGGTCATTTCGCATCTATTTTCGGCACAGTGATCTCTGGCAATCATCCTGATACAGGCCGACGCTATGCAATGGTAGAACCACAAATGGGAGGATGGGGTGCAACCGCAACTCGCTCTGGTCAAAGCGCAATGTTCTCAACCAATCATGGCGATACATTCAACTGCCCGGTTGAAATTGCCGAATCGCGCTACGGGTTTGACGTACTTGAAAAAAAACTGGTGTTTGGCGTAGCGCAGCCCAACGAGTTCGCCGGAGGTGCGGGGGTTCAATTGAAATACCGACTGCGCAACGAAGCGATGTTGTCGACAGGTTACTCTCATGCAAAAGTGCCAGTGTGGTCTTTCAAAGGCGCACAAGCTGGTGGTTGTAACAAGCTTACTGTGCATTTTGAAAGTGGCCACAGTAAAACCTATCATATGGCTAGCGGCGTGCGACTCAACAGCAATGATGTGGTGGATTTAACGAGCGCCTTCGGCGGATCAGTACAGCGTAAGTTAAACGGTGGTACCAGAGGCCATTAATTTTTGCGAGGCACTTCACATGAGTAACCTATTTGAAGTAGCCAAATGACTCAACACTTCGGTGCACTTAGCGCCAAACCGGCACAAACAAAAATATATTCTAATACTTGTCCCCATTAATTCATTTCCAGACCACAGACCGATACCTACTATTAATAGAAGTGGGTAGCTTTCCGTTTAGTGTTCAAAGAATATATATCATGATGCGGTCAAAGGAGCATCGCGGATGGCAAAGATTGATCGCATGACGTTACTGGGGCATCGGTATTTTGCTAGCCACCGTGCTTGCGTTCATTATGCACCAAAAAGTTTCAAAACAAGGGTATGTGGATGTCACAGATCAAGCAGTGTCTGATGCAGGTATTATTGTAGATCTAACGGCCGGATTCGTACGTTCTTACTCAGTAGACACCGCACACTTGAGCAATGGGATGGTGCCCAGCCCTCAGCTTTTCCGCGCAAATGCGTTAAAACACTTCGTAAAAGGCGTGCATAACCCAGGCTTGGTTTCCTCGGGAGTAATCGGCTTCCCAGGCAGAGAAATAAGCCAACCGGCCAAGGATGACAGTAAGCGAAACCTATTACTACTTCTGGAGGCCTCAAATTCAAAGGACGTTGTAACTGCTGTCATTGAGGAAGACAAGCAAACTATCCACCGCAGTCTATGGGCATTATATGCAACCGAACAGGTATGAGCTGATTGTCATAATCGATTACAGAATTTATCCGGAAGTGATCGGTGGCAGATTGGTGATCTTATGGGTGCTCAGACTGTTGATCAGTATATCGATGCAGACCTTGCAATTGTCAGTCGTGCTGCCATTGTACAATGTGTGTTGGTTTTCATAGCTATAGTTGCAGCCTGGTTATGCTGTCTTTACCCAATAAACCAACTCTAATTGAACCGCAAATTCAAGCAGCTGGCGATAACTGATCCTTTAACCGGTTGTATCAATAGACGAGAATTGTATGAGCGTGTAAACCAAATGCAGAATCGTACCAACGGTGCTGTGCTAATGCTCGATCTGGACAAATTTAAACTGATCAACGATACCTTTGGACACAAGGCCGGCGATAAAGTCATTCAAGACTTTAGCAGCAGTTTACGCGCCGCATTGCGAGAGGATGATTGGGTCGCACGAATTGGCGGTGAGG
>CAYTJF010000384.1:0-2888 GCA_964437945.1 uncultured Granulosicoccaceae bacterium
GGACCCAGTATCGGTACTGTCAATGTTTGGCGACACGCCACGAGCGCTGACGGTTAGTCCGGATGGGAATACGGTTTTTGCAGCAGTCATGCATTCGGGAAATCGTACGACAACGCTGGGTGAGAATTTAATCGGTAAGTCTGGGCCTGTACAAAATGTCGAAGGTGAAACACAGCCAGACACCGGCTTGATAGTCCAGTTCGATGGTACTAGGTGGCGAGACGACACCAACAGCGCAACCGATTTAAACAATGTTGCCTATGACAGTCGGGTACGTTTTAGCTTGCCAGACTTTGACGTATTCGCTATCAGTGCCACAACGTCTCCTGAAGTTATTGAGCAGTACTCCGGGGTAGGTACCACCTTGTTCAATATGGCAACCCATCCCATAAACGGTACAGTGTATGTCAGTAATACCGATGCTAATAATCTAACCCGATTTGAAGGTCCCGGTGCCAATGCTTCTACCGTTAGAGGCAACCTGGGGCCTAGCCGCATCAGCATCATCAAAGACGGAAGCGTAGTCACGCGCGAATTGAACAAACATCTTGACCACACGCAGACAGGTGCCAGTGAACAACAGCGACAGCTCTCGATTGCTCAGCCATTGGGTATGGCAATCTCTGCCGATGGCAGTACGCTCTACGTGGCAAGCTTTGGAACAGACAAAGTCGCCTTTTACAATACAACTGAGCTGGAGAATGACAGTTTTGAGGTATCTGCTGCCTCACAGATTGCGCTCAATGGTGGTGGCCCAACAGCGATTATTCTCGATAGAGCAAATGATCGCTTGTATGCATTTACACGTTTTAATAATGCGCTTTCCATAATTGATGCACAAACGAACACCGAAACCGGTGTCGTTGAACTGACCAATCCAGAACCGCGGCATATCATTGAGGGTCGGCCGCATCTGTACAACGCAAGTTTGCACTCCAGCCACGGTGATGCCTCTTGCGCATCGTGTCATGTATTCGCTGATGTTGATGCAATGGCGTGGGATTTAGGTAATCCAGATGAAGCGGTGGTTTCCAACCCTAATCGCTTTGTTAACTTTGTGTCAACCCCAGCGGGACAGGCGCAATTCCATCCAATGAAAGGCCCAATGACCACGCAAAGTTTGCGCGGGCTGGCTAACGCCGGGCCGATGCACTGGCGCGGTGATCGAACCGGTAGTAATGCGAATGAAGGACAAAGCCTGGAACACGCTGCCTTTGTAGAGTTCAACGATGCATTTGTACAACTGCTGGGGCGCGAGGCGCTGTTGAGCGAGGAGGCTATGTCTGTTTTTGCTGATTTTGCGCTGGCAATACAGTATCCGCCCAATCCCATTAGAGCCCTTGACAACTCGTTATCCATATCGCAGGCCGAAGGACGTCGCATCTATTTCAATGACAGTACTACGGGAGATATATTCACATGTAATGACTGCCATACATTAGATCCTGTGAACGGACATTTTGGAACAGATGGAAAAAGCTCGGTAGAAGGCCCCGATATTTCTCAGGAATTTAAGGTACCTCACCTGAGAAACGCTTACCAAAAGGTGGGCAAATTTGGTAATTCCGGTCGATTTGCTGGCAGTGCTGAGAACTTTGGTGACCAGATTAAGGGTTTCGGATTCATGCATGATGGCAACATGGATACGTTGGATAATTTCTTCCAAGGCAGTGTTTTCCGGTTTCATCCTGACGACACGACCAACGATTTGCAACGATCAGACGTTGTCGATTTTGTCATGGCCATAGACAGTGATTTTGCGCCGATAGTAGGTCAACAGATTACGCTCTCGTTAAACACGGGCACCGATACCGACGACAGGCTGCAATTATTGTTAGAGCGAGCAGCTGTTACTACACCACGGTCTGAATGCGATTTGATCGCTAACGGTATCATTTTCGATACGCCTCATACGCTTCTGCTGCGCGAAGATGGGCGTTTCCAGAGCGATCAGGAAGCACAAAATTTCACCGTCGAACAACTTCAGGCTTTAAGCCAACAAGCAGGTGGTGCTATTACATTCACCTGTATGCCTCCGGGAACGGGTGCGCGTAAAATCATCTCAGAATAATTCTTTCATTCGTTTGCATGGAGACGACATAATGAAACTCAACTACAAAACAGTTCTATTAGCTACCAGCCTTATCATTGCTTTAATCTTGGCTGGTTGTTCAAGTGATAGCGACGACACCCCAAATGCAGCATCCAGCTTCCCGCAGACTCTGTTAGATGATGAAAGCTTGCTAGAGTTGACTGGTTTCTGGGAACAGCGAGGCTACGGTAATCTGTTCGAATTTGAGAATAACCGTACAACGCAGTATTCCCTGACTGACATGAATTGTCTGGAGGTTGCCAGTTTTGATGGTGTGGCAGGCATTTCACCTGAAGAATTAGATCTGACACGCTTCGATCTTCAAGGTGATGAGCTTTCACTGCTGATTCCGGGCGATGCATTCGCGGTAAGACTGAATCGACTGGAAAGTCTTCCAGCTCGTTGTGATGAACTTGTTAGTCGCGATGCACAAACCGTGTTTGACTTTCTGTGGAACACGTTTGACCAATATTACGCCTTCTTTGAATTGCGAGGTGTTGACTGGGCTGCCGAGTATGCCAGGCAATCGCCAAGAATTGGCGACGTGACTGACGATGAGGGTTTGTTCAACCTGCTTTCAGATCTCATCTCACCCCTTAACGACAGGCGTGTTGTATTAGAAGCCAATGATGATCAGTTCTTTTCATCGGAAGATGAACGCGGTGCTTTGCTGGAACTGCGGCAGGGGTTTGAAGCGCAGAGTGACATCGCAGACTTCGGTGTGTACATCGATGGAGTGATCGATGCGCTTGATCAGATACTATTAGGACGAATGGATGCTGATTCGGTAAACAGT
>CAYTJF010000385.1:0-2868 GCA_964437945.1 uncultured Granulosicoccaceae bacterium
AGAAATAGCAAAATAGATTCGAATTTGTTAGCGGCCATTCTGGTGATAGAATTTATTCAATACAGGTAAGCTGTCATTCGGCCAACACCAGACATTCACACGCATGGTCTTGCTCACCACAAATTCAAAGGATAAGAAATTCCATGGGACCGCTAGAAGAGATGCGACAAAACATCGACGATATTGATAACGCAATAATCGCAATGATTGCCGAGCGATTCAAAGTTACCGATCGTGTAGGAGCGTATAAAGCCGAGAACGGGCTACCCCCTATAGACAAAGCGCGTGAGGCCAAACAATACGATCGAATAAATGATCTATCGCTTGAAAACGACTTAGAACCTGAAATTGCAAAAGCCTATCTCAGTTTGATGATTGAACGCGTGGTCAAAAGACATAAGGTGCTTGCTGATAAATTCAGCTAACACCAGAAATAGGTTTTGAACATCGTTCCTACAACAGCCGCTAGGGGCACTTCACACTCTTTACTAAACTATTTGTGCGCTGTCATTTCACTTCCTCTATCCCATGCCAGCAATTTCTTTAGCTGTACCGGAAGATTCGTACCAGGTTGTTGTTGTCATCATAGGTTGAATTTCTAGTATCGCTGGGCCAATTGTCTGATCGCTCTCCCCACGACGAATACTCAACGTTATCTACTCGCTCAAATTCACGCAGTTCAACTTGCAAGTTCATGTCTTGCTTTTCCTCCTAGCAGCAAACCATGCTACAGCCAATTGATCTGTTTAAACATTGAATACACGAATGGCGTAGGTCCGGTGTTGGCCGAGAGCTGCGGTACCTGCCGGCTGACTCGACTAACCCGTTTTAGCGTACCAGATCAATTCAGCGAACGGTGAGTCTTGACTCGTTGCTGCCTCTCACTAAATCTTGATGTATTTGTCTGTAGCTCAGAGTTAGCGTGGATGCATCCACTTACCCCTCTTTCGTCAACACTCCACCAACTGCCCTTGCGCTGACTATTGCGCATAAGCGCAACTTCAAAACATCTCGGAAAGTGCTCGTGGACTGTGGTTTTACAGGCCAGATCATCCCCGCAGCTAACCAGAATATTGTTAATCGCTGATTTTCGAAGAAACATGGGTTCCGAATAATACAAAATAACTACAAACATAAGCCCTGCAACGATACTTGCAGCATATGTGAGTATTTCCGTACGGCGGTCGAATTGTTTAGGCATGTTCAGATATCGGCAAAAGCCCCGGTGAATTCACTCGTTTACCCAAAATAATACTCACGACCTGCCGGAGAACTCGAATCTATGAAAATGGATGCGTTACGATTGGTGTCAGTAAACCGAGGGTACCGTAAATAGAGACCGTAAATTCAATTGTGTAAATACCCGTAATGAAATTTACAGCCTCTTTGATCTGACAGATGCACTGAGCTCACTTTCAGCCTCGTTAAGTAGACACTATAGGTCCTAGTGTCTACTTTCTGCGTCAACGATGCGGAATCGGTATTGCGTTGGTGATAGCTTGCGCACTAAATTGGACGATTCTCTGCTATTGCCTAGTGTGGTCTCGAAATCAAACATGCTCATATTGTCGATTCGCTGCTGTTGAACAAACTGTTCCTTCAATCTATGGTCAGTGCTAGCTGGTGTTATTGAATAGTGTCGTGAAATTTCTATGGCTGTAAAGTGCTGAACGGTCACAAACAGCCGTTCATTGGCAAGAAACTAAATTTGCTTGATCTATTTCACAGATTCTCTAACTTTGTTTTTAGTTCAAAGTATTCAGGCCGTTTTAAGTGAGGGGGTCGTCTAATGCCATGTTTTCAAAGAAACATCGCACGAATAGTTGAATCCGCCTCCTCTGGTAGCCGGACAATATTCCCGAGCTAACAGCTCCATCATCGAGCATGCTAAATACGCCAATAAAACGATTTATGAGCTGCTCTGATTCAGGTACCGTTATAATTTACCATAGCCAAAAAGGAGCTTTGGTATTTGGCGCGCTAACGGTTGGTATGATCATCGCGATTGTCGCTATGTTTTGGTATTTGGCACAGCGAACTACTGACACCATTTCACCACTATTTATTGTAGCTTTTGCCGTCGTATTCATTATCTTGCTGTATGTATCGAAAGGTCTGCTAGTTGATGCGGGCAAGGTTGCTTTGATCATAGGGCAAGAGGGTGTCAAGTTTGATCGTTATAACTTGATTAGTTGGCACGATATAGAAGATGTTTATATCCGCGAAGAATCTGACGGTGGAGACACCTTGTGGCTCAGTGTGAAAGAAGGTGTTACCTTCCTACCAAACGGACCTGTCCCATTGTTATGGTTAGCAAATAAATCTGGTTTGAATCGACATATTGATATTACGGGATATGGTTGGTTGTCGATGAAAGACGAAGACATTCGCATACTTCTCGAAAACGGGTTGACGCAATTTCGGGAATCATGAGCGGCGGCTTCGGGCCAATTTTTATCCCCGCTTATTCCATACTGAAATGTCTAGAAATTGCGCACCGGTCGCGAGTCTGGGAATCGCGCTCGGATTGAAAATGGTTAATCGGGCGCTTTTCTAACACTGATGCAGCTGTTACTCTTGAGCAGATACGAAAGATCATGTCATTCGAAGAAAGCTTCGCTTTATTGGATGAACCACAGTCGGATATATTTTCTATAAAGAAGTGTTGAGGATCGATTGAATATGACTAAGTCGGGCTTGTTCAACAGTCGGTTCATGTCGCGGCTTCGCGCGACATAACCTTATCCGTTAAGTGAAAAAGAGCGGCTTGTAATACTATACAACTCTAGGGCTAACTTTATGCGCTGTATAAAACTAGTGGTGGTAATGTTATTTTGTACGGCCCTGTATGGCTGTTTTAAATCGGAT
>CAYTJF010000386.1:0-2620 GCA_964437945.1 uncultured Granulosicoccaceae bacterium
ACGGTCTCTATGCAAGCCTGTATAGCGCAAACTACGCATCATTTGACGATATTCCGGTGCACGATAAGGACTAAATTGTAGATCGCAGTCCAGTCGTCTCCGAGTTTAAGTGACAATACCCAATGCCCTTAAGAGGACCTATCCAAACAGTTCTGAAAGTTCATCCATCGTTTCAGCCATTATAAAATCCCTTTCTGATACACCATTCGCCTCATGCGTGGTCAAATCTACCAACACCTTGTTATACACATTAAACCACTCTGGATGATGGTTTGTTTTTTCAGAAACGAGTGCGACCATGGACATAAAACCAAAAGCCTGGGTGAAATTTTTAAATTTAAAATCCCGGTGTAACTTGTTCTCATTTAAAGACCAATGTTTATGCGTAGACAAAAATTGTTGCACGGCTTGTTCAGATGATTTTTCCATTGCCAGACTCTGTACCTTTTACCAGTTAGTCATCAGTAAAACAGTTGTGTATTAAAAAAGCTACCGCGATAGGCTAACCCACTTTATTCGCTACTCATTGATTGCTTTAGAGCTGTTGTTGGGCTGTCTTGTTTGTCTTCCGGGGCTAGCTTGATATCCTTAGCCAATTCAGCAAGATCGTCAAAATCCAATGTTTCTCTTTCCAGTAAAGCGTTGCTGGTACTGATCAGTAGATCTTTGTTTAGCTCGAGAATACGTAAAGCGCGTTGTGCATCATCAGTAACAATCTCGCGCACCGATCTGTCAATTTCTCGAGCAACACTTTCGCTGTATTCTTTTTTTACTTGCGCATTACCCAGATGATTCTGTCCTTCTGTTGTCTCATACGCAACGTATCCCAACTCTTTATCCATACCATATTGCGTGACCATGCTACGGGCTATACCCGTGGCTCTTTTAATGTCATCACTGGCACCTGTCGACAGGTGATCAAATATGATGAGTTCGGCGGCACGACCGCCAAGCAGTACTGCGATCTTGTCTTTTAATTCACGCCTGGACATCAGAAAACGATCTTCAGTCGGTCGTTGAATGGTGTAACCCAGAGCGCCAATGCCGCGTGGGATAATACTGACCTTATGCACTTGATCCGTGCCAGGCAATGCCATAGCAACTAATGCGTGTCCCATTTCATGATAAGCGACTGTTTCTCTTTCCTTTGGATTGAGTAAACGGTTTCGTTTCTCCAGTCCGGCAATGATGCGCTCTACAGCGTTGTTAAAGTCATCCATCGTGACTGTCTCAGCATTACGCCGTGTTGCCAGTAGTGCCGCTTCATTTACCAGGTTGGCCAGGTCAGCACCGGTCATGCCAGGTGTTAGCGCTGCTATCTGCTCGGCGTTTACGTCAGTGTTTTCGGTAATCTTCTTCATGTGGATATTCAGGATGGCAATTCGACCGGGCTTGTCTGGCCGATCAACCAGCACTTGCCGATCGAAACGCCCGGCACGCAACAGTGCGGGATCTAAAATTTCGGGCCGATTAGTCGCACCCAAAAGCACCACACCACTTTTTGAATCAAACCCATCGAGTTCAACCAGCAGTTGATTAAGCGTCTGCTCTCGTTCACTGTTACTGCCCATCGGATTTGCACCGCGGGCACCACCGAGCGCATCCAGTTCGTCAATAAAAATGATGGCTGGCGCTTTCTTGCGCGCCTCTTCAAATAAATCTCGCACTCTCGCAGCACCAACACCAACAAACATTTCAACAAATTCAGACCCTGATATTGAAAAGAAAGGCACCCCTGCTTCACCGGCAACGGCTTTCGCCATCAGGGTTTTACCGGTACCCGGTGGACCTACCAGTAATACCCCTTTCGGAACGGTGGCACCGAGCCGACTGTACTTGTCTGGCTCTTTAAGAAAGTTTACAACTTCAATCAACTCATCCTTGGCTTCGTCGACGCCTGCAACATCAGTAAAGGTTACACCGGTATTATCTTCGACATAAACCTTGGCTTTACTCTTACCCACATTCATAAAGCCGCCACCCATGCCGCCCATACCACCACCCATTTTTTTAGCCATAAAACGCATCAGCAGCATCCATAGGCCAAAGAAAATCAGCACTGGCAATATCCAACTCAACAAGGTACCGAAAACCGATGGCTTCTCAATAACACCGCCATATTCGATATTGTGCTCGGATAGCTTGGTGGCAAGATCTTGTGGGATTCGATTAGCAGAGAATTTTGATCTGCCATTTTCATCTGCTTCTTTAAATTCACCAACTACGCGATCATCGCTAACCTGAACCCGTGCAATACGGCCGGCCTCCAAATCTTGTTCAAATTGGCTATAAGGAATCTCGCTAAAGGTGCGCTTGCGCTCTAGCCAACCCTGTAGGCTGCTAAACAATAGAAAGGCCACCAGTACGTACCAAATATTGAACTGTCGTTTTTTGTCCATGGAGAATCTCGATATACGTTTCCGTCTATATGCGTAGTATACAATCCAATGCGATTATGAATGCAATCGCTATTGACTTCTCTTCTGCTATCGTTGAAGTGAACGGGCGTCGCTACATTCGTGCGAAGCAGTGATACTAATAAAAATGGGCATTTGATAGTAAATATTTGTGTCACCAACAACGATATTGGCATACCTGTATCTATTGAATACTGCGTAAA
>CAYTJF010000387.1:0-2604 GCA_964437945.1 uncultured Granulosicoccaceae bacterium
GTTCAGTCATGTATTCGATGCCTGGAAGTGCGGGCCCACTTACCGGTTCGGCCGGACCGACATCATACAGATTGACCTTGAATGAACTGCCAGCGGCGATTGGGTGATAACCGCGATAATAATTCGGATTCGACGGCTCATACACTGCAATGGTTAATGCTTTTTTTAATTCGTGTGGTGCATCATGGATGGCAGATCCGGTTTTCGCCCATCTATCTACTGCGTCAAAGCCGGGATAGTGACTGATACCAAGCGCACCTGTCGCTCGCAAAGCCTGCCAGATCGCTGCATCAGTTTGCTGAATCGCGTTTTTGTTATCGCACCAAAGCGGTTCGATATTGACTATCTCTATATTAGCCATAAGCAACCTCGATTGAGTTGTAACCCGTTGTTCAAACAGTGAGTCATAACGGCTGCTTCATTGCGTTACGCACCTCGTAAGCAGAGAGTCTGTACAGCCCAGCTCATACAGCAAACTCAGTACGAACCCATTCTTTAAACACCTCAATTTCCGCCGAAAGTGATTGCTCATTTCCAGTTTCTGTTTTGACAAGATAATGGGACTGATGCAATGGTATCGGTTCGCCAACGATGCGGATGGGCCTGCCAGCTTCAATCGATCTTCTTGCAAAGCGTTCGATCAGAACCGCACAACCCATGCCCGACGCCACTAATTCGCACGCTTGAATTGACGTGTCGACCTGTATGCGCGCGTTCTCTTCGATGCTTGTTTCATAAGGTTGTTCGAAGTGATTCATATAGCGCGACCAATGATCATCGTAACCCACAATGTGTATCGGTTCCTGATGAGCTAAGTCAATAACGGAGAAATTTTTTTTGCCGGATTGCACGCCACATATCGGCACAATAAATTCATCGGACAGTTTTTCAGAAGACTCCGCCTGTTTATGGCTTGGCATCAATACAATATCGATGTCTACTTTCTGAGTGTCAACCGGATCAGGCCAGATTGATGTTACGAATTTGAGCTTGATATTTGGGTATTGTTGACGAAAGCCAGTCAAGCCTGGAGATAGCCAAGTCAACACGGCGATAGAGGCTCGAACCACTATCGTTCGATTAATATCTGAACCAAATAAACCGTAAGTTGCATGCGTTAGCTTCTCCAGCCCCTCGCGCACCGATGGCACAAACGCTTTACCGGCCTCGGTCAGTTGTACTTTTTTCGGATGCCGAACAAACAGGTCATGCCCCAATTTGGTTTCAAGTGATTTAATTTGCTGACTGACCGCGACCTGTGTCAGTCCAAGTTCTCGAGCTGCAGCAGAAAACCCAGATAATCGCGCTGCAGCTTCAAAGGTTCTTAACCAGTTTAGATTTATATTTGACTTCATCGATAATATTTCTTATGCCTTAGGCCAATATAATACTATTTTATTTCGCCTAAAGTTGTGTCTATGGTATGGAAATATATCTACTCACGGAACAACGGAAAAAGGGGACGGAGGGATTTTCATTTGAGAAAATTGCCAGTGTAATGTTCGCTGACGGAAAATCCCTCCGTCCCCTTTTTCCTGATCGCTGGCATGCGCAGGTCAAACTATGAATAAAGAAATGCAGCGGGAAATAAGCGTTAGCGAAATCGATTCCTATCATCGCGATGGCGTCGTCCTGATAAAAGGCATGTTCGACTCTGATTGGATAGAGGTACTGAAGCAAGGGTTAAACAATAACTGTGAGAACCCGACTCATCGAGCGCGCACCTGGGATCGTGATGCTGAAGGCCGAACTATGTTCTGGGACTCTCAAGCCTGGCAAGAGATTGATGAATACCAGCAGTTTATTTTTAACTCGCCTGCTGCCCAGATAGCCGGCACACTATTAAAAGCCACTGAAATCAATTTTTTCTTTGATGCGGTATTCGTTCGCTCCCCCGGCACACAGTTTTCTACACCGTGGCATCAAGACGAACCTTATTGGTCAATAGAGGGCTATGACACCTGTACTATTTGGATGCCGCTGGTGCCAGTTAAAAAGAAAAATGCGTTGGCGTTCGTACCAGGCTCGCACCTGAATAATCAGATTTTTGATCAACCCAATTTCGGTGATCTCAATCCGGATGGAAAAACCGATGTTGATCAGGTGAATTTTTCTGGCATTGCTGAGGAATCCATACCTGACATTGACGCTAACCGCGAACGCTATGGCGTGGTGAGTTGGGATATGGAACCCGGGGATTGCGTTGCCTTTAATAGTCGAATCTTGCATGGAGGATCAGGTCAACTCGATGAAGATACGGAATTGCGCGTGTTTACTTCTAAGTGGCTCGGCGACGATGCACGTATTAAGTTTAGAGCGTGTGGGATGGATCCTGACCACAGTGCCATCATGACCGAATACGGACTTAAGCCAGGTGATCGCCCCGGTACGAAGCTGTACCCGAAGATCTGGCAACAAAACAAAGCGTAGTGTGCATTCCAATTATGGGGTCAGAGTAAAAACCAATTCGAGCTAGGGTCGAACTGGGGGAACTCCAAAGTGCCCAAGTTGTAGAAAAAATCAAAGGAGCACTAAACTAAAGTTTAGCTTAAAGTCTTGTGTTGAATGCTCTCAATCACTCATTGGAAAACTAACGCCTTTGCA
>CAYTJF010000388.1:0-2461 GCA_964437945.1 uncultured Granulosicoccaceae bacterium
GACCAAAAACTATTCGCTTAGCGAGCACCTGATCATTCCGGAGTGCATTTGTGTGAACACGGCTAAGTTCGAAGCGCTGTCACCTGAGTTGCAGGATGCTGTTCGCGGTGCAGCTGAAGAAGCTGCTTTATTCCAACGTGAACTCTGGGCGGTTCAGTCAGACGAAGCTCGTAAAGAAGTTGAAGCCGCTGGTATCGAAGTCAATGAGATTGCTGATAAAGGCCCATTCCAGGAAGCCATGGTTTCAGTTTACGAAGAATACCTTGCTGCCAATCCTGATATGGCAAAATTGGTTGAAATGGCTCAGTCGACTGAATAATAGTTAGCTGCATCAAAAATCCCCTGGCTGTTGCCGGGGGATAGTTAGATTCGAATATCAATTCGGATATTAATGACTGTCGAATCAACCCCACTGCCACTTTAAGCGACTGTCAATAAATACCTCGGCAAGTGACCGGGGTGGCTTTTATCCATTAACAATAATAAAATTGTCTGGCTCCATACACCGATGACGGGCACATTGTAAACAAGGGTACTCAATGAGAGAAGCACCTGAACCATCTGCGTTCATGCGAGGTATGGACAGGGCATTTAATCTGCTTTCTACGGTTTGTCTGATTCTGGCTGGTACTGCCCTTGTTGCGATGACACTCATGTTTGCATGGCTGGTTTACGGTCGTTATATTCAGAACGATACACCTACGTGGGTAGAACAAGTTTCGCATTTGCTTTTGATGGTTATCGCGTTTCTGGGTGCATCGGTTGGCGTACGACAAGACACGCATTTAGCCGTGGTCTATTTTCGTGGCGCTGTACCGCACCAAGTACGCACCGGTTTTGTTTTCGTTACAGATGTGCTTATGGCAGGCTTCGGTGGTCTGATGTTTTGGTACGGCCTCGAACTCACACAATTTAAATGGAAAACACAGATTCCATTAATCAATGTGTCTGAAGGTCTGCGTTCACTGCCGCTGACCATCTGCGGAGCCCTGGTTTTTCTTTTTTCCATTGGCCATCTAATTCGCCTTTTAACAGGGCGGGACGAGCGCAAAGACAGCATAGAATAAGAGACTCGAATGGGACTTTTGCTACTTCTCGGGGTATTCGCCCTATGTGTCATCATTGGTGTACCGGTTGCCTTTGCGTTAGGCATCGCAGCGCTTGCGGCTTTCTTTCATGAAGGTCTGCCGCTACTAATAGTATTTCAGCGAATAGTATCGGGGATTAATGTTTATTCACTGATGGCTATTCCGTTTTTTATTTTTGCAGGCGAACTGATGTTCCATGGCGGTATTGCGCAGCGGTTGGTTCGGTTTGCTCAAAATGCGGTCGGCGCCGTGCGTGGCGGTCTGGGCATTGTGAACGTTTTTTCGTCAATGCTGTTTGGTGGGATTTCCGGTTCGGCCATCGCTGATATTTCGGCACTGGGCTCGATTCTTATTCCGGTCATGAAGGATAAAGGATACGATGCTGACTACGCGGTGAATGTCACTGTAACTTCATCTATCGCCGGGATCATCATCCCGCCCAGCCACAACATGATCATCTATGCTCTGGCCACGGGTGGTGCAGTATCAATATCTAAACTGTTTCTTGCGGGCGTTCTGCCTGGCATTCTTATGTGTATATGTCTTGCTGTGGCTGCCTATATCATTGCAGTAAAAAGAGGCTATGCGTCTGAAAAATTTCCCGGCTGGGCTGTACTCATCATAAGCTTTTTTAGCGCTATTCCAGGGCTGTTAACAGCTGTAATCATTGTCGGTGGCGTTCTCTCTGGTGTTTTTACAGCCACAGAATCGGGTGCTTTTGGCGCACTATATGCCTTTGTGGTGACCCTCATCGTTTATCGCAGCATTACCTGGTCAAATTTCAAGATAGCTGTAATTTCTTCAGTACGTACAACGTCAATGGTTATGATACTGATCGCCTGTGCCGGTGCGTTCGCCTATATGCTGACGTTCTTCAAGGTACCCAACCTGACGATCGACTTTCTGACCGGTCTTACTGACAATACTATACTGATTTTATTGATGATTAATGCAGTGCTACTGCTACTCGGTATGATCATGGATATGGCCGCACTGATATTGATCTGCACGCCAATCTTCTTACCCATCATGAATGCTCTGGGTATTGATCCGCTGCAGTTTGGGATGATTCTTTTAGTCAATCTGGGTATCGGGCTATGCACACCACCGGTAGGATCGTGCTTGTTCGTTGGCTGTGCTGTTGGCCAATTGCCAATGGAAAAAGCGGTTCGAACAATCTGGCCGTTTTATCTGGCTATTTTTGTAGCATTAATGCTAATCACATTTGTTCCTGCTATATCTCTTACGCTTCCACAACTTATACAGTAGCTGATTCTAGTGTGGTAGCTTAAACGTAAGTTCCCTGGTTGCTCACTATTCTAGTGGTCCATCCACTTGATACGTTCGAGTTCAGCGTGACTGTCTGCGTTTTT
>CAYTJF010000389.1:0-2344 GCA_964437945.1 uncultured Granulosicoccaceae bacterium
CAGGTACTGCAGGTACTGCAGGTACTGCAGGTACTGCAGGTACTGCAGGTACTGCCGATACAGCTGGTACTGCCGATACAGCAGGGACCGCCGATACAGCAGGGACTGCCGATACAGCAGGGACTGCCGATACAACCGGAACAGAAGGAGCTACTGCAGGGACTACTGCGGGGACTACTTCAGGGAATTTGCCGGTAGTGCTTGCACCAGAAGCGACATTTAGCGGCGAACTCGCAGAAGATGAATTTCAAATTTACAAAATTGATTCAGGTTCCAATATTTCGCTTGTTTCGAACAGCGGAGATGTCGATATTATTCTTGTAGATGAAGTTGAAGATATTGATCTTAACAATGTCTACCGCAATGAAAAAAATCTTTGTGTGTCTTCATGGAGATTTAAAGAGGATGTGTGCTCTGCTACTGCCGAAGACGGAGATGCTTACGCAATGGTTCTGGCATTTGTGGATTCTGACTATTCCATTAGCTCGACGGCTGAATGTTCTGTTCAAACCATTAACCGTTGGGTTTATCGTAATATGCTCGACTATTACATATATGCTGATCAAGTACCCAATGTTAATCCTGATAGGTACTCTGACTCTTTAGACCTCGTTCGAGATCTTAGATTCGAAGAACTGGATCCGTTCAGTAGCATCAATGATACAGCAGATGACATAAGATTTTTTGAAGAAGGACAAAGCTTTGGTCTGGGTTTCGCCTGGCGTTATGATGCCAACAATGATCTGAGAATCCTTTACACTTTTGACGATGGGCCGTTTGGTCGTGCAGGCATCAAGCGTGGAGACATTGCGGTTGCGATCAACGGTGAGTCATTGGAGGAAATATTCGATCGTGGTGGTTTGCTCGACCTGATCGGTACAGAAGAAAACCCGGTTACAGCAAATTGGCAATTTATTGATGGGGAGACCGGTAACGCGAAAACGGTATCGGTTGCGCCAACAGTGCACCGTTTAAATACTGTTTTACTGAGCGGGTTTTACACTAACCCTAATTTTGATGGTGTAGTGGGCCATATTGTGTTTAAACAATTTCTTGGTCCCTCGGTCGATGAACTTGACCCGGTGATTCAGAATTTTATTGATAATGGCGTAACCGAGCTAGTACTCGATCTACGCTATAACGGAGGGGGCTTTGTTTCTGTTGGTGCCAGATTGGGCAGTCAAATTGCTGGTTCAATTGTTGATGGTCAATTGAAGTCAATCGAGGAGCACAACGAAACTTACTCTGCATTCGATTTTCCAACTTTCTATGACGAGGAAGAATCAGCATTAAATTTAAACAGAGTGATAGTACTAACAACAGGTAGATCAGCCTCCGCTTCAGAACGTCTTATCAGTGAGCTCCGACCCTACATTGAAGTAGTGACTATAGGTTCTAGAACAGCCGGGAAAGCCTTCAGTTCAAACATCAGAAACTATTGTGGAAAATCTCTGAGCGCAATGCAAACAATAGGAAAAAATGCTGAAGATGTCAGTGTCGCTGGCGGGATAAATGCTGATTGTTTTGCTGAAGATGATACATCCAATGACTTTGGTTTGGGTGAAGGTATGCTGGGAAGCGCCTTGAATTACATTGCTGATGGTAGCTGTGAGGCAGCGACGCCAATGATAGCTGCAAGATCAATTCAGAAAGTCGCCCCGCAACTGCCAGAATCCATTTTGCTGGATTCGATAAATTCTATAGAACCTTCGAGTAAGTGAGAATTTACTAACGTAAGGTCCGCTGTGTCAGGCTGGTTGTTTTTACGGGTAAATGGCATCGTCCATTACCCGTAAGGCAATTAACTATTTAATCACCTACCATCCGCTAACCCCAAGCATAGAATAGGCTGTGGTTTTTCCTGGCTTAATATGACTCGACTTCCTCAAAACTTATCAGTTATTAGCAAGCCATTTTATTGCTGACGTTTGTAGTTCCGCTTTTGCAAAGCTGTTGGTGGACATTTCGCTCGTTGTAATGAACACCACTTTCAATTTTTAAGAACTATCCAAACCAATCGATGTATCAATCGATTCAGAACATTGAGGCTAGTTTTTATCGCGTTCTGCTAAAACTTGGAAATTGTACAAGAACAATACAAAAATAAGTATAAATACCTATAAATACCTAAAATACAGGTTATTTAAGCCATTCTATCCACAACACACGTCGTTAAATAAATCGTTATTAGGGTAACTCCTAGCTAGGCAAGCTGGTTTTATTTGTTAATACTTATTGCCACAGGAATGGTGCCACTCTTGATCTTCAAAGCTGTACCCGAAGAACAAGCCGATGCTAATGCCAATATTAATCGTTTGCGTGGTTTTAATCGTTGAACGATACG
>CAYTJF010000390.1:0-2325 GCA_964437945.1 uncultured Granulosicoccaceae bacterium
CAGTAAGGCAATGTTCATTCATTGCGCTGGTGATATTCAAATTAGTAGCTTTATTCCTGGCGCACCCGAACAACACGAGACTCTCGTCCAGGTAGAGGCTGTCGGCGTTTGTGGTAGCGATTTGCATTACTATAAAGATGGTGGCATAGGTGCTGCAAAAATCCAGGCGCCTTTCATACCCGGACATGAGTTCAGTGCAACCGTATTAGAAGATGTTCCAGAGAAAAATATAGCTAAAGGCGAGCTTGTCGCTGTTGACCCTGCTACGGCTTGTCATGTTTGCGAATGGTGCCAACGTGGCTATCTCAATCTTTGCCCTAACGTTAAATTTATTGGTGCCCCACCCTATAACGGCGCAATGACCAGCACACTTCCAGTGCCCAAAAGTGCACTAATCAAACTCCCAGACAATATGAGCGCCGAACAAGGCGCAATGCTGGAACCCTTGGGCGTGTGCATTCACGCAATAGACTTAGCAAAACCGCGTCTATTGGAGTCAGTTGCCGTGCTTGGTTGCGGTGGAATTGGACTGGGCATTATTCAGCTACTGGCAAGATCAGCTTGTAATCAAATTATCGCCATCGACCCACAAGAACATCGTATTAATAAAGCACGCTCACTCGGCGCAAGCGCCGCTGGCACAACTATAAACACAGTCAGCGAAGCAACAGATTCAAGAGGTTGTGATTTGGTCATTGAAGCAACCAATTCCCCGGATGGAATGGCTGACGCAGTGATGTCTGCTGTTATAGGTGGCCGCGTTATTCTGGTAGGCATTCCAGATGGTGATACGTACAGCGGTTTCTCCGCAGCCCAAGCCCGACGCCGCGGACTGGATTTAAGGTTTTCCCGTCGCATGGGCGATGTTTACGATCGCGCAATCGCCCTTGTCCAGCATTCAAGCATTGATGTAGACACACTCATAACGCATCGTTTTTCAATTGAAGATTCTGCACAGGCGTTCAAACTACAAGCAGGCAATGCACCCGGCCTTATAAAAAGCATGATTTTACCTGCATGCACGGGTAAATAATAAAAATTTGAGTACTAAATGGGCATGTATTTGGGTAACAGGAGCAACTCATGACTAAACCACTAATTGCAATAACAGGCGCTAGCTCAGGTATTGGAGAAGCGACTGCAAAAGCATTTTCAAATGCAGGTCACCCACTACTGTTGATGGCACGAAGGCTTGAACGAATGGAGGCGTTGGGTTTACCTAATTGTGTTTGTCAACAAGTTGATGTGCGTGACCGAGATGCAATTGCAAAAGCCGTCAACTTGGCAGAAGACACGCACGGCCCGGTCGATTGTTTGTTTAACAATGCCGGAATCGCACGCCTGGCTGATATCGGAGCGCAGGATCCCGCCGAATGGGATGAGACAGTTGATATTAATATCAAAGGCGTTATGAATGCACTGCATCCTTTTATCAATAGCATGAAAGAACGCAAAGGTGGCACGATCGTCAATATGAGCTCAATCGCAGGACGTAAAGTATACCCGGACCATACAGTTTACTGTGGTAGTAAATTTTTCGTGCACGCCGTCTCAGAAAGTCTGCGCAGTTACCTTGCGCCGCACGATGTACGTGTCATTGTTATCTCACCAGGTATTATTGAAACTGAAGTGCTTGACCACGTTACTGATCCAAATACATTAAAAGCCTATAAAGACAACAAGATACGTATAGGTGGAGGAATTTCGGCAGAACATGTGGCGGATATGATTCTGTTTGCCTATCAAATGCCACAAAACGTACTTATTCAGGAAATGGTCGTTACACCAACACGTCAGGAGTTCTAGGCCGTGATGGATAAACTTGTTATTGGGTTGGATAGTTCTACTACAAGCACCAAGGCCATTGCCTGGAGCGCTACCGGCAAAGATGTAGCGACTGGTAAAGCGGAAATATCGATGAACAATCCCAAATTGGATTTCTTCGAGCAGAATCCGAATGATTGGTGGATTGCCTGTATCGAATCTATAAAGGATTGCGTGACACAACTTCAAGCCAAAGGTATTGATGCGTCATCAATTCAAGGTCTGGCCATTTCCAACCAACGAGAAACATTGAGCTTTCTCAATAAGGACAGCGAGCCGGTCTATCCATCCATATTATGGCTTGATGAACGTTGTCGAGAGCAGGTCGACACGTTCTCCAAAACATTTGGTGCTGAAAATATACACCGCATTACGGGCAGACCACCGGATGTTACGCCTTGTTTGTACAGTTTTTTATGGGTAAAAGAGAACGAGCCAGATATCTGGGAGAAAACCGCTTTTTTTGTGGATGTCCAGGCTTATCTGGTGCAAAAAATGTGT
>CAYTJF010000391.1:0-2254 GCA_964437945.1 uncultured Granulosicoccaceae bacterium
TGTAACTTATATCGCCAGACCGCAAAAGCGCATAAAGAGAACCGTCCAAAGATGATCAAATGTCAGTAGCCTCCTGCAGTGACTGATTCCAACGACATATATGACCCTGACTATGTAGCTGCGCTGTTTGATCGGTGCTCTTCAGCTTACCGATGGTGGAGTGCAATCGCATCTTTCGGAATGGTGCGCTACTGGCGGGTGGTTTGCGTTAAAGCAGTATCGCCAGACACGAATCCGCAAGGAGAATTTGTTGACTTAATAGCTGGCACTGGCGAAGTCTGGCCTCATCTCATTCGTCGCTTTCCTGATCTCAATAAAATCAAATCAATCGATAATTCAAAACGTATGCATGAAGGGGCGTTAAAGCGATTACATACTGATAGGGCCGATCGTATTTCTCATTTGCAGGCGAATGTACTCGATTTCGATTTTACTGAAAACACCGCTGATTGTGTTCTGTCGACATTTGGACTAGAAACATTTGATATCGAACAACAGGCACGAATTGCGGTTCAGGTGCGCCGTGTGTTGAAGCCGGGTGGTACATTCTGTTTTATAGAAGCGAGTGATCCCAATAAGTGGATACTCCAACCGCTTTAACGCTTTTACATGGATAGATGTCTTCCGTTGGTAGAGCGAATAGTTTTAAAAGGAGCGCAGGACTTTTCGATGATCGGGACTTACACTCGTAACTTCAAGAACTATGATCATTTTTCTGAAGCCTTGTTGTCTGAAGGATTAGAGGTTAAGAGCTACACCAGTTTTTTCGGTTGCGCCACTGGTGTTTATGGAAAAAAACCAAAACCGGTTGTGAAATAGAGTCACACTCCAATACCCGGTTTAATCATCGCTGATTTTATTAGGCATCTCATCATGACCAACAAGTTTATCTGGGCCGACTTATCGACGTTTGACATCCAGTCGGCAAAACGCTTTTACAGCCACTGTTTTGGTTGGGACTATCAGGAGGTGGGTGGTGGCTATATGTTTTGTCAGGTGCGTGATAATGCCGCCGCCGGTTTATATACCATGCCTGAGCAGTTTCAGAGTATGGGCATGCCTTCGTTCTGGATGTCATATATTCATGTAGATGATTTAGAGGAAATAGTTCGACTGGCCGAGCGGCAAGGTGCAAAGGTTGAAGTCAAGCCGAAACCAGCATCTAGCGGGGGAATGATCGCACTTATTCGTGATCCTGCGGGTGCGGGTTTTACTTGTTATGAAGGTGAAGATCCAGGTGGTAGAGATGAAAGTGACAGTCTCGGTCGCATGGCTTGGAACGAACTGCATGTTTCAGATCTTGCAAAAGTGGAATCGTTTTACGCCAACGTATTTGGATGGCGAATTGAGGCAACGGACGTCTCGGGTCGGTACAACGTATTTGCTTCATCCGACCACTCTGAGCCTATAGCTGGTATTCAAGTTACGAGTAACGACATAAAGGGAGACAAAGAATACTGGGGTGTTTACTTTTCGGTTAGCAGCCTGTCCAGTGCTGCAAAGAATATTGAGGAATGCGGAGGGCAGGTTGTGGCTGAACAACCAATTGGAAACCGACAGGCTTTACTGGTCTACGACTCTCAGGACGCAGCATTCTATATTGTAGAAGGCAAACATAGTCTCCATGCGAATGATGGAGAAACAAAAAACCAAGCCCTCAAATGGCGAGCTGTTTTAGGATTGATCATTGTGGCTGTGGCTGTTCTTACCGAGGCCAGCTGGATATGGGCGGTGTTATTTCTTATTTGGGTTGTTCCTGATATCCGACGCGGCTCAACACATTTTTTGGAGTACGTGGAGCGTCGTAAGAACCCTGTGGTTTATTGGCTCATCATCGCGACTTGGCTTGCTTTATCTGCTTATCTTCTGGTTGAAGCGGTTATGCTCGCTTAACAGGTGACTTTATACATCTTTGGCAAGATTGGTTGTAAGTACCCAGGAACGCTACTTCAATTATTCGCGCAGAAGTTCTGCCGTAGACGACAGTACACCGGTGTCGGGCGAATACCACTCCCAAATTAGTGTGTTTGTAGCATTTTCAGTAATAACTCGAATTCTCACTATTCCATCATCAATACAAATTCCACCATCACTTTGAGCGCCATACGTTAAGTTCTCTTTGAATACTTGTACATCTCCTTCAATCCCTTGATAGATATACACACCGCCACAAGATAGAGTGGGATAGTCAACTTCGCCCTCTGGATTACCATCTTCTCCAAGACGAAACTCCATGACTGTTGGATAGGTTTAC
>CAYTJF010000392.1:0-2173 GCA_964437945.1 uncultured Granulosicoccaceae bacterium
CTAGTGTGGTGTAAAAGACAAAAGGAACATTCAGATCCGCCCAAAATCGCCTCATCGGCGTTACCGTTCTTGCCAATATGACCTATATTCGCTGCGAACGGTGCCTTGCTGAGGCAATTTTGGACAAATCTGATTTGTACCTTTTGCCTGTTACACCACACTAGCCACCGACAAGCCTTGTTCAATAACCAGCTGAAACACGCTGGTTTATCATCGTGAGAACACAGGGTTGCCCTATAAATAAATCGAACGGGGCAGTCTGCTCAGAAGTTGGTAACTGTTTGGTTATTGCCACTGAATATGACTGCGCCACACCCAATCACCAGGTTTGCAAAATAGCAAACTGATAAAGGAATGAAAATGAACACAAGAAAAGTAGATGTAGCCATCATTGGTGCTGGTAGTGCAGGTATGCGTGCTTACCGGGAAGTATCAAAGCATACCGACTCGGTATTGCTTATAGAAGGTGGTGACTACGGCACAACCTGCGCACGCGTCGGTTGTATGCCTTCAAAATTACTCATTGCCGCTGCCGAGGCTGCACATGCTGGTCAGCATGCGCAAGCGTTTGGTGTTAGCTATGGCGACAGGCATATCGATGGTCAGGCGGTGATGAAACGAGTCAAAGAAGAACGAGATCGTTTTGTTGGGTTCGTGATCGAGGATGTACACAGTTGGCCAGATAAGCACCGTATTCAAGGTTATGCCAGGTTTTTATCAGATCATCGCCTGCTGATCAATGATGATACTGAAGTAGAGGCGAAGCGAATTATCATTGCCACCGGATCGCGGCCTAATATCATTCCACCGTTTAAAGACTTTGGTGATCGCCTGATCATCAATGACGATATTTTCCAATGGGATGAACTGCCGGAGTCAGTTGCCGTTTTTGGTGCTGGGGTTATTGGCCTGGAACTGGGTCAGGCGTTGCATCGCTTAGGTGTTCGCGTAAGCTTGTTCGGTCGTGATCATCTGGTGGGGCCGCTTACCGACCCGGCGGTGTTGCAAGAGTCAGCCGCAATATTTGGTGATGAGTTCGATTTTCATCCGCATGCTGAAGTGACACGCAGAGGCACAACCGATGACGGCGTGGTTATCGATTATCTCGATGAGGGCAAAACCAAAACCGTGTATTTTGACTATGTACTGGCTACCACGGGTCGAACCCCGAACCTGGATAACATAGGTCTTGAAAATACCACTTTAACGCTGAATGAAAGAGGCATGCCTGAGTTTGATTTGCATACCGGTCGGGTTGAGGACAGCCACATTTTTATTGCAGGCGATGTCAACAACGTTAGTCCGCTTTTGCACGAGGCATCGGATGAAGGTGCGATTGCCGGTTACAACGCTGTGAGCTATCCGAATATTCGACGATTCAAGAAAAGCTCATCGATTGGCGTGGTCTTTTCCGATCCGCAAATTATGATGGTTGGTCAGACTTACCGTGAACTTAATGACTCTGCTATTGAATTTGAAGTTGGAGAGCTTAACTGGCAGGGGCAAGGTCGTTCGCGAGTGATGCTGATTAACAAGGGATTACTGCGAGTATACGGCGAAAAAAATACGGGCCGATTTCTGGGTGCTGAAATGATCGGCCCTCGCGCGGAACATATTGCCCATTTACTGGCATGGGCACACCAGTCGAACTTAACGGTTGCAGAAATGCTGGAACGACCCTTTTATCATCCGGTTTTTGAAGAAGGTGTGCGCACAGCGTTAAGGGATCTTAATCATAAACTACAGATGGGCGACAAACCGCCGGCTCGCTGTATAGATTGTGGTCCGGGTAGTTAGCTTTAGATTGGAGGTGCACTTGTGAACCACACAGCGGCGGTGTAAATTACCGCCACTGTGTACGATGGCGCTATTGGTGCGTTACACACCCAATATCAAGCACCCGCCAAAACCCGCTGACACTCAACAAACCCCTGAATGCTTTCAGGTCCATCATTGATTCGGTAATGATCGGCATAAATCTGATCATTCAGTGGGTCTGCGCCGGCTGTGAATTCGACGTTTTCAATGGTAATGATGAATTCATTGTCTGAGCGTACGTAGCGTATGTAGTTGTCTGGCGTGATCATCCAGGTCATGGCAACACCGTCCTCCGTACCATTGCCGCCGGCATTGAAATCAAGAACGTGGTTCTGGCTGTTGTTCCCTGTAATAG
>CAYTJF010000393.1:0-2081 GCA_964437945.1 uncultured Granulosicoccaceae bacterium
GTTCCAACCAGTCCTAACAGGATTCAGGCATGACATGTGTATTTTTATATTCAATTGCTTAGGCTGATTTCAACTGACTTCCGAAGTCATAAATGCAAAAATAACCGACACTTTTTGTTGAAGATGAAATTCTACACTGGCAACACAGAATTTAGCGAGAGCGCATTGACTTAGCATATGAGACTACCGATGCGTGAGACTTAACGCACATAATACGACGATCAGAACTTGAACCTATCTCACTAAACCATCACACACCCTATAAAGCAATATGCTAAAACTCAAATGGAAAATTAAGAGAGATATAATTCAAGCCCATTCTCGTGTATCTTGAATCACTAACAACATCATCGCCAGTGACAAAGCTGAAATAAGCGCACTAGATAGCCACCATGAACTCTGGATTCGCATACGTCTTACAACTAAAGAGCTAGGAACTATGACGATAAACCAGAATCGTTCCCCGTGTTTCATGCTCTATTTGACGGTCCAGGACAGCGCCGATTTTTTCTGCGAGTCGGATTGATGCTTGATTATCTGAGGATATACAACTGTACACACTATCCCAGCCTAACGTCTCATACGCATAAGTCTTCGAACGATTCGCCGCTTCAAAAGCGATACCGAGTCCCTGTTTGTGCTCCACCACTCCCCAGGTAATCTCTCGTTCCGGCCAACCTTCTGGATTCCATAATCCGACAATTCCACAAAAATCTCCAGTAGACTTTTCCTCCACCGCCCAAGCACCATAACCTCTAATCACCCAATGCCCCATCATTGCAGCAGCAGCTCTCCAAGCTGAAGCTCGATCTAGAGGTCCGCCATAATACTTTGTCAAATCAGATCCATAGAAATCAGCGTACGCGTCAAAATCTGAATCATCCCTAAACTCGCGTAATATGAGTCGCTCGGTTTCAATAACTGGAATCTTCAATTTCTAAGCTCTCTATTGATTTATTCGCGCTGCAACAATATCGATTCGAGCAACTGCAGCACCATACATTAAATTACATTAGATCCTTGCACGATCAATGGGAAGTTTACGAGTATCTAACGAGGGTGTAGAAAAACCTACCTTGACGCAGCGCGGGTTCTGCAAATTACTAACACACCGACCACATTGCTCGATCGCCCTCATTTCACCGGTTTGTTTACGATAGTTACCTTAACAGTGCCACGCTGAGCGTTCACATGTTGATAGACAAGCTCTATGTCATTCACGGCCTGCACGTTTGGCCAACTTATCAATATTGTGCACCAAACAGAACAATTGCCACTGTCCATTAACCTTCTCCTTGCCTCGCAAACTGAATCGGTCAAGACCCTTGTTTGATCTGAGGTTACCGAATACCGGTTCCACCGCCGCAAGACGTTGCGCATAGGTCTCTTTACCCACGACACTGTCAATTCGCTGCTTCATCCATTCCACTGGCACTGACTTGTTCAACGACCGCTTGACGATGAATGAGACCTGCCGACCACTACCATGACGATCTTTCGCTGACTCCGGATGACGCATACACCGGGTATTAAGTTGGCAACTGCGGCACTTCGAATGACGACCCATGAAATACAACTTCTCATTACCCTGTTTATCCTTACCGTCTTTCTTCAACCACATCGACTCACCAGCGGGGCAGCGACAGGTGCGCGTAGCAGAATCAAAGTCAAAATCATCAGCGCTGAATAACTTAACTTGCTTGGTTGCCCTCTGTGGTTTTGTTGGCCCATGTTTTTTCTTCTGCTTCTCAAAAGCTGGATCACGCCGTCGGAACTGATTGTCTGGCACGTACGCATCTATCGCGTTGTCGTATAAATAGCGTAAATTGCTTTTGTTCCAGTAACCGGTATCAGCTGTCACAGTAAGGCCGTTGCCGTAAACGTTATCGCTAATTCCGAGTCGTTGATAGCGAGATCGAATACGCTCCAGAACAGGCTGGAAAACAGGCTGTTCCTGTCCTTCGCCTATAGCCTGAGCGTCTACAATGATCTAAAGTTCGGCATAACTTGCATCCTATTCGCTAATGCATGATTTTATCGTGTATACAGGCTCAAACAGGTTTTTCTACAGCCTCAACAAC
>CAYTJF010000394.1:0-1924 GCA_964437945.1 uncultured Granulosicoccaceae bacterium
GCTTGGTGCCCAGAGCGGTAGTACTGTATATCTAGTGTTCACGCTTTCTATACGTGCACAGTTTCCAGCATATGATGAACCCTGTGAGAAGAATTAAGATATTTACTAGAAGCGGTATCAGTAAAATACGATGCCCATCTTCCCAAGGACTACCGGGACCGCAAAATGTCTCTGGGAAATTGATTGGCGTAAAGCGTTGAAAATTGATCGATAAAAAAGGAATGGGCAAACCTACTCGTACGTCAGCCATTTCTTCAAAGTTATGAACATCTCTGCATGTAAAGATCGATGCCAGCAATATTGCAGAAGTCACAACTAAAAACAAAACGGTATTCGATTTATTCAATAAATCCCTCTGGATGAATTCAGTTTATGCCCGCAATTGGCCGACAGGCGCACAAAGCTCCCGCCTAATTCTACAATAAAATCGATTGCGTACAACTACCGCTCTCAGCACTTTCCAGGCTGCCACCACCCCACAAAAAGAACAAGTTCAACAATCAAAATTAGCACCCCCGCAAAGGTGTTTTCACTATCTAAATCAAAGACAAATAACAGTGCTAAAACACTCGCGCTACCTTGACAGATAAACTGTATATTTTTATAGTATATTAAAACACAACGAAGGAATCCACATGGAAGCTAATCCCCAGTTCACCCATTTATCCAATAATGAACTTGAACATTCCATCACACGTTTGTGTGCCGATATTAACGCCGCAACCTATCAACAGCTCATCATGATTGCCGAGTTTGATCGGCGCAACGGCTGGGGGCATGAGGGTTGTCGCTCGTGTGCACACTGGCTGAACTGGCGCTGCGGTATTTCATTCTCCGCAGCAAGAGAGAAAGTGCGTGTCGGACATGCGTTGGGTAAATTGCCAAAAACAAGCAAGGCATTTTCGTCCGGCGTATTAAGCTACTCGAAAGCGCGCGCGATTACTCGAGTGGGTAACGAGAATAATGAAGAGTGTCTTTTGTCCTATGCGCGCTACGGTACCGCCAGTCAATTGGATAAAACCGTCCGACTGTATCGACAACAGTATGATAAAGCTGGTGTAATGACGGTTGGCTATCACAATGCCATTCACGATGGTGACGATGATACCTTTATTACTGACGACGAACGCCGCAACGCGGAAAATCAGGGTGCCATGCACCACCACGAATATCGGCAGGTCAATACACATTGGGATGAACACGGTTGCCTAGTTGTTCGTGCCAGGTTAACACCAGAACAAGGTGCTTTGGTCATCAAAGCGATTGAGGTGGCGGTAGAATCGGTTGCGCAATCTGAACCAGCTGAAAAGAGTGAGAGTCACGCGCTAGAGTTGACCAAGGACACCTCCGCAGGAGCATTTTCAATAAATAAAAACCACCAATATCCTAGACAAAGAGCAGATGCCTTGGTGTTAATGGCTGAAGCGTATCTTACAGACACCAAGGTTGCATCACGTACGGACGATCGTTATCAAGTAGTGGTGCATGTCGACAGCGACGTGCTCAGCCAAAAGGTCTTTGAGAAGCCATCAGGGGAGCCCGATTGTTATATCGATAAACAAGTGGCAGTCCCGGTAGAAACAGCGCGTCGGTTAAGTTGCAGTTGTAAGATCGTCACGGCGCTAACAAGCAAAGGGGAACCACTGGGTATTGGCCGTAGTAGCCGCGCTATTCCAACGGGTATACGTCGAGCACTGGCAATAAGAGATGGCGTTTGTCAGTTTCCTGGCTGTGATTGTCAGCACCATCTGGATGCTCATCATATTGTACATTGGGCTAATGGTGGCGACACTTCATTGGAGAACTTAGTTGAAGTCTGTCATCACCACCACAAGCTGTTGCATGAAGGGCAATTCACTGTGGTTCGGCAGGCCGATGGAATGTTAATGTTCAGGAGGCCAGATGGCACGCCTATTCGGAGCGC
>CAYTJF010000395.1:0-1850 GCA_964437945.1 uncultured Granulosicoccaceae bacterium
TCCGTCTTTGGTGCGGCGCCTGATTCTTGTTGGCCTTACCCGAAGTGTTGAATGGGAGGAGATCAATCAGCGTAGTGTAAAAGAGCTGACAAAATTTTTTAGTTCGATATTTTTTGATGGTCTGATATAACTCGCACCAAGTCTCGACCCAAAGCTGACAGGTAAATTAATATAGCTTAAAGAGCTGTCCTTGGTTTTGGGCGAGTCCGATCGTTAAATCAACTTTTGCCATGCCATCCTGACCAGATTGCAGAGCAAGCCATAGCGGCTGCCAAAGCAGGCACTACTATTATACTTTGCACGGGCGTATGCACGGGCGCAACCCTGATAACGGTGCACCGAGCATAGACCCCGATCATTGCATGGCATTTCTGTGGTAAATCAAGGCCGACACTGACGCCGTCATCTGCATCTCCATCTAACTGGCCGACTTCGCTGTTGGTAATTAGCAGCAATATCCTCCGCCTCGATTTTACTCAATCTAGCCATTAGCCGGTGTAAGTTCAGGCTGCGGAATCAACGTCGAGTTGTGGTAGTGCTGGTAAATCGCAATAACATCATCGAGCGAATTCGCCACTTTGGTTGTGCACCACGTGCGTCTTGTCAGGCGCTTGATGTTGTCTCGCATCATAGCCAGTGTGTGATTGATGTTGAACAAAGGGTCGAACCCGATGCGTTTTAACTCTCCTTGACCAGTCAATGAACCTCTAACAGACAGGTGTTGCGTATGAGTCATACTCGGATACGTATTTTTGATTTCAGACGCGTAGCGTGGGTGCTCATCGGTTGTTATCGACGCTGTTGGTGACACCACCTTTTCCACTGACTTAAGCACGCTTTTACGCATCGCGCCGCTTCGATTTCGACGCTTGCCGTACTTCTCCACAGAGCGTTTGGCTATCTGGCCCGATGCGGGAATTGCCGCGCTACCAAAGCCGATAATACAGCGGGTATTAGTGCACGACATCACCGCCACCGATAGCGGTTTCAACCTTGTGTGTTCGAACGTGATCAGTTCGTCCCACTGCAGTGAGTAAAAAGGCCCATGTTGTTCCAGCCACAGAGCCGTTTTCTTTCGCGCTTCTTGAGCCAGAAAGATCACTTTCCTGGCAACGGTTTTTCTATCACAACCGTGTTTGATGGCGATGCGCCGTTGAGAGGTGCTGCTGCACAGGTCCATTTCGATCAAGCGATTGAGCCGACGGCGTTTTTGCCGAAATGTTGGCGTGTGAGTCGCGCTGGAATGGCACTTACCACACGTTGTGCAGCGGTAGCGTTGAATGGATTGGGCATCATCAAAACGATGATAGCGACCGTGTTTAACAGAGCATCCTGCTCCGCAGCGGGGACATAAAGGATTCATCCGTGAACCTTATTAGTGATTGAGTTGTACCTAAAACTATACCTTAAATACTATAACAACACTTTAGTCAGCCAGTTAGGAGAAATACAGGGCAATCGAAGGACTGCGGCCCGAGCAATCCAATCGAAGCCGCATTAATCCGTGTTATGCCCGTCGCGTTTTGGTGAACACCTGTGGCTACCGGTATTACTTACCTGAACAAATCCAAATCAATTGAATTCGCCAACTTAGCATAGCCTGCTTCATTCGGATGAGTGTTGTCACAGTTGTAGACCGGGTTGAAGCTTGTCGGGTTCTGCGGGTCACGCAAAATTTCGTTGGCATCGATCACAGCATCAAATGTTCCCGAGTCTTTAATCCAGTCATTAACTGTGGCGGCCTGCATGTCGCCGGTGGCCTGATCGGCTTGTCGCCATATTCTGGGTAATATGGTTACGCCAATGACTCGAATACCCGCATCTTGCATTTGCGTTGTAACATCCGTTAA